>NZ_JBFAZD010000007.1:0-398472 GCF_040681655.1 Streptomyces sp. NPDC051662
GCGGAGCGCCAGAAGTTCTGGGTGGCGTTGCCGTTGAACCAGCCGGCGTCCACGGTCACATCACCGTTGAAGGTGGTGTCGTCGGGCGAGAGTCCCAGGCCGGAGATCGAGGTGTAGAAGCCGAGCTGGGCGTTGATGTTGTTGTACGTGCCGGGCTTGAACAGCAGTTGGTAGCGGCCCGAGCCGAACTGCGCCGACTCCTGCTGCCGGAAGATCTCGTCCAGCCGGCCCTGGATGTTCGGCGTCGACGGATCGAAGACCACCACATTCGGCCCGAGATCACCACCGCCCGGGAGCGGGTCCCCGCCGCCCGAGGTGCCCCCGAAGACCTGGAACTCCCAGAGCGAGTAGCCCCATTGGGTGGCGCGAGCGGTGCCGTACACCCGCACGTAGCGGGCGTTGCCCGAGACGTTGAGCGTTTCCGTGCCACCGGGACCGGTGGTGGTGGAGTACGCGGTGGTCCAGCTCGTGCCGTTGGTGGAGAGCTCGATCCGGTACGCGGTGGCGTACGCGGTCTCCCAGCGCAGCACGATCTGGCTGACGGCGGCGGTGGCGCCGAGGTCGACCTGGATCCACTGCGGATCGGACGCCGCGCTCGACCAGCGGGTCCCGTTGTCGCCGTCCACGGCCCCGGTGGCGGGGGTGCCGGCGTTCTCCTGGCTGGAGGCGGTCACGGGCTTGCCCTGGGAGAGCAGGGTGGGCGCGGCCTGGGCGGAGGTGCCGGGGACGAGGAGTAACAGGGAGGCGATCAGGGCCGCCGCGAGGGAGGCGGCCGGCCAGCGTCGGCGCGCGGGGCGCCGACGCGCGGGCGAGGGTCTCCGGAATACCGGCGAAGCGAGCGGAGGAGCGTGCATGGGCAGGTCTCCTGAGTGTCGGGCGATGCGGGAGCACGGCGGGTGACAGAGAGCTTGGAGAGCGCTCTCTGAGTACCCGAGATGGTTCTCCCGTGTTTCGTACACGTCAAGAGTTGCGCGCGAAGCGGCCGGACCCGTTCCGCGGTGAACAAGAAATCACCGTCGGGGCGCGGCTGTTGTGGTTGTTTGTCCCGCGTCCCGGGTGGGTGTCGTTTCAAGGTCTGACGACGGGGGTGCGCCTGTGGTGTCCGGCGCGTTCGACACACGCTCCAGCCACTCGCTCAGCAGCGCGGCCTCGGCGGCGGTCAGGGCCGTGGGCGGCGACCGCCGGATCAGTGCTCCCAGCCGTGTCGCGGCGGCCGGGGTGTCGGCGGGGGCCGTGGTCGCGTCCTCGGCCGGGGTCTCCCCGCGCATCGCCTCCGGGGTGAACACGGCGGCGTGCACCGCGTCGCGGACCCGCCGTGACATATCGGGGTCCGTGAAGGTGGCGGGGCGGGCGACCAGCGTCAGCGCCACACCGACATTGGCCGACATGACCATCTGGGCGGCGAGTTCGGGGGAGATCCGCAACGCGCCCCGGGCCGCCGCCCGTTCGAGATCACGGGTGAGGATCTGATGGGCCGCCAGGGCGGAAGCCGGCGGCTTGCGCATCAGTGGGGAGTTCATCAGCCGGTACAGGTTGGGATTCGCCAGCGCGAACGCCACATGGGTGTCCCAGCCGTCCCGCAGATCCTGGATCGGGTCGGCCCCCGGCTGATGAAGACGCTTGGTCGCCAGGTAGGCGTCGAAGCCGTGGTCGACGACGGCGGAGAGGAGTCCCTCCTTGTCGCCGAACTGCCGGTAGAGCACCGGCGCGCCGACCTGGGCGGCCTCACAGACCGCGCGCGTGGAGATATCGCCGTTCGGCGACTTCGCCACAAGGTCGGCGGCGGCCTCCAGGATGCGTGTGCGCGTGCTCATGAAAGGGATGCTATCAATCAGGGCGTAGCGTCGCTATCACACGGGCACGGGAACCACCGGACGGGGCGCTGTCAGAGCAGTCTCCACAGATGGTCGTCCGTGCCGTTGTCGGCGAACTGGACCACCTGGGCGCTGTTGGCGGTCGACACGCCGTCGACGCCCAGCACCTTCCCGCTGTGCTTGTTGCGGATGCGGTACCAGCCGTCGCCGCTGTCCAGCAGCTGCCAGAGATGGTCGTCGGTACCGTTGTCGGCGAACTGCACCACCGGCGCGCTGTCGGCGGTGGACATGCCGTCGACGCCGAGCACCTTGCCGCTGTTCCCGTTCCGGATCAGGAACCAGCCGCCCCCCGCGTCGGTCAGCTGCCAGGCATGGTCCGCCGTACCGGAATTGTCGAACTGCACCACCCGGGCGCTGTCGGCCAGCGACATCCTGTCCACCGCCAGCACCTTCCCGCTGTGCTTGCTCTGGACGCGGTGGAAGGCGGGTTCCGGTGTCCAGGGACGGCCCTCGGGGTGCGCGGTCGGGAAGGCGGTGACACGCAGCCTGGCCGCGCCCATCGGGATCAGTGTGACCCGCTCCACCGCCGAGGTGCTGCGGGCCGGGCTGTCCTGGAGGGGAGCGACGACCCGCTGGTCGTCCGCGACCCACTCGGTGATCCGCCGGGCGGGGGCGGTGATCCGGACCGGTGTGCCCTCCTGGGTGAAGGGATCGCCGGACAGCGGACCGCTGTCGGCGGAGAACCGCAGATCCGTCGGTGGATCGGCGGGCCGGTCGGTGGCGAGGCCGTAGTTCCACGGTCCGCCCGCGTGCACGGCGAGTTCGGGGAAGTCGTCCGTCCCCGCGTAGCGCTCGTACCGCTCGCCGATCCGCAGGGAGTAGGTCAGCGGGCCGTGGTCGACGCTCACGGCGCCGTGGTTGTCGCCCCAGCGGCGCACGGTGGTGCGCTGCGGCAGCCGCAGAGTCACCCGGTCACCGTCGCGCCACATACGGTCGACCTTGACGAAGGCCGGGCCGGGTGGGGCGGCTGTCCGCCGTCCGCCGACGGAGAGCTCGGGTTGTTCGCACCAGCCGGGAATCCGCAGATAGAGCGGGAAGCGGAGAGGGCGCGGAGTGGCGACGGTGAGGGCGACCGTCTCCTTGAAGGGGTAGTCGGTGTCCTCGGTGACGGTGATCTCCGTACCGTCGGCGACCTTGGCGCGGACACGGCTCGCCGCGTACATCGCGGCGGCCAGCCCCCGGTCGGGGGTGGCGAGCCACAGCTCCTCGGTGAAGTAGGGCCAGCCCATACCGTAGTTGTGCGGACAGCAGCGGTACTGGTCGACACCGGGCTGGAACGCCTGCATGGCGAAGCCGTTCTGGAACTGCCCCTGGGTCTTTCGGGAGTTGTCGAGATCGACGCTGTTCGCGGAGGTGATGTAGTGCACGCCCCGGCCCCCGGGGTCGGTGGCGGCCGGGAGCATATTGAAGGCCAGCTCCTCGCAGCGGTCGGCCCACGCCGGGTCGCCGGTGATCCGCGTGAGCAGTTCGTGGCTGGCCATGAACTCCACGATTCCGCAGGTCTCGAAGCCCTGCCGGGGGTCTCCGAAACCGGGCCTGGCGTTCTCGTCCCCCGCGAATCCGCCCCCGGGGAACTGGCCGTAGGAGCCCATGATGGAGGCGTAGTTGCGATAGGTGGAGCGAGTGAGTTCGGCGGACCCCGAGCGCAGGGCGTACTGCGCCGGCTCGCGGAAGCCCTGCGCGATATTGACATTGTGCAGATCGGGGAAGTGGTCGACCCAGTTCGCGCCGTGTCTGTGCATGGTGTCGGCCAGGTCGAGGAGGAAGGGCTCGTGGGTGCGGTTGTAGACCCACATCGCGATGTCGAGACCGTCGCCCCAGCGCTTCGAAACCCAGCTGGAGTCGAAGGCCCCGGGGCCCTGCGCGTTCATATAGCGGAGGAAAGGCACCATGAACGGCAGGATCCGCTGGTCGCCGGTGAACTCCTCGTGTGAGCGCAGCGCCTGGAGCAGCGGCAGATAGGGCCAGAAGTCGGGGCCGCCGTTGAGCGCGGTACGCAGCCGGGTGGGGCCGAAGAAACCGTCCGGCCGCTGAGTGGCGAGGATCGCGTCGATCCAGCGGCGGCTGGTGGCGAGAGCGTCCGTGTCGCCGGTGAGCGCGGCGAGGCTGACATATCCGCGCAGCCAGTAGGTGACTTCCTCCCAGCCGTCCTTCTCCGGATGGACCCAGCCGGACTCGTCGAACCGCAGGAAGCGGGAGATCTCGGCGTAACGGCCGAACAGCCCGTCGAGGAGGAGGCCCAGCTGCCCCGAGAGCCAGCCCCGGGCCGTGACACTGCCGAGGGGGAGCTTCTGGAAGGCGGTGGGGGCGAGGGGCGCGGCGTTCGGCGCGTACCAGCCTCCGGGTGCCGGAGCCACGGCGGAGGCGGAGGGCGCGAAGGGACCGAGGAGGACCCCACCACCGAGAGCGAGGGCGCCGGTGTGCAGAAAACGTCGTCGGTCGAGCATGATCAGGGACTCCCATCCATGTCAGTGCCGAGCAGTACAACGTTGAAAACAGCGGGAGTTGGCATCACAGCACGCGGCTGTCGCTCTGTCCAGGTGTGCGGCGCGGCGACCCCGGAGGCCCTGGACGGGCCTGGTCACGGGAGTGGTCGGGCGACTCTCTTGATCTCGTTAACAATGCGACATTTTGCCGGGAAAGTTACGCTACATGCGTTCGAGCGCCACGAAACAAGGAGCCCGGCCGGCTGACCGGGCTCCCAGCCCACCTCCGGAGCGGGGGCATGGCAGGACGCGATCGGGACCGGGACCGGCCGGTGATCGGTGCGGACGAGAGACTCGCACTGAACCGCATGGGCAGCTTCGACTGGGACCTCGAAAGCGGGGCCTTCGAGCTGGATGCGGCGGGTCTCGCTGTGTTCGATCTGCGCCCCGACGAGTACGACGGTGTGGCCGAGACCCTGATCTCACGCGTACCCCGCGAGGAGGGCCTGCGCCTGCAGGCCGTGGTGGACGCGGCGATCCGGAGCGGCCGGACCTCGTACGGCTCGTACTTCCAGCTGACGCGCCGCACCGGAACACGGCAGTGGACCCATACGAGGGGCCGCATCCTGCGCGACGAGCGGGGCCACCCGTACCGTATCGTCGGCATCGTGCGGAACGCCACGGCGGACCTCTCCGAATTCACCGTGGTCAACCCGGCGGAAACAGGCCGTACGGACATGACCGGCATGGTCCACAGCGCCACGGACGCACTCTCCCGGGCGATCACCGTGGACGATGTCGCCGCCGCGCTGACGGGCGCGGGCGGTCTTGAGCACTTCGGCGCCGACGGACTCGCTCTCGGTCTGGTGGAGGGCGGCGCCCTGAAGCTCATCGCGCTGGCAGGCGAGTCCATCGAGGTGCTCGACGACCTGCGCCTCCACCGCCTCGACGGCTCCCTGCCGCTCGCCGAGGCGGTCCTGAACCAGCGGCCGCGGTTCGTCAGCTCACTGCGCGACCTGGTGATCGACCGCTTCCCCCGGCTGCGGCCGTACGTCCGGGGCCTCGGGGCCAACGCCGCCGCCTTCCTGCCACTGGTCGTCCAGGCCCGCTCCATCGGCTGTCTGGCGCTCTTCTACCGGCGGCGTACGCACTTCTCGGCCGAGGACCGCACCCTGCTGATGGGCCTCGCGGGCATCGTGGCCCAGTCGCTCCAGCGCGCGATCCTCTTCGACCAGGAGCGCGAGTTCGCGACCGGCCTCCAGGCGTCCATGCTGCCCAGGGACATCCCGGAGTTCCCCGGCGCCGAGATCGCGGTCCGCTATCACGCGGCCTGGAGCGGCAGAGAGGTGGGAGGCGACTGGTACGACGTCATCACCCTGCCCCGGAGCCGGGTCGGCGTCGTCATCGGTGATGTCCAGGGGCACGACACACACGCCGCCGCCATCATGGGCCAGCTCCGTATCGCCCTGCGCGCCTTCGCGGGCGAGGGCCACGCACCAGCGACCGTCCTGGCGCGCGCCTCGCGCTTTCTCGCCGAACTCGACACGGAGCGCTTCGCGACCTGCGTATACGCCCAGATGGACCTGGCCACCGGCGGGATACGCGCCGTGCGGGCCGGTCATCTCGGCCCGCTCGTCCGGCACAACGACGGCAGAATCGGCCGGCCCCATCTGCGCGGCGGACTGCCGCTGGGGGTCGCCACGGCCTTCGGACAGGAGGAGTACCCGGAGACCCGGCTCGACCTCGTACCGGGCGAGACGCTGGTGCTGTGCACCGACGGGCTGGTCGAGGAGCCCGGCAGCGATATCTCGGTGGGGATGGACGCACTCGCCGAGATGGTGCGGACCGGGCCCGGGCGGGCGAGCGAGCTCGCCGACCATCTCTCGGAGCGGCTGTGGGAGCGCTGGGGGACGGGCGACGACATCGCGCTGCTCGTGCTGCGCCGCCGCCCCGACCCCGGCACCGACCAGGCGCCCCGTATCCATCTGTACGTCCACCAGGCGGACCCGGAGGGCCTGGTCGAGAGCCGTGCCGGGCTGCGCCAGGCGCTGGCGGACTGGGGGCTGGCCGAGCTGATCGACGATGTGGAGCTGGCCGCAGGCGAGCTGCTGGTGAATGTGCTGCTCCACACCGAGGGCGGCGCGGTACTCACCCTGGAGGTCCTGCCGGAGCCGGTGCGCCGCGTACGCCTCTGGGTCAAGGACCGCTCCAGTGCCTGGCCCCGCCGCCGGGAGCCGGGCGAGGCGGCCACCTCGGGGAGAGGGCTGCTGCTGGTGGACGCGGTGGCCGCGCGCTGGGGGGTCGAGCCGCGCGGGTCCGGCAAGGCGGTCTGGTGCGAGTTCCGGCCGGCGGGCGGACGGGGCTGAGAGCGACCGGGTCCGGAGCGGCGCTCAGGCCGGGTCCGGTGCGCTGCTCAGGCCGGGTCCGGTGCGCCGCTCTCACTCGGCGGATATCGGCGGACGGGTCCGAACGCGGCGTCCCCGGATCCGGGCGGCGAGGACAATGGTCCCGTGACGTACCACTATCGCGTGCTCGGCACCACCCGGGCCGTTCGCCGGGACGGGACCGAGGTGCCGCTCAGCGGGGCCCGGCTGCGGGCGCTGGTCTGCGCGCTCGCCGCCGCCGGGGGCCGGGCCGTGGGCACCGGACAGCTGGCGGACCAGATCTGGGGCGAGGACGCGCACGCGCCCGCCGACGAGGTCGCCGCGCTCCAGGCTCTGGTGGGGCGGGTACGGCGGGCCCTCGGGAGCGCGGCCGTGGCCTCGGAGCCCGGCGGCTACCGGCTGCACGCGCACCGCGACGACATCGACCTCTTCCGCTTCGAACGGCTCGCCGCCGAGGGCACCGCGGCCCTCGGCGCGGGCGAGGTCGGACAGGCGGCCACGGTGCTGGACGAGGCCCTGGCGCTCTGGGACGGGCCCGCGCTGGCGGACCTCCCTGGCCGGGAGGCCGACCCACGAGCCGTACGCGCCGAACAGCGGCACACCGAGGCCCGCCGCGCCCGGCTGGCCACCGACGTCGCGGCGGGCAGGCCGGACCGGGCCCTGGCAGGTCTCGCCGCCCTCACCGCCGGGCAGTCGCTCGACGAGCCCCTCCACGCGCTGCGCATCCGGGCTCTGCGTGCGGCGGGCAGACCGGCCGAGGCGCTTCAGGCGTTCGAGGAGATACGCTCCCGGCTCGCCGAGCGCCTGGGTACCGGACCCGGCCGTGAGCTGCGCGCCCTGCACGCCGCGCTGCTGGCCGATGACGAGCCCGCGCCCGCCGCCCCGGCGGCCTCGGCGACACGGCCCGCCGCGCCACCCGCTCCCGCCGCCCTGTCCGCGCCCGCCGACCCGGCCGTCCCCGGCAACCTCAGAACCCGTCTCACCTCCTTCGTCGGCCGCGAGCCGGAGCTGGCCGCGCTCGCCGCCGAACTGCCGGCCGCGCGGCTGATCACGCTGACCGGCCCCGGCGGCGCGGGAAAGACCCGGCTCGCGCTCGAAGCCGCCCGCGCTGCCGCCGGGAGCTGGCCGGACGGCGTCTGGCTGGCCGAGCTGGCACCCGTACGCGACCCCGCAGCCGTCGCCGAGGCCGTGCTCACCGCGCTCGGCGCCCGCGAGACCGTGGTACGCCCGGCGGCCGGGGACGGTGCGCCGCGCGACCCGCTGACCCGGCTCGCCGAGTACTGCGCCCAGCGCCGGCTGCTGATCGTGCTCGACAACTGCGAGCATGTGATCGACACCGCCGCCGGGCTGGCGGAGACACTGCTCACCGGCTGCCCCGGAGTGAGCGTGCTGGCCACCAGCCGCGAACCGCTCGGCGTGCCGGGCGAGTTCGTCCATACCGTCGGCCCCCTGCCGCGCGACATGGCGCTCCAACTGCTCGCCGAACGCGGCGCCGCCGCCAGGCCCGGATTCCGCACCACCGACGATCCGGTCGCGTGCGCCGAGATCTGCCACCGGCTCGACGGACTGCCGCTCGCCATCGAGCTGGCCGCCGCGCGGCTGCGCGCGTTCGAGCCCCGGCAGCTCGCGGACCGGCTGGACGACCGCTTCCGTCTGCTCGGTGCCGGCAGCGGGGCCCGGACCGTACTGCCGAGACAGCGGACCCTGCGGGCCGTCGTCGACTGGTCCTGGGAGCTGCTCACCGAGGGCGAACGGGCCGTACTGCGCCGTCTGTCGGTCTTCTCCGGCGGCTGCGCCCCGGCGGAGGCCGAGGCCGTGTGCGCGGAGAGGCCCGAGGACGGCAACACGCTCGGGCTGCTCGCCTCCCTCGTCGACAAGTCACTGGTCGTCGCCGAAACCGGAGGCGCGGACGGTATGCGCTACCGGCTGCTGGAGACCGTCGGCGAGTACGCGGCCGAGCGGCTGGACGCGTCGGGGGAGCGGGCGGCCGTCGAACGCCGTCATCTGGCCGTCTACCGAGAGCTGGCCCGTACCGGCGACCCGGAGTCACGCGGTCCGCACCAGGCCCGAGTGCTCCGCCGGTTCGAGCGGGAGCACGACAATCTGCGGACCGCGCTGCGCACCGCCGTGGACCACAAGGAGGAGCAGGAAGCGCTCTGTCTGGTGCTCTCGATGGGCTGGTTCTGGCAGCTGCGCGACCACCGGTCCGAGGCCAGTGCCTGGTCCAGCGCCGCCGCCGCGCTCGGCCCCGACCCTTTCCGCGCGCCGGTACGGCCCGCCGTACCCCTGACCGAGCCGTGCACCGCGCACGCCCCGCCCTGGTCGGAGGAGCGGCTGTGGGAGGCGCGGCGCGGAGCGCGGCTGCTGGTGCTGGCGAGCCGCGGCGAGGCCGATGCCTCCGATCCGACCTGGCCCGGTACGCCGGCACGGCTGCGGGCGGTCGTGGCGGCCTACCGCCCCGGGCTGCCGCAGATCTGCCGTCAGCCGGGCACCATGTGGTTCATCGCCAAGCTGATGGTGGGGGACTTCCCCGGGATCGGCGCGGCTCTGGACGCACAGGTGCTGGCCTGCCGGGAACAGGGGAGCGGCTGGGATCTCGGGCTGGCGCTGACGCTCAGGGCGCAGCTGGTGGGCGGTCGCCCCGACGGACCGGCCGGAGCGGCGCGTGACGCGGACGAGGCCCTGGCCTGCTTCGAACGATCGGGGGATCTCCATGGGATCGCCCAATCCCTGGGGGCGCGTGCCGAGTTGTACGAGCAACTGGGACGGTACGAGGAAGCCGCCGCCGACTTCGCCCGCGCGATGGAGAGCTGCGCGCCGATCGGCGCGCACGCCCAAGTGCCCCTGTTCAAGGCCCGGCTGGCGTCCGTACGCCTGGAGTCGGCGGAGGATCCGGCCGCGGAGCGGGACGCCGAGCGGCTGCTGATCGAGGCGGTCGAGGAGGCCGCCGAGGCGGCCGGATACGCCGAGGGCACGGCCCGGCTGCTGCTCGCCCGGCGCTTCGGACGCACCGGACGGACGGATCGGGCACGTACGCAGCTGCGCGCCCTGGAGACGGACGAGGCGGACGAGGCGGCGGAGGGCGCGGCGGGCGGGGCCAGGGTCGGCGCCGCCGAACAGCCCTTCCTCGGTGGGGTGGTCGCGGGCATGCGGGGCTGGCTGGACTGCCTGGACGGCGAGTTCGAGGGGGCGCGGGAGTGGACCGCCCTGGCCGTACGGCGGCTGGACAGCGTGGCCTATCTCGTCACACCTCAGCTGATCGTCCAGCAGTTTCCCTGCGCCGCCTGGGCCAAGGCACGGCTGGGGGCCGACGAGGACGCGGCGCGACTGCTCGGCGCGTACGCCCGTCATATCGCCCTGCCGGAGGGCTTCCGACTCGGGACCCTCCCGTCCGTCCCGGACGCGGAGATTCTCGCCAGGGCCGAGGAGGCGGTACGCGCGGCCCTCGACGAACAGACCTACGCCCGCGCCCGCGCCGAGGGCGCCGGCCTCCCGGTGAGGGAGGCCGCCGCCCTGATCGGACCTATGCCGGATCGGCCGCGTCCGAGAGGCGTTCACGCGCCTCCGCCAGATCCTCCTCCGTCGGGGCGTCGTCCTGGGTGAGGTCGAGCCGCCAGTAGCCGGAGAAGTGGACCGACCGCCTGTCGAGCCCGCGCTCCGCGAGAAGATGGCGCCGCAGCGCGCGGACCGCGCCCGCCTCGCCGCCCAGCCAGGCGAGGACCGAGCCCGCCGGGAACTCGGCTGCGCGCACCGCCGCCACCAGTGGGCCGCCGCGCCCGGCGGGCGCCCCGCCGCGGTGCAGCCAGTGCACCGTCACCTCGCCCGCCGTCTCGAACCGCTGCTCCTCCGCCGCGTCCACCACCTCGGCATAGACCAGGGCGCGGGCGCCTGCCGGCAGCGCCTCGACGAGGGTGCCGATCGCCGGCAGGGCCGTCTCGTCGCCCGCCAGCAGCAGCCAGTCGGTCGTGCCCAGCGGTACGGGGGTGGCGAAGTACGCGGACGGTCCGAACACGCCGAGTACGTCACCAGGCGCGGCACTCCGTGCCCACGAGGTCGCGGGGCCGGCGCCCTCGCCCTCGCCGTGGAGCACGAAATCGATGTCGATCGTGGCGCGCAGCGGATCGTGCGACCGGACGGTATAGCTGCGCGACCAGGGCCTCTCCGCCTCGGGGATCGCCTGGAACGCGCCGTACCACCGCATCACATCGTCGTCCGTACCTGCCTCCGGCAGCCGTGGGACGCGCTGCCCCGGCCTCGGGAAGTACAGCTTCACCTGCTGATCGGGCCCGTCCAGCGTGAAATCGCCGAGGGAGGGGCCGCCGAAAGTGACGCGTACCATGTGCGGCGAGATCCGCCGGACCCCGGTCACTTCGACGGTCCGTACCGGCAGCGCTCGTGGTGCGGCGCCGCCGTCTGGCTGAGGTGCGTTGTCTGTCATACGGCAACGCTGGCAGCAGGCTCCGACACGCCACCGACAGCGCGCCTACACCGACGCGGCGCCCCGGTCCGGGGCCGGGCAGGGCCTACACCCCGTCCGCGGCTCCGACAGCGTCCACGGCGTCGGCGACGGTGTGGAGGAACCGGGCATGCGCGCGGTGGCTTCCCGGCGCCTCCGGGTTCCACGGCACGATCCGCGCCCGCTCCTCGATGCCGCGCCAGTGCGTGTTGCCCCGGAGCTGTTCGCGCGGCGCCGCGTTCGCGCGTACGTCGGCGAGCACGATGTCCGGTTCCAGCGTGGCCGCCTCGGCCCACTCGACCGTACGCCAGTTGGCCCCGCCGCCCGCCTCGGGCTCGATCAGCGCCACCCCCAGCGCGCTGACGGCCCGTAGATCGGGCCAGGTCCCCGGCCGGGCCAGATAGGCCGTTTCCGGTCCCGCCGCCGAGAGAGCCAGCACCCGGGGCGCGTCGGGGCGGGCCGCCGAGGCGCGCAGCCTGGCCTCCGCCCGCTCCAGGTCCGCCTCCGCGGGCCGGAGCGGCGTACGCAGCGAGCGGGCCAGCGCGGTGAACCGGTCCCTGATCCCGTCGAGCGAGCGGTCCTTCCCCACATCGAGGACGACGACGGGCACCTGCTCCTCCAGATGCTTGGCCGCATCCGGGTCGATGCCGTAGACCTGCCCGCCGCCGTAGCTGACGGCGACGACGAGATCCGGATCGGCCGTGAACAGGGCGTCCAGATCGAGGGCGCTGCCCGCGCCGAAGGAGCGCACTTCGGCGAGGGGCAGCTCGCCCGCCTTCGCCGGATCGGGGGTGTCCCCGTCATGGTGGGATCCGAAGACGCCCAGTGGACGCAGACCGTGGTCCCAGAGGGTCGCGCCCGCCTGTATATAGGCCACCACCCGTGTCGGGTGGCTTCGTGCCACGGTGAGATGGCCGCGGTCGTCCGTGAACTCCCAGCTGTTGCCCGGGTTCATGCCTCGCCTCGTTCCGCTCGTGTTGGTGCGGTGTCCTGGGCGCCGAATCCGTACGCGGGTTCGTACAGGCGCCACCCAGTCTCTGCCCAGCGCGGAGCGCACGGACTCCCGACGAGTGCCGGCCGTGCCCCTGGCGCATACCGGACGGGAGGTGTCACCCAGCCCTCAGGGCTCGATCAGACCGGCCCGGATCGCGTAGCGGGTGAGTTCCAGCCGGTCGCGCAGCCCGAGTTTCTGCAGGAGGTTGGCGCGATGGCGTTCGACGGTCTTGGCGCTGATGACCAGGATTCCGGCGATCTCCTTGGACGTGTGTCCCTCGGCCACCAGCTTGAGGATCTCCTCCTCGCGGGGCGTGAGGGCACTGTCCGGGATGCTGTCGCCCTGCCGTACCCGGTCGAGGTAGTTACGGATCAGAGCGGTCACGGCCCCGGGGTAGAGGAACGGTTCGTCGCGCATCGCGGCCCGGCATGCCTCCACCAGGTCGCGGTCCGCGACGGACTTGAGGACATAGCCGCTCGCCCCGCACTTCAACGCCTCGAAGAAGTACTGCTCGTTGTCGTACATGGTCAGCATCAGGATGCGGGTCTCCGGCTGGAGCCTGGCGAGTTCGCGCGCCGCCTGAAGGCCCGTCAACCGGGGCATCGCGATATCCAGGATGGCCAGGTCGGGCTGGTGGGTACGGGCCATCTCGATGGCTTCCGCGCCGTCGCCGGCCTCGGCGACGACCGTCAGATCCGGTTCGTTGTCGAGGATCAGCCGGACTCCCCGGCGGACCAGGGCGTGATCGTCCGCCAGGAGAATGCGGGTCTGGGTCGCCTCGGGCATGGTCAGTCGCTCCCCTTGATCTCATCGCTCTCGGTGTTCCCGGTGTTCCCGGTGGTTCCGGTGTTCTCGGTGTTCTGGGTGCGCCGGTCGCCGTCGCCGCTGATCGGTACGCGCAGCCGTACGTCCGTCCCACCGCCGGTTCCAGCGCTCCGCGCGCGGCCCCGCCCCACCGACAGCTCGGCGCCGATGAGCAGGGCCCGTTCGCGCATCCCGCGGATGCCCGCGCCCTCCGTCGCCGTACCGATGCCGCGCCCGTCGTCCCGGAGACGCAACTCCACACCCCCGGTGGTGCGCCGGAGCGTGAGAGCCACCTGCCGTGCGTCGGCGTGGCGCACGATATTGGTGAGGCCCTCCTGCGCGACCCGGTAGAGCACCAGCTCGACATCCTCGCCCAGCGGGGGCAGCGCGCTGTCGAAGCCGCACCGTACGGAGAGGCCGGAGTGCGTGGTGATCTCGCCGGTCAGCGCCTTGAGCGCGCTGATCAGCCCCAGTTCCTCCAGCACACCGGGGCGGAGCCGGCGGGCGATCCGGCGGATCTCGTCCAGACTGTCCCGGGTCGTCTCCTGCACATGGCGCAGTTCATCACGCAGCGGTGCGGGCGCCCGGTCGGCGACGCGCTTCAACTCAAGCAGCACCGCGGTGAGGGTCTGGCCGATCTCGTCGTGCAACTCCTGTGCGATCCGCCGCCGTTCGGCCTCCTGGGCGGAGAGCGCGAGCCCGCTGCTGGCGGCCCGTTCGGCCTCCAGCCGGTCGAGCATGGTGTTGAACGTCCTGATCAGATCGGCGATCTCGCCATGCCCCGACACCGCGGGCCTGCGCCCGGGACGCAGCAGATCGGTCGTGGTCATGGCCCGGGTGAGCCGTTGCAGCGGAGCGAGTCCGATCCGCAGCAGCGCGGCGTTGGCGACGAGCATGGCCGCCAGCCCCAGGACCATGATCAGCGCTTCGGTGAGCAGTACGGGGGCGGACACGGTGACGGGGCCGAGCAGCAGCAGGGCGGTGGCCGCGAACAGGACCGCGGCGTTGAGCAGAAAGATCCGCCAGAACAGGGACACGGAACGCGGGCCTCCTCGCAGTAGACGCCCTCCACTATCGCCCGCCCGGCGAGAGCGGTCCGACCGCCGACGCGCGCCTCCGCCGTCCATGGGGGGGCGTACGCCCGCGTATCTACATATCGGCCACCCCCTGATGTGGGTGTCGGCCCCGATGGCGGCCGGGTGCCCCGGCGGGTGATCGTGTGAAGGACCCGACGAGAGGGAACTCGTGGCAGCCTTCGAAGACCGGCGACTCGGCGATCTCGCCGCGCAGCTGCGCCAGGACGACCCCCGGTTCGCGCGCGCCCTGGCGACGGGCTCCCCCTGTAGGCCGCGTGAGTACCGGCACGGCGTCGCCTGGCTGCTGCTGGCCGTCGCACTCGGTGGATTCGTGCTCGGCGTCGTCGTCGGACATGGACTTCTCATCGCCGGCGGCCTCGTGCTGGCCGGGTTGGCCGCCCACCTCTTCGACCCCGACCGGGGCCGCGTCCGGCGGGGCATCGCCCGCACTTCGGAATAGCTCTTTCCGGACCGGACCGCTCTTTTTCTCCCATAAGGCCCAATCTGCACATTTTATTTTACGTTAAAATGGCGATCGGGTGACCGGCGCTCCCTTGAGTGTTGGTGTGCCCATGGCAGTGATTCTGGGCGAACGGTCGGTCACGCGGGGCTTGAGGGGGCGGTTTCCATATGCGCGCTTCCCTGCCCGTACGCCGCGCCGGGTTGACTGACGCCGCGTCAGTACCGTCACGGGTGCCCTTACCGGAGTGTCCCGCACCGTTGCCTCTCGCACCGGTGCTTCCGCATGGCGCATGACGCGGAATCCCTGTCCGCATGACGCGGAATCCCTGTCCGGTGGTGGGCGGCGCACCGTCCCGCCCAGCCGCCAGGCGGGCCCTCCAGGGGGCCGCCGTGCCCGCAGACCCTCACGCCACGCCCGCATGGAGCGTTCTCAATGGAGCCCACAGCTCACGTCAGCAAAACCCCTCTGCCCGGGGTCGGCACCCGCTATGACCTCAGCACCGACGCGGGCAAGCATCTGTCGGTCGTCGTGCACCAGGACGGCCGCCGCATCCTCGCCTTCCACGATCCCGAGGACGACGACAACTGCCGGGACGCCGCGACGCTCGCCCCGCACGAGGCGACCGCGCTCTCCAAGCTCCTGACGCCCGATCCCGTCGCGCATCTGTACCAGCACCTCGAAATCGATCTGCTCACCGAGCACATCCAGATCACCAAGCGGTCCCCGTACGTGGGCCGGACGCTCGGCGCCACCCAGGTGCGGACCCGCACCGGCGCCTCGATCGTCGCGGTCCTGCGCCGCACCGACGCCTTCCCCTCACCCACCCCGGACTTCCGCTTCGCCCTGGGGGACACGCTCGTCGTCGTCGGCACCCGGGAAGGCGTGGACGCCGTCGCCGAACTGATCACCGGAGGATAAGCGCCCGTGCACGACACCACCGCACTGCTCATCGAACTCGGGGCCATCATCCTGGGCCTCGGGATACTCGGCCGGCTCGCGGGCCGGGTGGGCTTCTCCGCCATTCCGCTCTATCTGCTCGCCGGGCTCGCCTTCGGCCACGGCGGGCTGCTTCCGCTCAACGCGAGCGAGGAGTTCGTCGCGACCGGCGCGGAGATCGGCGTCATCCTGCTGCTGCTCCTGCTGGGGCTGGAGTACAGCGCCTCCGAACTCGTCTCGAACCTCAAGACCCAATACCCCTCCGGCATCGTCGACTTCGTACTGAACGCCGTACCGGGCGCCGCCGCCGCGCTGATCCTGGGCTGGGGGCCGGTCGCCGCGGTGGCCCTGGCCGGGGTGACCTGGATCTCCTCCTCCGGGGTGATCGCCAAGGTCCTCGGCGATCTCGGCCGGCTCGGCAACCGCGAAACACCCGTGATCCTCGGGGTCCTGGTCATAGAAGACCTCGCCATGGCCGTCTATCTGCCGCTTCTCACGGCGCTGCTCGCCGGACTCAGCCTCGCGGGCGGGAGTCTCACGCTGCTGATCTCGCTCGGCACGGTCGGCGCCGTCCTCTATCTGGCGCTGCGTCACGGCCGGCTGATCAGCCGCGCGGTCTCCTCCGACAACCCGGAGATGCTGCTCCTGGTCGTCCTCGGTCTCACGGTCCTGGTCGCCGGAGTCGCCCAGGAGCTCCAGGTCTCCGCCGCCGTCGGCGCGTTCCTCGTCGGTATCGCGCTCTCCGGCGAGGTCGCCGAGGGCGCGCACAACCTGCTCGCCCCGCTGCGCGATCTGTTCGCCGCCGTCTTCTTCGTCTTCTTCGGTCTGAACACCGATCCGGCCGCCATTCCGCCGGTTCTCGTACCGGCCCTCATCCTGGCGACCGTCACCACCCTGACGAAGATCGGCACCGGCTGGTACGCGGCCAAGCGGGCCGGAGTGCGGACCGCCGGTCGCTGGCGCACCGGTGGCACGCTGGTGGCGCGTGGCGAGTTCTCCATCGTCATCGCCGGACTGGCGGTCGGGGTGGAGCCGCGGATCGGGCCGCTGGCCACCGCGTACGTACTCATTCTGGTGATCCTCGGGCCGCTGGCGGCCCGCTGGACGGAGCCCCTGGCCCGCCGTCTCACACGCAAGCCCGCGCCGGCCTCGCCCGCGCCGGCGGCTGCCGCCGCCTCCGCGTCGCCGGAGATGACCGTCTCGGCCGGAGCGGAACCGCTCGCGGCGGAGTCGTCCGTAGCGGAACCGCCCGCCACGGAAGCGAATGACGCGGCGCCCAGCCACCCCTGAGCCCGGATCGGTCCGGGCCCCGCTCTGCGCGGGCCCACCGGTGTGAGCCCTTGCGGGCTCCGGCGGGAACGGATCACAGGACGCGCGCCCTCGTCCTGTGATCCGTACTTAAATCTACAGGACTGTAGAAGGATTTCGGGAGTGTGCCTCGCGTGAGCGCGGGGGGCGCCGGGCTCAGTAGCATGTACGACCTGCCCCCGTGATGTGGCGGCGCGGCGGGAGGGAGACATCGTGAGGGTGCACGGCAGTCCGGACGAACGTCCCTGCCGGCGCGGCCAGGGCGAGCTGGAGGCCCAGGTACTCGCCGCGTTGCGGCAGGCGCCGGGGCCCGTCACGGCCGCCTGGGTGCAGGACAGGATCGGCGGGACACTCGCGTACACGACCGTGATGACCATCCTGACCCGGCTCCAGGCCAAGCGCGCGGTGACGCGGGAGCGCGCGGGCCGCTCCTTCGAATGGCGCGCCGCCTCGGACGAGGCGGGGCTCGCCGCACTCCGGATGCGCAAGGTGCTCGACGGGGAGGCGGACCGCGAGGCGGTACTGGCGCGGTTTGTCACCGCGCTCTCGCCGGACGACGAACGGCTGCTGCGCGACCTTCTCGTCCTGCCGGAGGACGGTCCTGACATCGGCCCCGGCCCCGGCCCCGGCCCCGGCCCCGGCCCCGGCGCCGATGCCGATTCCAGGGACGTGCCCGAGGATGGGGCGGGGGCCTGACGGAATGGGGTTGTTCGTCTTTCTGCCGCTTGTGCTGCCGCTGACCGCGGTGCCGATCGCGCGCCTGGCCGAAGTCCATCTCCATCCCCGTGTCGCCACCCGGCTGCTGTCGGCGCTGGCCGGAGTCCTCGCGCTGTGCAGCACCCTCTGTCTGGGGCTGCTGGTGGTGGTCGGTACGGCGCAGCTGCCCGGCAACCCCCTGCCGGACGCCTGGTCGGACCCGGAGGTCAGGGAGGCGGTCCCGTACGACGAGGTGGCGGGCAAGGCGGCCATCGTCGCCCTCGCCGGGGTCGCCGTCGCCTGTGCGGCCGCCGCCGGGCGCCACCGGCGCGTACGCCGCCGCGCGCACCGCGCGCTGGCCGGACTGCCCGACGGTGAACTCGCCGTGCTGACCGACGACGCGCCGTACGCCTACGCGCTGCCCGGCTCCGGTGCGTCGACAGGGTCCGCCGCCGGTTCCGGCGTCGCCGCGCGGGGGCGGATCGTGGTCTCCACCGCCATGCTCGCGTGCCTGGACGACCAGGAACGTACCGCCCTGATCGCGCACGAGCACGCGCATCTCACCGGTCGGCACCACCGGTTCCTGCTGGCGGTACGGCTCGCCGCGCGGGCCAATCCGCTGCTCCGGCCGCTCAGATCGGCGGTCGCGTACACCACCGAACGCTGGGCGGACGAGGAGGCGGCCAAGGTCACCGGCGAGCGTACGGTCGTGGCCCGCGCCATCGGCAAGGCCGCGCTGATCTCCCGGGCGACCCCCACGCCGACTCTGGCCGGTTTCGCCGCGTCGGTGCCGGGGCCGGGGCCGGTCCCGCGCAGGGTGGCGGCGCTGCTGGGGCCCGAGCCCTCCGCCGTCCGCTGGCCACCGATGTTCACGGCGGTCGGGCTCGCGGTCTGGGCGGCGGCTGCCGGCACGCTCGGCTCCGCTCTGTCCTCGGCGAACGCGACCGTCACGCTCTTCCTCGTACTGAAGGCGGCCACGCCCCTCTGATCCGCGCGCCCCCGGGCCCGGACACGCCCCCCGGCCCGATGGTGGTCAGGTCCGGGCGGGCTCGCCGGTTCCCGCTCCGGCCTCGGCCCCGGCCGCTTCATGGGCCTCCGCCGCCCGCGCGATATTGCGGGCCATCCCGCCGAACACCACCGCGTGGAACGGCGAGACGCTCCACCAGTACGCGTGGCCCAGCAGCCCCCGCGGATGGAACAGCGCCCGCTGCCGGAACACCGTACGGCCCTGACCGTCCCGGTCCGCGCGCAGTTCCAGCCAGGCGAGCCCCGGCAGCCGCATCTCCGCGCGCAGCCGCAGCAGCCGGCCCGGCTCGATCTCCTCCACCCGCCAGAAGTCCAGCGAGTCACCGACCCGTAGCCGCGCGGCATCGCGTCTGCCCCGGCGCAGTCCGACCCCGCCGACGAACCGGTCGAGCCAGCCACGTACCGCCCAGGCCAGTGGGAAGGAGTACCAGCCGTTGTCACCGCCGATGCCCTCGATCACGCGCCACAGCGACGCGCCCGACGCGCGCACGGTCAGAGCGCGGCGGTCGGTGTAGAGGCTGCCGCCCGCCCAGTCCGGGTCGGTGGGCAGCGGATCGCTCGGCGCACCCGGTACGGAGGCGGACGACCAGCGAGTGGTCACCTGGGCGTCCTGGACGCGCCGCAGGGCCAGTTCGACCGCGCGGTCGAACGGGATCTGACCTTCCGGGGGATCGGGGATGTACCGCGTGATGTCCCGTTCGCGGCAGACGACCTCATGGCGCAGGGACTCCGCCAGCGGCCGGGCGATCGAACGGGGGACCGGTGTCACCAGACCGATCCAGTGGCTGGACAGCCCCGGTGTCAGGACGGGCACCGGAAGGATGAGCCGTCGGGGCAGCCCGGCCACCGCCGCGTACCGGCGCATCATGTCCCGGTACGTCAGTACGTCGGGGCCGCCGATGTCGAAGGCCCGGCAGACCTCGGCGGGCAGCCGCGCGCAGCCCACGAGAAGGCGCAGCACATCGCGGACCGCGATCGGCTGGATGGCTGTACGCACCCAGCTCGGCGTCACCATCACCGGCAGCCGCTCCGTCAGATAGCGCAGCATCTCGAACGAGGCGGACCCCGAGCCGATGATGACCGCCGCGCGCAGCACCACGGTCGGCACTCCGGAGCCGAGGAGGACACGGCCGACCTCGGCGCGCGAGCGCAGATGCGGCGAGAGTTCACGCTCCGGGACCCCCGCCGGGGTGAGCCCACCGAGATAGATGACGCGCCGTACGCCCGCGGCCCTGGCCCGTGCCGCGAAGATCTCGGCGGCCCGGCGGTCCGTGGCCGCGAAGTCCCGCCCCGTACCCAGCGCGTGCACCAGGTAGTACGCCACCTCGATGCCGTCCAGGGCCGCCCCGACCGACGCGGGGTCCGTCACATCGCCCCGTACCACTTCGGCGCGGCCGGCCCAGGGATGGTCACGCAGCTTCTCCGGCGACCGGGCCAGACAGCGCACCGTATGGCCGGCGTCCAGCAGCTCGGGCACCAGCCGGCCGCCGAGGTATCCCGTGGCCCCGGTGACCAGACAGCGCGCCCGCTCCGGAGGGGCCGAAAGGGCTGAAGCGGCCGAAGCGGCCGGGAGGTCCGATTCGTCCGATGTCATGTGCCACTCCCAGGGATCCCGTTCGGGGTGTCTCAGGTTCCTCAGGAGTGAGCCTGTGCCCGGAACGGGCGATCGGCAAGGCGGCGAGGCGCGTGAGGCGCGCGAGGTGGCGGGGCGGGCGAGGCGCGCGAGGTGGCAGTACCTCGCGCGCTCATGCCCTCTCCGGCCTCCGCGGCGGATCCGTCGGTGCCGGCAGGGGAGGCCCGAACAGCACCGCGCGCGCCACCCGCGGCGCGAAGAGCCCGCTGACCGGCGCGGTCAGCGCGCACGCGGCACGGAACGCCGCTCCGACCACCGGATCGCCGGGAGCGCGGTCCAGCACCCGTGCGACGTACCAGGCGCCGGGACGGTCCGCCAGCCGCGTCCGCGCCACGTTGCCGATCGCCCCGGGCAACTCCCTGTCGGCGCCGGACGCGATGTCCCAGGACTGCCGCGCGGCCCCGAGCAGCGCCCGCTGTACGCGCCGGGTCGTCGGCGCCCGGCGAGGGTCGGCGAGCGCGTCACGCAGTGCGAGCGCGCCGAGCGCGGCGACCGTCATGCCCTGCCCGTACACCGGATTGAAGGAGCACAGAGCGTCGCCGATGGCGAGGAACCCGGCCGGCCTGCGCCCGCGGAGGTCATAGCGTCGCCGGACACTGGCCGTCGAGCGGAACGCGTGCACGGCCGAGTCGGGCCGCGCCTTCAACAGCCAGTCGTGCAGCACCGGATGGGGGAGCAGGGCCGTGAACTCGGTGAACGCGGCCTCGTCCGAGGGCGGTTCGCAGCCGCGCAGTCCGCTGAGCGTGACGAGATAGCGACCGTTCTCGACGGGCAGGGCGACCGCGCCGTAGGGCTGGTCACGGCCCGGGACGAAGTAGTAGCCGGGACAGTCGGTCCCGTCGGTGGATTCCGGCGCGTGATAGAGCCGGGACGCGTAGGCGAGTCCGGAGTCGAGCGTCTCCTCGTGCGCGGGCTCGGCGCCGATCCCGGCCAGCCAGTCGGGCGCGTGGGTGGTACGTCCCGAGGCGTCCACGACCAGATCGGCGGTCAGCGACCGTACGCCGAGACGGCGGCGGGCCCCGCGCCCGCGGAGCCGTACGCCCCGGACGCGGGCCGCGTCGCCGATCAGCCCCACGACCTCCGTGCCCTCCAGGAGTGTGATCCGGGGATCGGCCAGGACCCGGCGCCGCACGAGCCACTCCAGTACGGGCCGGGTGCCGGTGAGGAGGTGGACGCTGGAGGCGGTACGGCGGTAGAAGCGCCCGTTCTGCCACTGCGCCAGGTCGCCCGGCATCCCGATCCGGGGCGCGCCCTGCTCGCGCAGTTCGGCCACGATTCCGGGAAGCAGCTCCTCCAGCGCGTGCCGGCCGCCTTCCAGCAGGACATGGAGATGACGGCTCTGCGGGACGCCCGCCCGGGGCTCCGGGCCTTCGGGCAAGCGGTCGCGTTCGACGAGGGTCACCCGGTCCGCGTGGGCGCTGAGCGTTCGGGCCGTCAGCAGGGCCGCGATGCTCCCGCCGACGACCACGGCATGGCGGGTCCCGCGGTCCGTGGAGCCGGTCGGTCCGGTCCCGTCGGCCGGGTCCCTCTCCACGTCCGCCGCGTTCACCATGCTGGTCCCTCCGGGTCATGCCGACGCCGACGGGCTGCCGACGCCGCCGATCCGTGAGGGTTCAGTATTCCTGTGAGGTGATGCGTGGATCACGACGACTATGCGCCGTTTTCAACGCTTTATCCGCCAGGCGTCGCGGGTCATTCCTTGCGGTACTGGTACGCCTCCGCCGCCGCGGCCGATACCGCGTCCAGATCGCCGCCCGCCGAGGCGGTGACCATCGCGGCCACCGCGCCCTCCACGAACGGCGCGTCCACCAGCCGGGCGCCCTCCGGCAGTTCGTCCCCCTCGGCGAGCAGCGACTTCACCGTCAGCACGGCGCTGCCGAGGTCCACCAGGATCGCGATCCCGGCCCCCCGGTCCACCTCGGCGGCGGCGGCCACGATCAGCTCGGAGCTGGTGCCGAGCCCGCCGTCCGGGGTGCCGCCCGCGGCGGCCACCGGGGCGGTCGCACCGCCGCCCGCCAGCCCCCGCGCCAGTGCGGCGACGGCCATGGCGACCGGTCCGCTGTGCGACACCAGCACGATGCCCACCGGCGCCTCGATACTCATTCCGTCGCCCCCGCCGTCCCCGCCCCTGTCCCCGCCGCCGTTTCCGCGAGTGCGCCGATCAGCAGGGCGGAGGAGGTGGCCCCCGGATCCTGGTGCCCGATGCTTCGCTCGCCCAGATAGCTCGCCCTGCCCTTGCGCGCCTGGAGCGGTACGGTCGCCAGAGCCCCTTGCTCCGCCGCTTCCGCCGCCGCCGCGAACGAGATGCCCAGCGCCTCGACCGCCGGCTCCAGCGCGTCGAGCATCGTCTTGTCGCCGGCCTTGGCCCCGCCCAGCTGGGCCACCGCCGCCACCCCGGCCCGCAGCGCCTCGGTCAGCTGCGCGGACGTCACCTCGGTGGCATCGCCGAGTGCCTTGCCCGTACGCCGTAGCAGCGTCCCGTACAGCGGCCCCGACGCACCGCCCACCGTGGAGATGAGCCGGCGTCCCGCCAGCGTCAGTACGTCACCCGGACCGGCCGGATTCTCCTTCTCCAGTACGGTCACGACCGCCCGGAAACCGCGCTGCATATTGGTGCCGTGGTCCGCGTCGCCGATGGCCGAGTCCAACTCGGTGAGCCGGTCCGCCGCACGCTCCACCGCGGCGGCCGTCGCGGTCAGCCAGCCGCGGAAGAAGCCGGTGTCGAGCACCGGGCCGGGATTCTGATCGGTCACGTGATCTCCTCACCCCGTGGGTCGTTCCCTGCCGACCCTGCTGTCCGTCCCTGCCGTGCCGGATTCCCGTCGGTACTCAGCGGCCCCAGCGGAGCGCGGCGGTCTCGACCGGCGCGTCCCACAGCCGCAGCAGCTCCTCGTCGACCTGGCAGAGAGTCACCGAGCAGCCTGCCATGTCGAGCGAGGTCACATAGTTGCCGACGAGAGTACGGGCCACCGCCACGCCACGCTCGGCCAGCACCCGCTGGACCTCGGCGTTGAATCCGTACAGCTCCAGCAGCGGTGTGCCGCCCATGCCATTGACCAGAGCGATCACCGGGGCCGACGGCCGCAGATCCTCCAGCACCGCGTTCACGGCGAAGTCCGCGATCTCGTGCGAGGTCATCATCGCGCGCCGCTCACGGCCGGGCTCGCCATGGATTCCGATGCCCAGCTCCAGCTCGCCCTCGGGCAGGTCGAAGGTCGGGCTGCCCTTGGCGGGTGTGCTGACGGCGGTCAGGGCGACACCGAAGCTCCGCGCGCTCTCGTTCACCCGCCGGCCGATCGCCTCGACCCGCTCCAGCGGCTGCCCCTCCTCGGCCGCGGCCCCGGCCATCTTCTCGACGAACAAGGTGGCGCCCGTACCGCGCCGGCCCGCCGTGAACAGGCTGTCGGTCACCGCCACATCATCGTTGACCAGCACCTTCGCGATCTGCACACCCTCGTCCTCGGCCAGCTCGGCGGCCATGTCGAAGTTCAGGACGTCCCCGGTGTAGTTCTTGACGATGAACAGCACCCCGGCCCCGCTGTCGACCGCGGCGGCGGCCCGCACCATCTGATCGGGCACGGGAGAGGTGAACACCTCACCGGGACAGGCGGCGGAGAGCATTCCGGGCCCGACGAACCCGGCGTGCAACGGCTCATGCCCGGACCCGCCCCCGGACACGAGCCCCACCTTCCCCGCGACGGGCGCGTCGCCCCGTACCACCACACGGTTGTCCACATCGACGGAGAGCCCGGGATGCGCGGCGGCCATACCTCGCAGGGCGTCCGCGACGACCGTCTCCGGCACATTGATGAGCATCTTCAACGGTATCTCCCAGGTGGGCTAGCTGATGGGCCTCTGACCAGCGTTTTTGCAGGTCAAGATGTGTGTGAGCGCTTAGTGATCTTGGCGGGGGCCGGCGCTTCGAAGCGGGGTCCGGCGGTACTGCTGCCGACCTCATGCCGACTTCTCTGACACATCATCAGCTCCCTCTCAGGTGGTCCGGCGGGGCGGTCTGCCGCCCGACTCCAGTATCGATCGGACCCGGCCAAGTGGCACGGCATACGACGTGCTCGTGGCCGAGAGGTGTCCTACCCGGGAGCGTCCAGACGGCACTTCGTTGGCCGTTGCGCCCAGTCACCGCGCAGCTGGGGCCCTGAGCGCGGTCGGCCGCCGTCTCCACCGTGGGCCGGGGCGAGCGGTCACGGGAAGCCTCCCGGCCGCAGACGCGGCAGACTCCACACATGCCGGCGCACCCTCGCCCGCGTCTTCGCGATCTTCACCAGGGTGGCCTCGCCGAGCGCGGCCGGCGTGCGCCGGGCGGTGGAGTCCGAGGCCGCGAGCCCGAACAACGGCCGCTGACGCAGCCGGCGTTGCTCGGCCTCCGAGGAGTTCGCCGCCCCCGGCACGATCGCGATCGCGAGGTGCACCAGGACCCCGGCACGGGTCCCGTCAGCCGGTTGGCGTTCACACTTCGGGGGAAAGATCCGCGGGGTCTCTCCCTCTCGCGGAACTCGGCATCATCGCTCGGGCCGGCCCTCCGGCCGCGCTGGTTTCGCTGTCACTTCGCTGTCACGAGGAGGCTGTCCAGCACGCGGAAGGTCGCCACCGGCCGGTAGAGGGAGGGCTCGCGGGAGACCAGCCGCAGGTTGGGGAACCGTTCGCGAAGCATGGTCAGCGCGACGCGCAGCTCGATTCGGGAGAGGGGGGCGCCGACGCAGTAGTGGATGCCGTGGCCGAAAGCCAGCTCTTGGGTGTCGCGCGACCGGGCGGGGCGGAAGGCTGTCGGCTCCGGGTAATGATCCTCGTCATGGCATGCGGAGTTCCACAGGAGCGAGACCATGTCGCCGGAGCGGATCGATTGCCCGGCGATCTCGGTGTCACGGAGCGCGACACGTGTGATCCACGCCAGCGAGCTGTTGAGCCGTATACATTCCGCGATGAGTTCATCGGGGTTGTCGTCGAGCGAGGCCCACTCGTCCTGGCGCAGCAGAATCTCGACGCTGTTGGAGAGGGCCGCGGCGGTGGTCTCCACACCTGCCGCGAGCATCGCCATGACGAGGGCCGTGACTTCGTCGCCCTGCACCCGGTGCCCGCGGACGTCGCTGTGGGCGAAGAGACTGATGAGGTCATCGCGGGGGTCGGTGAGACGTTCTTCGATGATCTTCCGGACATAGCCGCGCCAGTCCTCCAGATCCCGGCCGTACTGGATCAGCGTCGGCTCGTCGACCGCGTGTGAACCGACGAGGACCGTGAGAAGCTTTCGGTTCCACTCGATGAAATCCACATGGTCGGCCTTCGGGATTCCGACGAGTTCCAGGACCACGGACGAGATGAGCGGGAAAGCGAATTCGGTGACGAGATCGAACTCGGCCCTTCCGGCGACCTTGTCCAGATGCTCAGCGGTGATCCGCCGGATGGTCGGCTCGAAGTTCGCGATGACACGGGGCCGGAAGCCCTGGGCCGCGACAGCACGGCTCTTGGAGTGGACAGGCGGATCCGAGAGGGCCAGCGGCGGGAAGTCGTCGTAGTACCAGTCCAGGAACCGCTCGACATTCTCGGGCATGCCTTTCGGTCGGGGGAGGGTCTCCGCCGAGGAGAAAGTCTCGTGGTCCTTGAGTACCGTGAGAACGTCGTCGTAACGGGCGACGCACCAGACGCCGAGTTTCTCGGAGAAGAATACTGGGCTGGACCTTCTGGCTTCGGCATAGACGGGGTAGGGATCCTGGAGGTGTTTGCCCAGCGGGTCGAACCGTACGCCAATGGGGGATGTCATGGCTGATCTCCTCGGGAATTGGGGTACAGGAGGGAGGATCGAGCGATCTCTCACCGGCCAAGGACATCGGCGAGATAAACGGGATTGCCTTCCTTGAACTCATCGGGGTGATCGTAGCGCCCGATATTGAATCGCTCCGTTTGCTCGTGATAGTCGAAGTTGCCTCGGACGAGTGAGAGATAGTGATCGGCGATCGTGAGCGCTCGGCCGCGTTCGACACCCGTGATGCCGGCTGCCGCCAGCTGACTCGGCAGCTCACGCCGTGCGGTGTTCATCCGGTCGATGCATTCGTTGGCGAAACCGCCGGCCACCTTGAGCGCGGAATCGACGGCGATTCGATGATTCTGCTCGATCAGCAGAACCGTGTTGCGATGGTCGCCGTTGGCGCGCTCTTTCTCCACGGACCGTATGTCATTGATAATTCCCGTGTGCTCGACTGCCGACCTTCGCAGATTGATCATGCAGGGTAAGCGCCGGGTGAGCTCCGTGACTTCGAATCCGGCCGCTATCTCGCACAGGTCGAGTAGCATGAAATTACCGACATTGTCGCGCCTGTGTTCGCGGTATTCCCAGAGTGCAGGGAGCCGCTCCGACGCTCGATCCACCATTTCCGCATAGTCGCTCCACAGCCATTCGCGAATATGGTCACGGAACACCGTGCGCCAGTTCGGTGAGAGGTGGGACGGTAAGCGCTGCCATAGATCGGAAAGTGCGGCGTGCGCCCTCGGTAACCCATTGCTCAGCGCGGGGGCGGAATGCGCTCCGGTGTCGATGACCCGTAACAGGGAATCGATGTCCCGGGCGCACCGTTGCGCATCCTGCCCCTCGGATCCGCTGTGGTCGAACTGGTCATCGACAATGAAGAACCATGCCATCCATTCGCTGAGGTAGGGCAGCGTTTCACCATCGGCCGCCGGGATGTACAGTGCCGTGATAATTTCGGGTCGCGTGCGACGGAGGTGGTCAATGGTCGGAAGCGTGGGGCACAGTTCGAAGCGTTCCAGCCATTGCCACATGTCCGCTGCCGCCAATTCCACCGTCGCGCCGACTTCATTCTCGGGGAAGGGCATGGAGAGGTCGATTCCACTCAGCGGCGTTGCCGATTTCATGCGAGTGCCTCCTGTGTCATGAGGTGAGGAGTGACAAGTGATCGATGTTCGAAACCCTGATGACGTGATGGTGTTGCGGGTGGCGGGATTCCCGGAGCTAATTTTCCTTTGGGACTCCGTCAGGTGAAACCAGCGGTTCCGCGCGGTCGATCACGCGCATCCGCAGTCCACGCGGTGTCAGCGCCAGGGCCGCGGCCGGGCGGACCTCGTGGCGCGATGCGGGGACCAAGCGCCAGCGGGCCGTAATAGTGGCCAGGGCGAGCACGACCTCGTTGGTTCCGAACTCGTCGCCGACGCATTTGCGGGCGCCGCTGCCGAAAGGGATGAACCCATTGCGCGGTGGCTGCGGTCGCCGGCCGTCCCAGCGATCGGGGTCGAAGCTGTCGGGCTCGTCGAACAAGTCGCCGCGGTGGTGTACGAGATAGGGGCTGAAGATGATCGCCGACCCCGCTGGAACGCTGTGGTCCCCGAGGCGGGTATCAGCGGTGACCGTACGGCTGAACATCCAGACGGGCGGGTAGAGACGCAGGGTTTCGGTGACAACGCGCCCGGTCATTTCAAGCTCGGGTAAGTGTGTGAAGGTGGCGGATCCCCCGCACAGGACTCTGTCGACTTCGTCATGCAGACGCCGTTCGATGTCGGGGTGGATCGCGACCAGGTGCAGAGCCCATGCCAGTGCTGTGGCGGTGGCCTCCGCTCCGGCAAGGAACAAGGAGATGACCTGGTCGCTGATCTCCGTGTCGGTCAACCCCTGGTCCTGCCCGGTGCCGTCGGTATCCTGGGCGACGAGCAACGCCGACAGCAGGTCTCCTCGATCCGTCCCGTCGTTCCTTCGGTCAGCGATGATCTCGCTGAGCATCTTGCGCAGACGGGTTCGGGCCCGAAAGTAACGGCGATTACCGGGGGTGGGCAGGACGTTGAGCTGAGGTGCGATCGTCCGCCGGTAGATTCCGCTCATGACGGTCGCGAGATCCTCAACGGCATCGTGGAGGGTGGTTGGCGACAAGGTACTTGAAAGCATTGTCTCCACCAAGGTTGTCGCTGTGAGGTGCGTCAACTCGGCCAGCACGTCCAGGTCCCGATCGGTGCGCCATCGGTCGGTGGCGGACCGGATCTGCGCGGCCATCACCTCTGCGTATCCGGGCATTCTGTCCCGGTGGAACGCCGGTTGCACCAGGCGTCGCTGTCGCCGGTGGTCACTGTGCGGGCAGGTACCGAGGCCGTTGCCGGCCACCTCTCGGATCCGGTCGAAGATCGGTCCGCCCTTGTCGAAGACGCGGTCGTTCAGGAGGACTTGGCGTGTCAGCTCCGGAGTGCACACGACGATGACACTCGCCGTCCCGAGGCGGATGCGAACCGCGTCACCGTGGACCGGCAGGGATGCGAGGAAATCGACGGGGTCTCGAAGCATCGGCAGGAGATGCCCGAGGAGCGGGAGGCCGCCAGGAGCTAAAGGGATTTCTCCTGTCGACATGGCCGAGGTTCCTGTTTTTCCGGTCATCGAGTTGCCTTTCGATTCGGATAGGGCGCGTGATTGTTTCGCTGTTCTCAGTGCCCACGCAAGACGGGCCACGGTTCGAGCATGAAATACGGCCACTGTTCATCACGTCGCGTCGCGAAGCGATTGCCGTGTCCGGCGTGCTCATTCCGTCGGCCGAATCGGCGGTCGGCGACGGAGTAAGTGGAGGCGGCGGCATGGAGAACCGCAGCGCGCAGCGCCGGGCCGAAGAGACAGGCATCCTCGGGCCAGTGGGCGGCCGACCGGCAGGCCCCCTCATAGGCGCAGGTCAGGGAATTGCGAAGCGGTGGTTCAGCGGGCAGAATTCGGCGGAACAGAATATGAGCCACGTATCGGTTCGCGAAATGACGGAGAAATAACGGGATGTGCTAAACGCGCTTTTACTCTAGGACATCCGTTCCCCTGCGGCAAGGGTGCCTCTACGGCGCGAGATTGCCCCAGAGGCAAATGGCGTGTTTTCGGGGAGCGGGCCTGTTTCACATATCTTGCCGGGGTGTTAACCTCGATTTTTCGGCGGTCGTGAGTGTATGGCCGGGCTGTTGGTTCGCCCTGTTGGTTTCACGTGATCGCCGGCTGGGCCTTCGCGTGTCGCCCCGACCGTGTAGCGGACCGTGCGCCGCGAGGTGTTCAACGCTTCCAGGTGCTCCAGAAGCTCGTGGGTGCTCGACAGTCTCTGGGCGCCGACGCGCTGGGGCAAGATGGAGCCATGAGCATCGTCAAGATCAATGTGTTGCAGGTTCCGGCGGAACAGCGTGAGGTGCTGGAGAAGCGCTTCGCGTCCCGGGCGGGGTCGGTGGAGAACTCCGACGGATTCGAGTGGTTCGAGCTGCTGCGCCCGGTCGAGGGCACCGACCAGTACCTCGTCTACACACGCTGGCGCAGCGAGGCCGACTTCCAGGCGTGGATGGAGGGTCCGATGAAGGCGGCCCACCAGCGCGGCGGAGACGGCTCTCCTCAGCAGAAGCCGGCGGCTTCCGGCTCCACCCTGTGGTCCTTCGAGGTGGTGCAACAAGCCGCCCCCAAGACCGCTGACGGCAACTGACTCACCCCGAACCCCAAGGAGCCACCGGCCGCCTGTTCGCCGCGCCCGTGCCGTACGGCGGGAATCACGGGAACCACGGGAAACCGGCGAACATCCCGGAGGCGGCGATCGACGGGCACGGCGATGGACGGTCAGGAATCCACCCTCCGCGCCGTGTTCGCCGACCGCGCCGGAGTCCGTTGTTCTCGATAGTCGCGACCTCTGTTCATGCCGCGTTCGGTTTGTCGTCCGAGACTCGGGGATCGCCCCCCCTGAGCTTTTGAACGAGAGGTCCCATCGTGCAGGACAGGAACAGCGAAGATCCCGAGTTCGCGGCGATCTCGCGGCGCCGACTGGTCAAGTTCGCGGGCGTCGGGGCGACGCTGGCGGCCGCGAGCCCGCTGGTGGGCGGTGGTACGGCATGGGCGAGCGACGACGAGGACCGCGAGCGCGGAAAGTCCGACGACTCCCGCCACCGCGTATGGCGGGCCGGTGACCACCATGTGCACTCGGAGTACAGCGGCGAGTTCGACACGTCGACGACGCCTCCGACGTTCCACAAGGGTGCCGACGCCGTCTACCCGATCGTCACCAACGCGATCATGGCCAAGCACTTCGGCCTCAGTTGGGTGATGTGCACCGACCACGGCGGTCCGACGCACTCGAAGGTCAACCTTGAGCAGGCCTACCCCGATCTTCTGCGCTCGCGCGTACTCGTGCCCGGGGTGCTCCAGTTCTGGGGGATGGAGTTCGACGCACCGGCTCTGGACCACCACACGCTGATGATTCCCCACCACAGCGACGAGGCACAGCAGCTGTTCGAGCTGGAGAGCCGCTTCGCCAAGTACGACGCCTTCCCCACCGACGGCGGCCGTGACACCGAGGCGAAGATGATCGAGTTCCTGAAGACCGCGAAGGACATGAGGCGCAAGCCGCTGGTGATCGCTCACCACGCCTCACGGTCGGCGACCGGTCTCGGTGTCTACGGGCAGGACACCCCGCGGGAGTTCCGTAACGGCAACAACGCCGCACCGGAGATCTACATCGGCTTCGAGGGCGCCCCCGGCCACCAGGCAGGTCCGCTCAACGGTGGTGCGCGCGGCGGCTACGGAAACTATCCGACCCACGGCGGCTTCGACCAGATGACCGCGCGCGTCGGCGGGCTCTGGGACGCGCTGCTCGGCGAAGGCCGGCGCTGGTGGATCACCGCGACCTCGGACTCGCATGTGCACTGGACGCGCGGCGGCTCGGACTTCTGGCCGGGCGAGTACAGCAAGACCCATGTGCTGGCGCGGCAGGACTACGCCGACATCATGGACGGACTCCGCAACGGGCGGATCTGGGTCGGGACCGGGGATCTGATCACCAGTCTCGATCTCACGGCGAGCAACCGCGGTGACGACGCCGCCATGGGTGAGACCCTCACCGTAAGCCGCCGCAACCGCACCGACGTTGAGATCGAGATCAGGTTCCGGCCGCTGGAGGGCAAGAACGCCAATGGCGACCGCCCGGAGGTCCGGCGTGTCGACCTGATCGTGGGTCAGATCACCGGACCGAGCCCCTCGCTCGACACCGACACCAACCCGACCACGAAGGTGGTGGCCCGGTTCGGCCCGAGCGACTGGCGCAAGCAGGGGAAGGAATACGTCATCCGGCACACCCTGCGCAATGTGGAGAGCGACCTCTACGCGCGCGTGCGCGGCACGAGCACGGACGAGGCCGAACCGCTCGCCGACGGAAAGGAAAGCCCCTGGGACGACCTGTGGTTCTACTCGAACCCTGTCTTCGTCCGGGTCCGCTAAGTCCTGTCTGACAAATCCCGCCTGGCTCCCGCCTGGCTCCCACCAGCCCGCCGAGAACATGTCGGCGGGCTGGTGCGTGGCCGTCCGGCCCTGCGCTTCACCGGGACGAGTACGTCAGCGAGCGCACCGCAGAGCGGACAGATCGACCGCGTCGGCCATCGCCTGCATTCCCTTGTCGTTCGGGTGGAGATGGTCGCCGCCGTCGAAGAACGGCAGGATCCGCTGCTGGTCGTAGGGGCTGCGGGTGATCCTGTCGAAATCCGTCACGGCGTCTAACGCGCCGCTGTTCCTGATCCAGTCGTTGACACCCCGGCGTACGGCCTCGGCCTCGTCGTCGTACTCGTACCAGCCCTTGAACGGCATGACGGTCGCGCCGACGACACACTTCCCGGCGGTGTGCGCCCGGTCGATGATCCGCCGATAGCCGGCGATCAGATCGTCCGCCGTGACACCGGTGTGCGCCTTGATGTCATTGATGCCCTCGAACAGGAAGACCGTGCTGACCCCGGGCTGGGAGAGCACATCACGCTCCAGCCTGTTGAGCGCGGACTCTCCGGCCCCGTCCGCGAGTACCTTGTTCCCCGAGATGCCCTCGTTCGCGACCCCCTTCACGGTGCCGCCGGACGCGGCCTGGAGTCGCCGGGACAGATAGTCGGGCCAGCGGCGGTTCCCGTCCGTGCTTGAGGCCCATCCATCGGTGATGGAGTCCCCGAGGGTCACCACCGCACCGATCCGCGCGGGCGTCTCCACACTGACGGCGTCGAGCCAGTACCACGAGCCCATCGGATCGCTCCAGTTGGCCGCGCCCTCCTCCGCGGTGTGGTCACCGGCCGCCGCGTAGGACGTTTGCATGGCCATTCCATGACCGGTCGTCGCCCCCTGGGCACCCGTCACATACAGGCTGACGACGAGATCGCTCTCGGCGGCCAGCCTCCCGGGCAGCGGATCGCTCAGCACGGTCTCACCCGCGGGTACGGTGACGGACGCGGCCCCGCCGAACGTCAGCCGCCGGTTGGAGCCGCGTACCAGCTCGGCCCCCTGTTTCCGCAGCCCCGCGTAGGCGCTGGCGAAGGTGACCGGGTGGTCGCCGAAGGCGTTGGAGAGCCGGATACGCAGGTCCGTACCGCCGACGCTGGTGCGTACGATCAGCCGGTAGCCGCGGTCGGCGGGGCCGGCGCCCTGTCTCTCCGCGGCGGCGCCCCAGGTCACCACGGTGTGCGTGTTCCGCCCGGACACCTGTGCCTCCTGCGCTGTCCGAGTCGCCGGGGCCGCCTGTGCCGACTGCGCCGCCGGGGTCGCGGTCAGTGGCCCGAGGACCGCCATGACCAGCGCGCATACGACCCCCACCGCCCGATGCCGGTACCCGGACCGTATCCATCGGCTCCTGGGGTGTGCCGGGTTGTCCCTCATCCGAGGTTTCGCAGGGTGAGGGACTCACCGGGCTTGAGGCTGATCTCGCGCGTGGTGCCACCGGCGACGAGGGCCGTGCCACGGCCGCCCACACTCCGCAGCGTCGCGCGGGTGACCTTGCCGTTCCGCCAGCTGACGTCGGCGACGAAGCCGCCCCGGACACCCACGCCCGAGACCGAACCGGAAGCGGCCCACGCCGTGGGCAGCGCGGGCAGCAGCTCGATGTGCCCCGGCCGCGAATAGACCAGCATCTCGATGATCGCGGCGGCGGTGCCGAAGTTCGCGTCGATCTGGAAGATGCCACGCCCCTGCTCGACCTCGTAGATGTCGAAGAGGTTCATGGCGCTGCCGTTGCCGCCATCGGCCGACGGCTTCAGATTGTTGACGACCAGCTGGTACGCCTTCTCGGCGTCCTTGAGCCGTGCCCAGCACAGACCGCGCCAGGCGTTGGCCCAGCCGAAGCTGTTCATACCGCGCGCGTCCAGGAGGGCCGTCGCGCCCTCGACGATCTCCTTCGGAGTGGAGCCGTCGGGGCGGATCCTGTCGCCGGGGAAGAGCCCGACAAGCGGGGAGAGATGCCGGTGTGTGGTCTCGCCGAGGTTGTCCGGCGACATCCACTCCTCCAGCCAGCCCGTCTTCGGGCTGACCCCGGGCAGATACAACCGCTCCCGCAGCCGGTCGACGGTCCTGCCGTAGCCGGTGTCCCTGCCGAGCGTCCCGGTCGCGGCGCGGTAGTTGTCGAACAGGTTCCACACCAGTTCCTGGGCATAGGTGATGCCCTTGGCGTCGAGCGGACCGTGCTCGGGGGACCAGTCGCTGTCGGCGATCAGGACCTCGCGCGAGGCGCCGGACGCGTCGGTGACGGTCGTCGTGAGAAGGCGGGCCTCCCAGAACTCCACGGCGCCCTTGAGCAGGGGGTAGATCTTGTCGAGGTACGCGCGGTCCTGGGTGTACTCGTAGTGCTCGTAGAGGTTCTGGCAGAGCCAGGCGTTGCCGGCCGGGTGCCACCACCAGCCGCCACCGCCGTACGGGTTGGTGGAGATGGCCACCGTCCAGCCGGCGATCGTGCCGCGGGAGTTGCGGTACCTGTTGGCCGGACTGTTGAACAGCCGCTGGGTGATGTCCGTCCAGGAGGGCAGCTGCGCGAGGCAGTAGTCGGCGAACGCGTCGAAGCAGTCGGACAGCCCCGCCCGGTCGGCCAGCCAGTAGTTCATCTGGATGTTGATGTCGGTGTGGTAGTCGCTCATCCAGTCCGGGTCGTTGCCGTCCAGCCACAGGCCCTGGAGATTGAGCGGCAGGCTGCCCCGCGATCCGGAGATCATCAGGTAGCGGCCGAACTGGAGGTAGGCGGCTTCGAGTTCCGGGTCGGGCACACCGTCCCGGTCGCGCGCCCGCACCCGCTCCCAGGTGTCCAGTTCGCGCTGTGCGGCGGACGACGCGCCGAGATCGATGCCGAACTGTCCGAACACGGCCCGGAAGTCGGCGACATGGGTACGCAGCAGGCTGTTGGCGGAGTGGCCGGCCGCGTCGAGGACCTTGGTCCTGGCCAGGCGCTCCGGTTCCAGCGAAGGGTTACGGAAGCCCGCGGCGGCGTCGGGCGCGTAGTTGGTACCACCGCTCACGACGACGGTGAGGTCCTGGCAGCCGCTGAAGGTGATCGACGTACCGTGCACCCGGACCGTGCCGGTGCCGCTGTGGGCGGTGACGGCCGCGCCGTACTTCAGACCGTTGGCGAAGGTGGCGCCGAACGACGCGTAGCGCTCGGCACTGTTGGCGCTGGTGGATTCGCCGTGGGTGCCGGCGAGGGTGATGGTGCCGGTGTACGTGCCTCCGCCGCGCTGGGAGAAGTGCAGGACGATGGCGTCATCGGGACGGCTGGCGAAGATCTGCCGCCGGTAGCTGACCCCGGCGAGGTCGTACGAGGTGGTGACCAGGCCCTGGGCGAGGTCGAGGGTCCGGCGGTAGTTGTGTACGCGGCCCAGATCATGGTCCGGGAGGGCGACCGTGAGTTCGGCGAGAAGGGTGAAGGAGCCGAAGTCATCACGTCCGTAGGGGAATTGACCGTCGCTCTGGAGTGTGTCGTTGAGCCCGCCGGTCCACAGGGTGGCGTCGGTGATGAGCAGGAGTTCGGCGGCGGGATCGTTGCTCGCGAGCGCCCCGAGGCGCCCGTTCCCGACCGGCAGCCCCTGCTCGATCATCGAGCCGGTGTCGCCGGGGGCCTGCCACCACAGCTGGTTCCTCGCGGCGTTGGCCGGGGACAGCAGGGGCGACTCGATGGGGCGGAGTGGGGCCGCCGAGGCGGTGAAGGCGGGCAGGGCACCGAGTGCGGTGGCCGCCGCGCCTGCGGCGGTGAGAGCGAGAAAACCTCTGCGGCTGCGGCTCGGGCTGCCGCTGGGGTGGTCGTCGGGGGAGGACGAGGGGGTGTGCGGGATGTCCACGGGTGTGCACTCCATATCCGGGGAAACGCGCAGGCGGGAACGGCGGCTGCGGACCGTCGGTGTGATGTCGGGGGATCACTTGGTGGTGTGCGGGGGCCGGCCATGGGCACCGCGGGGGCCGGCACGGGGCCCGGGGCGCTGTCACCGGGCCCCGCGGGGGTACCTCAGGAGCGCGGTACGTCGATCCTGTCGAGATCGGGCGCGTATCCGCTGCCGCTGTCGAACGTGATGGTGTTGGAGCCCGCCTTCAGGGCGAGCTGGACACTGACGGTCTTCGCGGTGCCCCAGTCGCCGGTGGAGGGGAACTTCAGGCTGCTTCCGTTACCGCTGTTGGAGGAGACGGTCACCGAACGGGCGTCGCCGCTGACATAGCCGACCCGGACGGTGTAGATCCCGTCCTTCCTCACGGTGATGTCGTTGAACGTCAGCTTGCCACCGGTGTAGAGGTTGCCGACCTTCTGGCCACCGGAGCAGGCGTCGCATCCGGCGAGGGAGGCGTTGCCCGTCAGTGTGTTGGCCGTGGACTCGGCCTCGTAACCGGTGGTGGGCAGGGTCTCGCCGCCGGGCCTGACCGTGAACAGCCGTGAGCCGTGTGCGGGCAGCGCCGCGGTGATCTTGTTCTTGTGGGGCCCGAGGTTCTCCTTGTTCCACAGATCGCGCACGGAGGCGTTGCCGGTGAACCCGAAGGATGCCCAGTGGGCCGTGACGGAGGCCGGGGAGTCGCCGAGGTTGAACAGGGCGACGGTGTAGCTGCCGTCGGAGTTCTTGGTGCCCCAGACCTGCTGGTCGCCCATCGGGGTGACCGGGCGTGCCACGGGCGAGTCGCTCTGGTCGACGGCGATGACTTCCCGGTTGGTCAGCAGCGAGACACCGTAACTGTCCAATCTGGTGAGGTCGTCACCGGTGTACAGGGGCGACTTGCTGATGGCCCACAGGGTCATATAGCTCTGCCGTTCGGCCTTGGTCAGACCGTCCATCTCGCCGTTGCCGACATCGATCGCGTCGAAGTCGTTCCAGCCTCCTGGACCCGCCTTGTCGCTCCACGCGGGGGCGTCGTCCCATCGGTCGTTGACCGAGTTCTCCCAGGTGACCAGCGTGTTGCAGTAACACTCGATGTCGGTGTCGATGCGCCAGCCGTTGGAGTACCGCTTCCAGTCGGCGGCGTGGCCGATGTCGAGCGACCAGGAGAGCTGGAGGTGGATCGGGCGCCCGGTGGCGGCGATGGCCTTCTGCCAGGCGGCGACATCGGCCACATTGTTGTAGTTGTCACCGGACTTGAACGAGCCGGGACCGACGCCGTCCAGCTTGAGGAAGTCATAACCCCAGTCGGCGAACAACTGGGCCTGCGAGTCGATGTACTTCTGTGCGCACGGGTCGGTGAAGTCCAGCTTGTAGGAGCTGTCCCAGCCGTTGGTGGTCCGCAGGTCCGAGTGGACGATATCGGCGGTGGTGCAGCCCGGGGCGTTCCAGATCGGCACCTTGCCCTCGCCGTACGCCTCCTTCTCCAGGCCGACGGGCAGATAGATGCCCGCCTTCAGGCCCTTGGCATGGATATGGTCCGCGACCGGCTTCATGCCGCGGGGGAACCTCACCGGGTCGTTCGTCTGCCGCCCGTACTGGTCGAACCCGGGCTTCCAGTCGTTGTCGCGCCACCAGCCGGCGTCGAGGTTGACGTGGTCGTACCCGTACTTCTTGAGCTTGGCGGCGAGGGCGTCCGTCTGCTTCAGGACATTCGCCTCGGTGAGATAGCTGTAGTCGCCGTCCGGGTTCAGCCCCGGGTACTTGGAGGACTGCATGCTCCAACTGGACCAGCCCATATACGGCTTGGCGGCGATGTCGGCGACGCCGGCGGCATCGGCGGCATCGACGGCATGGGCGGCATCGACGGCCTCGGCCACGGACGAGGCCGCCGTGTCCCGGGTGGGAGACGTGGCCTCGGCGGCGGGAACGGCCGTGGCGAGTCCGGCGGTGACGGCCAGGACCAGCATGGCTCTCATGGTCCGGCGCGGGGAGCCCGTCCGGGCTGCCGGCGGGGCGGGGTACGAGGATGACCGCATGGGGTCGCACCTCCTGTTGTCGGGTCACGGGGATCGCGCGGGTGGAACCGGGCAGGGGACGTGCGTGCCTGACGGTCGGGGTCGGCCTGCCGCTCACGGTGCCGGTCGGGAGAGCGGGTGGGCGGTACGTCGGGCCGCGGCTCAGCCCTTGCCCGAGCCGATGGTGAGCCCGCTGATGAACTGGCGCTGGAGCGCGAAGTAGACCAGCAGGGTCGGGATCGCGGTCAGCAGGGCGCCCGCCGCGATGAGGTTCGGATTGGTGAAGTACTGGCCTTCCAGATTGGCCAGGGCCGAGGTGATCGGACGCTTGTCACCGGTCTCGATCAGCGCGAGGGACCAGAAGAAGTCGTTGTAGATCCAGATGGATTCCAGCGTCGCGAGCGCCGCGAACGCCGGCCGGCACAGCGGCAGCACGATCTGGAAGAACTGGCGCCACACCGGAGCGCCGTCGACCAGAGCGGCTTCGAAGATCTCCTTCGGGATCGTCTTCATGTAGTTGCTGAGTACGAAGACGCAGAAGCCGCACTGGTAGGCGATATGAATGAAGATGATGCCCCAGAGCGAGTTGTAGACGAGCAGCGAGTCGCTCATCCACGGCGGCAGCGGTACCAGCAGATACAGCCGGTACAGCGGTGTGATCAGCACCTGTGCGGGGATCAGGTTCCCCGCGGTGAAGAGGATCAGCAGCGCGATGTTCCAGCGGAAGTCGAACCGCGAGACGAAGAAGGCCACCGCCGCGGCGAACAGCAGGGTACCGAGGACCGCGGGAATGGTGATGAGCACCGAGTTCCAGAAGAAGCGCGGCATCCCGGACTGGCTCCACGCGTCCGCGAAGTTCTGCAGACCGATGTCGCGCGGCCAGGACAGATAGCCGTGCTTCGTGGTGTCGGAGTAGGGCCGCAGGGAGGTGTAGACGGCCCACAGCAGCGGAACGAGCCACAGCAGCGCGATGCCGCTGAGCATGAGGTGCCGTCCGGTCTGCCGCTTCGGCCCCCGGGGAGCCTCGGTGGTACGCGGAAGCGGGGGGTGTGACCGGGGGGCCGGCGGCGTGACGGTCGCGGTCACTGGTCCTCCTTGCGGAAGGTCTGGAAGAGGAACGCCCCGATCGCCGCGAGGGAGACGAGGAGCAGGATGACCGCGAGGGCGGACCCGTATCCGATATGGCTGGACTCACCGATGATGTTGTCGGTGATGAGGAGGGACAGCAGCTCCATGCCGGGCTTGCTGCCGGTCCCGCCGCCGAGTACGTAGACGATGTCGAAGGCGCGCAGGGACTCCATGACGGTGACGACCACCACGATGATGTTGACCGGCTTCATGGCCGGCAGCACCACCCGCAGGAAGGTCTGGCGTCCATTGGCACCGTCGAGCGCGGCGGCCTCCTTGAGCGCCGGGTCGAAGCCCTTGAGGCCCGCCAGATAGAGAATCATGATGTAGCCGGCGTGCCGCCAGCCGGAGGCGACCAGTACGGCCCAGAGGTTGAGGTCGGGATTGCCCAGCCAGTCGATGTGGTGACCGGAGGACACGGCGCCGATCACCCCGTTCAGCAGTCCGTTGTCCGGGTTGTAGATGATCTCCCACATGAAGCCGACGACCGCCAGGGACAGCACCATCGGCATGAAGATGGCCGTCTGGTAGATCCGGGTGAAGCGGATCTTGCGGTCCAGCTGGTAGGCGAGGAAGACCCCGAACGGAGCGGGCAGCAGCACCGTGAACAGCAGCCAGATCACGTTGTGCTGCACGGCCGGCCAGAACGGCGGGTAATTGGTGAAGATCTGGTGGTAGTTGTCCAGTCCGACCCAGTGGATGTCGGACAGGCTCAGACCGTCCCAACTGGTGAAGGACAGACCGATGGAGGCCAGCGCCGGCAGCCACACGAAGACCAGCAGGGCGATCAGCGGGATGCCGACGACCACCGACAGAAAGAGGCGGTCACCAGGACCGAGCCGGCGAGGACGGGACTGCGCGCGCGACGGGGACCGGGGCGCGGTACGCACGGAGGACATGGTGGAACCTCTCCGGTGGGATCAGGCCGTGAAGAAGCGCGAGCGCTGCGACTCGATCTTCTTCAGCAGGGCCGAACCGTCGTCGGGGTGGTTCAGCCACTCGGTGAAGCCGGGCTCGACCACCGTGGAGATGAATCCCGGATCGCTGTCGCGGTCCCCGAACTGGGTGATGTGCTTGGCACCGGCGATGAGTTCGGCGGACTTCTTCTGGAGCGCGTTGTACGAGCCGGTGGTGGCGGCGGAGTTGACGGCGACATTGCTCGGGTCGACGCCCATGTAGAGGTTCTCGGCCTTGGCGCCGCCGAGGAATTCGAGGAACTCGCGCGCGGCGTCCGGGTTCTTCGGCTTGCGGCTGAGCATGAAGCCGTCGGTGGGCGCCTCGACCGCGTCCTGACCGTACGCCGGGTCGATCTCGGGGAACGGGAAGAAGTCGATGTCGGAGCGCAGGGATTCGTCGGTGACCTGCTGTCCCAGGAAGAGACCGATGATCGCCATGCCGGACTTCTTGTCGAGCAGCGACTGCGCGGCGTCCTGCCAGGAACGGCCGCCCGCGCCCTTCTGGTAGTACGGGGTGAGCTCGCGCCACAGGTCGATGGTCCTGGCGGTGCGCTTGTCGGTCCAGGAGACCTGACCCCGCATCAGGGACATATGGAAGTCATAGCCGTTGGCGCGCAGATTGAGATAGTCGAAGGCACCGAGGATGCTCCAGATGTCACCGCCGCCGTAGCCGGACGCGATGGGGGAGAGACCGTCCTTCCTCATCTGCTTGGCCAGCGCCGTGAACTGACTCCAGGTCACGGGGATCTCGTAGCCGTACCGCTGGAAGACACTCTTTCGGTAGAAGACGGCCCACGGGTAGTTGTACAGCGGGACGAAGTAGTACTTGCCGTCCTCCCCCTTGGAGAGTTGCTTGGCGGCGTCGCTGTAGCCGGCGCCTATCGTCTCCCACACCTCGTCGATGGGGCTCGCGAGGCCCTTCTTGGCGAAGTACTGCATGCGGTAGCCCGCGAACCAGGTGAAGACATCGTCCGGGGTGCCCTGGAGGTAGGTGGAGATGCTCTTCTGGAACGTGTCGTGGTCGACCGTGTTCGTCCTGACAGTGAGCTTGCTGTCCTTCTCGAAGGCGTCCGTCACCGCGGCGTACGCCTTCTTCGGTGTGGCGTCCGCGCCGTTCGAGCCGAAGGTCACCGTCTTCGGGTCGGACGCGGGCCCTCCGCCGCAGGCGGCGAGGGCGGGCATGGCCAGGGCTGCGGCCCCGACACCGAACAGCCCCTGGACCACCCTTCTGCGGTGTGGACCAGCGGGGGTCCGGGGGGTGCGGCTCTGCAGCGTCATCGCTACTCCTATTGCGTGTCGGATCCGATGAAGGACTGGATCGCGGTGGCCGCGGCCCCGCGCGCCCACTCCTCGAAGGGCAGCGGACGTGTCATCACGTCGCACTGCGCGGCGGTGCCGAAGGCGGACGCGGCGAACGCGTCGCGGATGCCCTCGGCGAACAAGTCGTACGCGGCCAGGCCCTCGCCGGAGATGATCACCCGTTCCGGACCGAGGACATTGACCACCGAGCCGATGGCCCTGCCGATGGCCTCGCCGGCCCGCGCGTAGACCTCCCGGACCCCGGGGTCCCCGCCGTGGGCCAGTTCCAGCGCCTCGGCCGCGGTGGCCACGGGCCTGCCCGTGGCCTCCCGGACCCCGCGCAGGATCGCCGGATCGGCCGCGATGGCCTCGACACATCCGTTGTTGCCGCAGTGGCAGGGCGGACCGAGCGGGTCGATGGACAGATGTCCGATCTCGCCGGCCACGCCGTGCGCGCCCGACACCACCCGTCCATGGACCACCAGGCCACAGCCGATACCGGCGCCCACGGTCACCAGGGCGAAGTCGGAGAGCCCGACCCCGGCCCCGAACCACTGCTCGGCGACCGTCAGCGCCCGTACGTCGTTGTCGACCGTGACCAGCAGACCGGTCGCGGTGCCGACGATCCCGGCGAGCGGGATGTCCCGCCACTCCAGGAACGGCGAGTAGCGCACCACACCGTCCGTACGGTCCACATCACCCGAGACGGCGATGCCGAGCCCCCGCACCTGTACACCGAAGCCATCGGCCTCCAGGAGCAGTTCGCGCACCAGCGCGGTGAGGGCGGGGAGTACCGCCGCGGGCTCACGGTCCGTGAGCCGTACGTGCCGGGCGACCCGGATATGGCAGCACAGATCGGCCAGGACGGCGATGATCTCGTCGCCGGTTACCTTGATCCCGATGAACAGCGCTCTGCCCGCGTCGACCCGTACCAGGTTGGCCGGACGACCGAGAGCGGGCGGCGCGCCTTCGTCCACCCCTTCGACCAGATACCCGACCTCCATCAGCGGGCGCACCGCCTTGGTGACCGCGGCCGGGGACAGCCGGGCCCGCCGCCCGATCTCGGCCCGGGTGAGCGGGCCGTGGGACAGCACGGTCGTGAAGACCAGGGAAGCGGCCGGCGTCGTCGCCGGGACCGCCTCATGAGGAGTGGTTGAGCGCATGGCCGGAAAGCTAGGGTGATTCTTTTCTGCTGTCAATGAAAGAAACAGACTTCATGTGAAGGACCTTCTGATGGTGCTGACAACCTGTAAAAGCCAGATCCAGTGCGGGTGTTGACAGCTGATCGAAGGAGAGGTTGGCTGCTCACCTCTCCTGTGGCGCTAATCGAACGCGAGGATCAATGTCTCTGATCTCCTTCGCCCCGGCCTCCGGGGTCTGGCTGCTCTCCACCGCGCGCACGTCGTACGCGCTGCGGATCGATGACACGGGAGCGCCCTGCCACCTCGCGTGGGGACCGCCGCTGACCCTCGCGGCGGCCACGGAACTCGTACCTCCGCCGGCCGTGGAGATCAGCAGTTTCGAGGGCCGTCCGGCGGCCGGCGAGGAGTTGCCCGTCGACGGCGGGGCCCGGTACGGGGCGCCCTCCCTGCGGGTACGGTTCGCCGACGGTACGCGCGCCTTCGAGTGGCGGCCGGTGGGCCACCGCACCAGCGCGCCGGCGCCCGGGACGGCCGAGCTGGCCTTGGAGTTCCGTGATCGCCACTACCCGCTGACGGTCACATTGCACTACCGCGTCCACGAGGACACCGATGTCATCGAGCGCTGGACCGTGCTGCGCAACACCGGCCGGGAACCGGTCTCGCTGCCCCGCGCGGACTCCGCGGCCTGGACGCTGCCCCCGCGCGACGACTACCGGATCAGCCATGTCACCGGACGGTGGTCCGCGGAGGGCGTGCTCCACCGGGAGCCGGTACCGCACGGCGAGACCGTGCTCACCAGCCGGCGCGGCATCACCAGCCATCATGCGAACCCCTGGCTGATGCTGGACGCCGGCGACGCCACCGAGGACCGGGGCGAGGTGTGGAGCGCGGCCCTGGCCTGGAGCGGAAGCTGGCACGTCACCGTGCAGCGCACCCCCGACGGACGTACGGCCTTCACCGGCGGAGCCGGACATGACGGTACGTCAGTTCCGCTCGGTCCCGGCGAGGAGTACGCGACCCCGCGCTACGCGGCGGTGTACACGGACGGCGGCTTCGGCGCGGCCAGCCGCGCCTGGCACGCGTACATCCTGGCCCATGTGCTGCCGCACCCCGAGGAGTTGCGCCCCGTACTGTTCAACTCCTGGGAGGCCACCGGCTTCGAGGTGGACGAGGCCGGGCAGAAGGCGCTCGCGGCGCGGGCCGCGGAGCTCGGTGTGGAGCTCTACGTCGTCGACGACGGCTGGTACGGCGGACGCCGCGACGACACGGCCGGACTGGGCGACTGGGTGCCCGCGGCCAAGGGCTTCCCCGGCGGGCTCACCCCGCTGATCGAGGAGGTCCACCGGCTCGGTATGCGTTTCGGTCTCTGGGTGGAGCCCGAAATGGTCAACCCGGACAGCGATCTCTACCGCGCGCACCCGGACTGGGTACTGCACTTCCCGCACCGCACCCGCACCGAGCTGCGCAACCAGCTCGTGCTCAACTTCGCCCGGGACGATGTCGCCGAGTGGGCGTACGGCTGGCTGACCCGGCTGGTCGCGGAGAACGGGATCGACTTCCTCAAGTGGGACATGAACCGCGCCTTCAGCGAGGCCGGCTGGCCCGGCCGCGCGGACGGCGAGGATGTGTTGTGGACGCGGTACACACACCATCTGTACGAGGTCGTCGACCGGCTGCGCGCGGACCACCCGGGACTGCGGATCGAGACGTGCAGCGGCGGTGGCGGCCGGGTCGACCTGGCCATCCTCTCCCGTACGGACCAGGCGTGGCCGTCCGACAACACCGACGCGGCCGACCGGGTCTCGATCCAGCACGGATTCGGCCAGATCTACCCGGCACGGACGATGGCGGCCTGGGTGACGGATGTGCCCAACCAGCTCACCGGCCGCTCGGTGCCACTGCGTTACCGGTTCCATGTCGCGATGGCGGGGGTGCTGGCCGTCGGTGGCGATCTCGCGCGCTGGACGGCGGCGGAACGCGCCGAGGGCGCCGAGTGGGTGGCGGAGTACAAGAGAGTCCGCCATATCGTGCAGCACGGCACCCTGCACCGGCTGCGCGGTCCGGTCGACGACGCGCCGTCCGCCGTGCAGTACACCACCGCGGACCGGCGGGAGGCGTTCGTGCTGGTCTGGCAGCGGGCCCCGCGCCATGGCACACCGCGCCCCGCCCTCAGGCTCGCCGGTCTTGACCCGGCCGCGCGCTACCGGGACACCCGTACCGGCGCCGTATGTCACGCGTCGGTACTGACCGGTTACGGGATCACGCCCGACCTGCCGGCCGGGGACTGGTCGAGTACGTCCCTGCATCTGATCAGGGTGGACGAGGAGGCATAGGAGACGGCGCGGGAGCCGGGGCCGGCGGCGCCGAGTCAGGGGCTGTCCGAGGCGGGCATCGGGTGGTCCGCGGCCCATGAGGCCAGGATGCGCAGTCCGTCGTGGGAGGGGGTGCCCGGCTCGGCGGTCCAGATGACGAGCTGCTGGTCGGGGTCCGTGCTCGCGGTCAGGGTGTCCCAGTCGAGGGTGAGGTCGCCGGCGACGGGGTGATGGAGCCTCTTGGTGCCCACACTCAGGGTCGCGACGTGGTGGGCGGCCCACCACTGGCGGAACCGCGGGTCCTGGACGGACAGTTCGCCCACCAGCGCGGTCAGCCGCGGGTCGTCGGGATACTTGGCGGCTTCCATGCGCAGCTGGGCGGCGCAGGTGCGCGCGACGGTCTCCCAGTCGCTGTACAGCGTCCTCATGGCGGGGTCGGTGAAGACCAGGCGTACATAATTGCGCTGCTTTTCCGGGATCCGGCAGAAATCGGTGACCAGGGCGGCGGCGAGCGCGTTCCACGCGAGAACATCCATACGGCGTCCCATGACAATGGCCGGTGTCGCGGTGAGGTCATCGAGAAGCCGCTGCAATTGCGGCTGGACTTTCTGCAGCGTGCGCCGCCGGGGCCGGTTCCGGTCCTTTCCCGCCAGGCCGAAGAGATAGTCGCGCTGGTCGTCGTTCAGCCGCAGGACCCGGGCGAGGGAGGCCAGTGCGGACGAGGACGCCTGGATGCGTCCCTGTTCCAGACGGGTATAGAAGTCGGTGCTGATCGCGGCCAGCCGGGCCACCTCCTCCCGGCGCAGACCGGGCACCCGCCTCGGTGTACCGCTGTCGGGCAGCCCCACCGCGCGGGGGCTGAGCTCGGCACGCCGGGCCCTGAGGAATTCCCCCAGCTCATTGCGGTGTGCGTCGCGGTTCATGGGCACCAGTGTCGCACCGGCCGACCCTTGTGTGAGGGGGACAGTTTTCTCCCAGGACGGAACCTGTCCCAGGGAGGGAAGTCTCCCCTTTGCGGGCGGATGCGGGAATGCGAGCCTTGATGGTGTGGCCGGCGCGAGAAGTCGGTGGCACAGCATGACGCAAGGAGTGACCGGCATGGAAAAGCTGCCGAAGAGACCTTCGACCAAGGGTCCGGAGGAGATGTTCACCGGTGACGTGTGGTTCGACGTCATCTACGCAGGCCAGGAGCCGTCCCGTATGCGGGCGAACACGGTGCGCTTCGCGCCCCGCGCCCGTACCGCCTGGCACACGCACGCCGTGGGGCAGACGCTGCATGTCATGGACGGCATCGGGCTGGTGCAGTCCCGCGGCGGCGAGGTCGTCGTGATGCGCCCCGGCGACACCGTCCACACCCCGCCGGGCGAGTGGCACTGGCACGGCGCCGCCCCGGCCCACTTCATGGTCCATATCGCGCTGTGGGAAGGACGCGGCGACGAAGGCCCGGAGACCCAGTGGGGAGAGCACGTCACGGACGACGAATACCACTGCCCGCGGGCCTGACCGCGCGCCCGCGACCAGCGAAACCAATGGAACGCCACCACTAGGGAAGGTGCCTCATGCGAGCCACGTTCATGTACGGACCCGGCGATGTGCGGGTGGAGAACGCGCCCGACCCCGTGCTGCGGCAGCCCACCGACGCGATCGTGCGCATCGTGCGCGCGTGTATCTGCGGCAGTGACCTGCACCCGTACCACAACATTCCGGCCTCCGAGGAGGGAACGCCGATGGGCCATGAGTTCCTCGGTGTGATCGAGGAACTGGGCTCCGACGTCTCCGGGCTGAAGCGCGGTGATCTCGTCGTCGCCCCCTTCGCGTGGGCCGACAACACGTGTGACTTCTGCCGCGAGGGCCTGCACACCTCCTGCCGCCACGGCGGGTTCTGGGCCGCGGGCGGTATCGGCGGCGGACAGGCCGAGGCGATACGTGTCCCGCAGGCCCAGGGCACGCTGGTGAAGCTGCCCGTCGGCGAGGACTCCGCCTTGCTGCCGTCCCTGCTGACCCTGTCCGACGTGTACGGCACCGGTTACCACGCGGCGAGGATGGCCCGGGTGAATCCGCGCACCACGGTGACCGTGATCGGTGACGGCGCCGTCGGGCTGATGGCCGTGCTGTCCGCCAGGCGGCTGGGCGCGGAGCGGATCATCCTCATGGGCCGGCACAAGGACCGCACCGACCTCGGACGCGACTTCGGCGCCACCGATGTGGTCGCCGAGCGCGGCGAGGAAGGCATCGCGAAGGTGCGGGACCTCACCGGCGGTGACGGTACGCACACGGTGCTTGAGGCCGTCGGCTACATGAGCGCGTACGAGATGGCGGTCGGTGTGGTGCGCCCGGGCGGTGTGATCAGCCGTGTCGGTGTGCCGCAGTACGAGGAGGCGCCGATCGGGTTCGGCAGCCTGTTCGGCCCCAACATCACTCTCAACGGCGGCCCGGCCCCGGTGCGCGCCTACTTGGAGGAGCTGCTGCCCGACGTCCTCGACGGTACGGTCGAGCCGGGCCGGGTCTTCGACCGTACCGTCGGCCTGGACGAGGTGCCCGACGGCTACCGGGCCATGGACAACCGTGAGGCTCTGAAGGTCCTCGTCCGTCCCTGACCGCGCACGACGAGCGGTCCGCCGAGCCGGCGGTACGCGCCGGCCGAAGCGACGGGGGCCGCCCGGCCCGTGGCCGGACGGCCCCCGAGATCCTCATCGGGCCGAGGGATCCTGCCCCCGAGGCCAGTGGCATCCCCGAGGCCAGTGGTATCCCGAGGCCAGGGGTATCCCCGGGGTCAGCAGTAGAGATTGCCGCCCGGAGTGGTGCCGAGGATCGAGATGAAGCGCTGGTAGGCGTCGACCCGGCTCTGGACCTGGGCGGGGTTGCGCCCGTCGCACTCCAGGGAACCGTTGATGCTGCGGATGGTCTCGCCGAAGCCGCGCTGGTTGACCATGGCGTTGTGCGGGGTCATGGTGCCGGGGCCGGACTGGGTGTTCCAGTACCACAGGGCGGTCTTCCAGGCCACGGCCGAGTCGTTCTGCACGAGCCAGGGGTTGTTGAGCAGATCGATGCCGAGCGCGTCCCCGGCCGCCTTGTAGTTGAAGTTCCAGCTGAGCTGGATCGGACCGCGGCCGTAGTACGCGGCCTGGCCCGCCGGGCAGCCGTAGGGCTGGCCCCAGTCGCAGTAGTGCGGGTAGTTGGCGGTGTTCTGCTCCACGACATGGACCAGGCCGCCGGTCTCATGGTTGACATTGGCGAGGAAGGCGGCGGCCTCCTGCCGCTGGACGGTGTCACTGCCCGTCTTGGCGAAGGCGGGGTAGGCGCCGAGCGCGGCGGTCAGCCCGCTGTAGGTGTAGAAGGGGTTCCGGCCCGGGAACATCTGGTTGAACTGGGCCTCGGAGACCACGAATCCGCCCGGACTCGGGTTGCCGCCGCCGGTGGCCGGGGCCGACCACTTCTGGTTCGCGGCGCCGGTGCAGGTCCAGATCTGCAACCGGGTGCCGTTGGCCGAGTTGTTGCCCGTGACATCGGCGCACTTGTCGGCGGCGACGCTGACGATGTCCCGCGCGGCGGTCACGACCCACCGCTGATTGGCGCCGCCGCTGCAGTCCCACAGCTGGAGCACGGCCCCGTTGGCGGTCGAATTGCCGGTGACGTCGAGACACTTGCCGAGAGCCCGGATGGTGCCGTCCGCGTTGACGCTCCATTGCTGGGCGCCGGAGCCGTTGCAGTCGTACAACTGCACGGCGGTGCCGTTGGCACTCGAAGCGCCCGCCACGTCGACGCACTTGCCCGCCAGTCCGCTGATCTGGCCGGTGGCCGCCGCGGCGGGGGACGCGGGGAGCACGCTCAGCAGGCCCACGATGAGGGAGCCGATGGCGGCGTAGGCCGCCCTGCGGGTCATGGAGCCGCGCCGCCGGGCGACCACGCGTCTCCAGTGAATTCTCATGCCCATGTCATACCTTTCACGAGGCGCGCACAAATCGGGGATACGGCAGGGGAGTTCACTACTTGATTCAAGGTGTGAGCGAAGCGCGCGTCAAGGGTTTGGTATGGACCAATCGCGCTGTCGCCGCGCCTCCACGATTTGCGTGTGTCCGCGGCACACCATGAGCTCCGCGGTCCTTCCGGGGCGAGCGAGAGAGAGCGGAGGACGGACGAGGTGGGTGGGTGGCAGCCGGTGCTGGTTCTCCTCGCGGTGGTCGTGGCCGGTCTGGTGGCGCTGTACGGACTGGCCGCGTGGCTGGCCGTCGACCGTACGCCGCTGGAGACAGGACCGTTCGCCGGTGGACTGCCCGCCGCCGAACACGCGTTCTCACGGTTCCATGTGCGCTGGTACCCCGTCACGATGATCTTTCTGGCCTTCGACATGGAGATGCTCTTTATGTACCCGTGGGTCACGGTGGTGTCGCGGGTCGGGGTGAGCGCCGTCATCGAGATGTTCCTGTTCCTCGGGATTCTCTTCGCCGCGGTGGCCTACGCCTGGCGCGAGGGGGCCTTCCGGTGGACCTGAGAGGCGCTCTCCGGCGTACCGCCCTGCGGCGTCCCGCCGTCCTCCTCGTGACATGGCCGGGCGCGACCGGTATCCGGCTCGGTATGGAGGCGGAACTCCGGCGTCGGGGCTGGCCGGTGGTGGCCTCGCCCGCCGCCGCGGACGCGCTCGTGGTCTGCGGGTCCCCGGTGGCCGCCCGTGCGCGGTGGCTGGACGATCTCGAACGCGCCGTACCGCGTCCCGCCGTCCGCGTCACCGTGACGGAGCCCGGTCACGCCGCCCGTCCGCTCGATGAGGTACGCGAACGGGTACGGGCGCGCCCGGACACGGAAACGACACCGCGCCCCACCGGACGCGAACCGACACACCACGAGGACCGCGACGGCCACGAACACCATCAGGACCACGGCACACACGCGATGCCCGAGGTGGCGGGTCTGCCCCTGGCCGAACGGGCCGACGACCGGGACGGCCTCCGGCTGGACCGGTTGCATGTGCCGCTGGGACCGGCCCTGGCCGACTGGCCGGCGGGGCTGATCCTGCGCTGCGCGCTGCAAGGAGACGTCGTCCAGCGGGCCGAAGTCGAGCACCTGCCCGGGTCGGACGGCATGCCGTTCTGGGCCGCACCCTGGCTGCGGGCCGCCCGTGGTGAGCGGGTCTCGCGCGGGACCGCGGCCCGCCGCCGCTGCGCGGCCCATCTCGACAGCCTCGGCAGACTGCTCTCCGTCGTCGGATGGGCCGACCCCGCCGCCCGCTCCCGGCGCCTGCGGGACGAGGTGCTGGCGGGCCCTCCCTCCGCGCGTACGACAGCGGAAGTACGGCGCCTGGCCACGCGGGTGGGGCGATCCCGGACCCTGCGGTGGCTTCTCACGGGACTCGGCCCGCTGTCCACGACCCACGCGCGGGAACGGGGCGTGAGCGGCCCGGCTCTCGCGGCGGACGGTGACGCCCATGCCCGCCTCCGCCTCTGGCTGACGGAAATCGGCCGGGCCGTACGGGACTTCGACGACACCCGGCCGCTGGCCCCCGGCGATATGCGAGGGCCGCGCGGCGCCCTGGACGGGGACCGTCCGCCCTCGCGGGCGCTTCTCGACATCCTGCCGGGGCTGCTCGTGGGAACGGAGTTCGGGTGCGCGCGGGCCATTCTGGCGAGCCTCGATCCCGATATCGACGAGGTGGCCCCCGTGCCGTCGGCAGGGGCGGGCCATGCCTGAATCCGCGCCCCTGTGGGCCACCGCGGTCCTGCCGCTCGCCCTGCTGGCCGCCGCCGTCGTCACGGCGGGATTCGACGCGGCGCTGACGGCCGCGGCGGAGCGGGGGCGCGCGGGGAGTCCACGCGAGTGGGGCGTTCGGGCGGCGGCGCCGGTACATGAGGGTCTGCGCCTCCTCGTACAGCAGCGGCGCCGGACGACGGCCTCCGACGTGGCGCTCGGCAGGGCCGGAGTGGTACTGGTCCCCGTGGCCGCCGTGCTCGCGGGCGCGGTGCTGCCCTGGGGGTTCCGCGCCGTCAGCGATCCGAGCGTGGGCGTCGTGTGGTTCAACGCCATGGAGGCCCTGTCCTGGGCGGCGGTGTGGCTGGTGGGCTGGGGTCCCAACTCGGCGTTGTCACTGATCGGCGGATACCGCTTTCTCGCCCAGGGCCTGGCGTACGAGCTTCCGCACATGTTCGCCCTCACCACCGCGGCCCTGGGTGCCGAGTCCCTGCGCGTCGGCGATGTCGTCGCCGCTCAGGACGGGCTGTGGTTCGTGGTGTGGATGCCGGCCGCCTTCGTCGTCTATCTGCTGAGCGCGATGGCGATGTCGTTCTGGGGGCCGTTCGGCGGACCGCTGGGACGGGACACGGCGGGCGGCGCGGCGGTCGAGCTGTCGGGCGTGGACCGGCTGGTGTTCCTGGGCGGCCGTTGGCTGCTGCTCGTGGTGAGCGCGGCCTTCAGCGTGCCGCTCTTCCTCGGTGGCGGACACGGGCCGCTGCTGCCCGGCTGGGCGTGGACCGCGCTGAAGACCGCGCTGGTACTGGCCCTGCTGGTGACGGGGCGCCGGCTGCTGCCGGTCCTGCGTATGGACCGGTACATGGGGCTCGCCTGGCTGGTGCTCGTACCGCTGACGCTTCTTCAGGCGCTCTTCGTGGCCGTGGTCGTGCTCCACCGATGACAGGGCGGGTGAGGGGCGGGTGAGAAGCCGGTGACGCTTGACGACGTGATCTTCTGGGTGCTCGCCGTCCTCGCGACGGGCGCCGGGATCATGGTGTTCCGGTTCGACTCGATGGCGCGGGCGACCTACGCCCTGCTGATGTCGTTGCTCTGCGTCGGCGGTGAGGTGCTGCTGCTCGGCCTCGACTATCTCGGCGTGGTGATCATCCTGATGATGACCATCGAGATGGCCGTCATGGCGGTGTTCATGGTGATGTACATGATGAACCCGGCCGGTCTGCTGCCCATGTCGATGGTGCACAACAAGAACGGCGCGGCCGGGATCTGCGCGGTGGTCTTCGCCGTCCTGGCCGCCGGCGCGCTCCTCGCACCCTGGCCCGCCCGGAAGGGAAGACCGCCGGACGATCCCACGACGGCCCTCGGCCTGTCGCTGATGGGACCCCAGATGCTCACCATGATGACCCTGGGCCTGGCCCTGTTCGCCACCATCGTCGCCACGGTCGCTCTGGCCACCCACCGCGGACGCTACGACCGGTTCGGCGACGACCTACGAGCCGGCACCCCGGCCCCGGCCCCCACCTCGACCCCGCCCCGGACCGCCGGAGATCCGGAACGGGGAGGCCACGGCCGATGAGTCTCGACCTGTTCCTCCTGCTCGCCGCCGCGCTGTTCAGCACCGGGCTGTTCGGCGCGCTGACCCAGCAGTCGATCGTCATGCTGATGATGGGTCTCGAACTGATGGTGGGCGGCGTCATCCTCGCCGCAGCGGCCGTCTGGCACCACATCGCGCCCGCCTCCGCCGACGGTCAGGTGCTGGTCGTCCTCGCGGTCACGGTGATGGCCGTGGAGATGGCCATCGGTTTCGCCGTCGTCACCGCGCTCTTCCGGGCCCGCGAGGTCGAGATGACCGACATGGCGGCGGAGCTGAGGGAGTGAGCGCCCTGCTGTGGGCGCTGCTCGCCCTGCCGCTCACCGTGGGAACCGTTCTCGCGGCCTGCGGGCGCGCCGCCGACCGGACCGCACCCGTGGCCGCGGTCGCCACCGCCCTCGTCACCCTGGGCCTCGCCATCGCGGTCGCCCTCGGCCGCCCGACGGCCGGGGCCCCGCTGCTCGACGGACTCCCCGTACGGTTGGTGGTGGACGGCCTCTCCGGGGTGATGACCGTGACGGTGGCGGCGATCACCACCGCCGTCCTGGTCTTCAGCGTCGGCGATATCCCTCCCGGGGAGGCGCGCGCGCGTTTCTTCGGGCTCATGCTCCTGTTCAGCGGCGCCATGCTGACCACCGTGACGGCGGCGACGCTCCCCGTACTGCTGATGGCCTGGGAGCTGATGGGCGCCACCTCCTGGGCGCTCATCGGTTTCTGGTGGCGCGACCCGGAGAACGGCCGGGCGGCGAATATCGCCTTCCTCACCACTCGCGCGGCGGACCTCGGGCTCTATCTCGCCGCCGGGGCCGCACTCGCCGCCCTCGCGGCCGGTGGCGCCGGCTCGCTCGCCCTCGCGGATCTGCCACGTGCCACCGCGCCCTGGCTCGCGGTCATCACCGCGGGGGTCATCGTCGCCGCACTCGGCAAATCGGCCCAACTTCCCTTCAGCTTCTGGCTCTCGCACGCCATGCGGGGTCCGAGTCCGGTCTCCGCCCTGCTGCACTCCGCGACCATGGTGGTGGGCGGCGCGTATCTGCTGATCCGCCTGGAACCGCTGCTGGCGGCGTCCGGCTGGGGAGGGACCGCCGTGGCCTGGGCGGGCGCGGTCACCGCCGTGCTGCTCGGTCTTGTCGCGGTCGCGCAGAGCGACCTCAAGCAGCTGCTGGCCGCGTCCAGTTGCGCGCAGATCGGCTTCATGGTGCTCGCCGCGGGCGTCGGATCGACCACCGGCGCGACCCTCCAGCTGATGGCCCACGCGGCGGCCAAAAGCCTCGCCTTCCTGATCGCGGGCGGCTGGCTGGCCGCCCTGGGCGCCCGATCGCTCCCCGCCCTGCGCGGTGCGGCGCGCCGCGACCGTACGGCCGGAGTCGCCTACACCGTCGCGGCGCTCACGCTCGCCGGCGTTCCGCCGCTGTCGTTGTGGGCGGCGAAGGACGTTCTCCTCGCCGCGGCGCTGCACGAGAGCGCCGCGCTGTACGGGGTCGGGCTCGCGGGGGCCGTCGTGTCGGCGGTGTACGCGGCGAAGGCGCTCTGGTTCGTCCGGCGGCCCACCGACGCGGCCGAGGTGACCCCTCCCCGGGTGACCCGGGCGCCACTGGTGGTCCTCACCGTCGCCTGCGCCGGACTGACCGTGCCATGCTTCCCGCCGGTGCGCGAGGCCCTCGGCCGGGTACTGGGATCCGCCGCCGAACCGGCCCCGGTGGCCTGGGAGTTCGTACTCTCCGGCGCGCTCGCCCTTGTCGCCTCCGCCGTCGTGTGGGTGAGAGGCCCACGTTCCGCCGGAAGCCGGTGGTGGGCCGACTGGCTGGGCCTGGAGGCAGTGGCGCGTCTCCTTTTCGTACGGCCGGTGGTACGCCTCGCCCACGCCCTCGCCGCGTTCGACGACCGCGTACTGGACCGCGCCGTCGACGGTGGCGCACGCGGTGTCCTGCGGCTCGCGCGCTGGACCGACCGCCGGGTCGAAGGGAGCGTCGACGGCGGCGTCGAGGGCATCGCCGCCGGCGCGCGGGCACTCGGCCGCTGGGCGCGTCTGCCACAGACCGGTCAGTTGCATCAGTACCTCGCCCAGGCTGTTGTCGCCTTCACCGTCCTCGCCGTCGTACTCGTCCTCATGAGGTGACCGCCGTGCTCACGGCCATCGTCCTGCTCCCGACCGCCGTGGCGGCGCTGCTGCTCTGCGTCCCGCGCGGCGCCCCGCGCGGTCTGTTCCTCGCCGTGTGGGTGGCGACCGCCGCGGCGGAACTGGCCCTGACCGTCGCCGTGTGGTGGGGGTTCGGGGCCGGCGGCGGGATGCGGTACGAGACCCGCGCCCGCTGGATCCCCAGCGCCGGGGTCGGCTACCACGTGGGCGTCGACGGGCTGTCCCTGCCGCTGGTCGCGATGGCCTGTGTGCTGTTCCTGGCGTGCGCGCTGTACGCGTGGCGCGAGCGACGGCGCGTCCGCGAGTTCGCCGCGCTCTTCCTGTTCCTCCAGACGACCTGCCTGGGGCTGTTCGTCGCCCTCGACCTGATCCTCTTCTTCGTCTTCTTCGATCTGTCGATCGTCGCGATGTACTTCGTCATCGCGGGGTGGGGACACCGGCACGCGGCCCGTGCCGCGCTGAAGTTCTTCCTCTACACCTTCACCGGCTCGCTGGCCCTGCTGCTGGGATTCATCGGTCTCTATCTGGCCGCCTCCCCGCACACCTTCGACATCGTCGATCTGACCCGCGAGAACCCGCTCGCCGGACGGTCCCTGTACGGCGCGCTCGTCCTGCTCGCGATCGGCGTCGGCCTGGCGGTCAAGACCCCGACCGTCCCCTTCCACACCTGGCTGCCTCCCGCGCACACCGAGGCACCGGCCGCGGGGTCGGCGATCCTCGCCGGGGTCCTGCTGAAGATGGGCACCTACGGATTCCTGCGGATCGCCCTGCCGGTCCTTCCCGGTGCCTGGCGGGAGTACGCCGCCGTCTTCGTTGTGATCGGTGTGGTCTCCGTGCTGTACGGGGCGCTGGTCGCGCTCGCCCAGAGCGACTTCAAGCGGATGATCGCGTACACCTCGGTCAGTCACATGGGCTACATCATCCTGGCGATCGGCGCGGCGGCGGCCATCACCACGGGCGTCGAGGCGCGCCGGCTCGCCGTCACCGGCGCCGTGTTCCAGATGGTCAGCCACGGTCTGCTGACGGGAGCGCTGTTCCTGCTCTCCGGCGTGTTGTACGCGCGTGGGCGTACGTACGACATGGCGGCGTACTCGGGCGTCGCCGGACGGGCGCCGGTCTTCGCGGCGCTGACCGGCGTCGCCGCCTTCGCCTCGCTGGGGCTGCCTGGGTTCTCCGGCTTCATCGCCGAATTCCAGATCCTCACCGGGAGTCTCGGCCCGCGGCCGGTGGCGACCGGGCTCGCCGTGCTCGGGATCCTGCTCACCGCCGCCCTGTTCCTGCGCGCCCTGCGCCAGATCCTCTTCGGCCCGCTCCGGCTTCCGGCCGTCGCGCCGGGCGCGGCGGGGCCGTTCCCCGACCTCCGGGCCCATGAGAGCGCCGCCGTCGTTCCGTTGCTCGGCCTGGGCGTGGTCCTCGGCCTGGCGCCGCGCTTCGTGCTGGACGTCATCGAGCCGGCCTCCCAGGACGTGCTGGAGCTGCTCGCGCGATGACGGAGATGAACGAGAACCCGCTCGATCTGCTCCCCGAGGTACTGCTCGCCGCCTCCGCCGTCCTCGGACTGCTGTGGGGCGCCTGGCTGCCGCGGCGCCGGCAGTGGCTGACCGGCGCGCTGGCGTTCACGGCGTGCGGCGCGGGCATCGGGGCGTCCGCCGTGGCCGCCGCCGGGCCGGCCACCACCGCGTTCGGCGCGTCCTTCGCGGTGGACCCGGTCACGAACACCGCCCGGATCGTCATCCTCGGTGGCACGCTGCTGGTGCTCGCCCTCGCCGTCGGCCCGCTCCACGCGAACCGCCGGGAGAGCGAGTTCTATGTGCTGCTGCAACTGTCGGCCCTGGGGGCGCTGATGCTCGCCGGAACCCAGGACCTGCTGCTGCTCGCGGCGGGCTATCTGCTGGCCAGTGTCCCGGCGTACGCCCTGGCCGGCTTCCGCGAGGACGGGCCGGGGACCGAGGCGGCGCTGAAGTACTACGTCGTCGGAGCACTCCTCGGTGTGGTGATGCTCGGCGGGATCACCCTGCTGCTCGCCGCCGGGCGCGGCACGTCCTATCCGGCGCTGCGGGCCGCGCTGCCGGACGCGTCCGCCGGGCTGGTGGCCGCCGGTGTGGTGGCGCTCCTGGCAGGGGTGCTGTTCAAAGCGGGCGGCGTACCGGCGCACTTCTGGGTTCCGGACGCCGTACAGGGCAGTTCGGCGCCCGTGGCGGCGTTCCTCACGACCGTGCCCAAGATCGGTGCGCTGGCCGCGTTCTACCGCCTCGTGGCCGTACCCCTCGCGGACACCTCCGTACCGTGGCCCGCGCTGGTCGCGGTCCTGTCCGTCGCGTCGATGACCGTGGGCAATCTGGCCGCCTTCTTCCAACGGGACGTCAAGCGGCTGCTCGCGTACTCGACCATCAGCCAGGTCGGCTACCTCCTGCTCCCCGTCGTCGTCGGTGGGCGTACGGACATCGGCCAACGAGCCCTGCTCTACTACCTGGCGGCGTACGCGCTGACGAACCTCGGGGCGTTCGCCGTCGTCCGCGCGCTGCCGGGGGCCCGCACCATCGAGGACTACCGGGGCCTGATACGGGAACGGCCCGCGCTGACCTTCGCGTTGGTCGTCTGTCTGCTCGGCCTGGTCGGTACCCCGCCCACCGCCGTCTTCCTCGGCAAACTGGAGGCGTTCAGCGCGGCGTTCGACGGCGGCTACGCGTGGCTGGCGGTCGTCGCGGCGGTCAACACCGTGGCCTCGCTCTTCTACTACCTGCGCTGGATCGCCGCCGCCGTCTCGGGCCCCGCCCCGACGGTGCCTCGTGTGTGGTCGCGCACCGCCGGCGGCCTCGCCTGCGCGATCGCCGCCGGGTCGGTGGTACTCGGTCTGCTCGGCGGGCCGGTACTCGGGATCCTGGACGGCGGCCCAGCGCCGTGAGCGGCCCGCGCCCGCCGGCCGTCGGACCACCGCGCGGGCGCGTCTTCCTCTCTTGGTTTACGTCTTGGTTTACGCGTCCGGTTCCGACGCCTGACGGAGTTCGCCCTCCAGCAACCCCATCGTGAACATGTCGTACCACTGGCCATCACGTCGGAAGGTCTGGCGCAGCCTGCCCTCGTCGACGAAGCCGACCTTCTGGTAGACGCGGTGAGCGGCGTGGTTCTCGGTGACGACGGTCAGCGAGATCTTGTGCAGCCGCATCTTCTCGAACCCGTAGCGGCAGACCGTCCGCATCGCGTCGGTGGCGTACCCGCGTCCCCAGTACTCCTTCTCGCCGAGATAGATGTCGAGCTTGGCGCATCCCGTCTCCGGCTCGGCCTCGCGCAGTTGGACGAGGCCGATGAGGTGCGTGTCGGTGAGCGCCTCGATCCCGAAGAGCACCTCACCGTAGGCGTTGCGCGGTCGCTCCTCCAGCCATCTCCTGACGCGGCCGAGCGGCTGGGCGTAGTCGTCGTTCATCCAGCGCATGACGTCGGGATCGTGGTTCCACCGCCACAGTGCCTCGGCGTCCGACGGATCCATCGCTCGCAGCTTGACGAGGTCTCCGAGCACCATGTCTGCCGGCCCTTCGCTGTTTCATGATCAGCCTTCTGTGAACCCGCCAGTGGTAGCACGGGCCGAACCCGGGACTCAACCTGTTAGGTCCTGTCCGGTCGATCTTCGCGGGCCGATCACGCGCGTACGGACCTACTCCCTACGGATCTCCTGCGTACAGCATTTCACCCCGCCGCCGGCCTTCCGGAATTCCGAGAGATCCACCGGGACCGGACGGTAACCGCGGTCCGCCACCGCCTCGATGAGACCGACCGCGTCCTGGGCGATGACCACATGATGCCCGTCGGACAGGGAATTGAGACCGAAGCACTTGGCGTCCTGCTCGGTCGCGACGACCGCGTCGGGAAAGAGGGTTCTCAGGACCCGCTGACTTCCCGGTGAGAACGCGCCCGGATAATAGGCGACATTGTCGTCGTCGAGCGCGAACAACGCCGTATCCAGATGGTAGAAGAGCGCGTCGACAAGGCGCAGGCTGACCGTGGGCACACCAAAGTACTCCCGGGCCTCCTGGTGCGCCTGCGGCAGCGTACGGAATCCCGTCCCCGCGAGGAGAACCCCTCCCACCGGTATGAAGTCACCCTCTCCCTCGCAGATATGGACAGGTGTGCCCACCTCGAAGCCGGCGCGCTCGAACCACGCCCGGTAGTGACCGGATTCCGGCCGCCGCTCCGGCGCGTGAAAGTGCGCCCCGAACACTCTCCCGTCCAGCACCAGAGCGGAGTTGGCGGCGAACACCATGTCCGGCAGACCGGCGACGGGCGTCATCAGCTCCACGTCATGTCCCAGATTCCGGTATACGGAGACGAGGGCCTCCCATTGCCGTAGCGCCAGCGCCGAATCCACCGGCTCCTCCGCTGTCATCCAGGGGTTGATGGCATAACGGACCTCGAAATACTCCGGCGGGCACACCAGATAACGACGCTTCCTCGCTGTCCGTCGTGGCACCATGAACGGCCCTTTCGTAGAACCGGGGGAGACGAGCACCAGAATATGGACGCCCCGGACCCGCGAACAAGAGAGGAATGTTGCGTGGGGCCGCAACTCTGTTGCGTGTGACGGCGCGAGAGCGGCTACTCGTTAATCCGTGAGAAGCGTCCCGAGCCGGCCTCGGGACTGCCAGGCAGCAGATGGGACAGCACCACGAAGCTGTGCGTCTCCTTCACGAACGACTCCGCGCGGATCCGTTCGAGGACATCCTCGAAGTGCTCGACATCGAGCGCCCTGATATGGAGGATCGCGTCGGCGCGCCCGGTCACGGTGACGGCCGACTGGATCTCGGGGTGGTTCCTCACGACCTCCGCCAGCCGCTTCGGCGGCGCGGCGCCCTCGCAGAACACCTCCACATACGCCTCGGTGTGCCAGCCCAGCGCCGACGGCGTGACCACCGTGGTGAAGCCGGTGATCACCTCGTCCTCCCGCAGCCGGTCCACCCGGCGCTTCACCGCGGGCGCCGACAGTCCGATGGACAGACCGATCTCCTTGAAACTCGCCCTGGCGTCGGCGATCAGCGCTGTGAGGATCTTGCGATCGAGGTCATCCAGGACAGTTCCATGACGGCGCATCAGGAATCCCCTCCACTCGGGCGCACGCGCTGTCGCGTGGCCGTTGCGGAGATCATCGTGCATCACCCCGGCGGCGTCAGCGGCGTCGGTGACGGACCCGAGGGACCCGGCGCACCCGGCGGACCCGAGGGAACCCGGCGGACCCGGCAGGCCAGTACTTCCTTCCGATGCCACTTTCGCGCTGTGTGGGCTCCTTCGCGCCCAACGGTCCCATTCGTGCGACGAAGGGCGGCCATCGTTCAGCTCCCTGCCATCGGGTGGACACAGCCGATCAGCACAGTGCAGCGGACACGGACATCCAGTTCATGGAGTACGCATGAGTACGGCAGACAGCAAGAAGAATCTGGACAGACGGGCGCTCCTGCAGGCCGCGCTGGTCGTACCGGCGGCGGGCGCCGCGGTGGCGGCGCTCGACACCGTACCGGCGCGGGCCGCGACAGCGACGGCGGCGGCCACGGCAGGGGGCGGCGGAGGCCGGTTCGATGCCGACAGCCCCCGGTTCGCGCTGGCCGTCCTTCCGGACACCCAGTACCTCTTCGACGCCGACAGCTCCGACCCGGCGCCGCTGCGCGAGACGTTCCGGTACCTCGTATCGGAGCGTGGCGAATCGAATATCGCGTTCATGACGCACCTCGGCGATGTCACGGAGCACGGCACCGAGGAGGAGATCGAACTCGCCGCCGACACCTTCCGTACCCTGCACGGCAAGGTGCCCTACAGCGTCCTCGCGGGCAATCACGACATCAACGGGTCGCTGGACGACCAGCGTGGCGACAGCGCGTATCTCAAGGCCTTCGGGCCGAAGCGCTACTCCTCCATGCCGACCTTCGGCGGTGCCTCGCCCGACGGTTACAACAGCTACCACGTGGTGCGCGCGGCGGGCCGCGAGTGGCTGGTCCTCGCCCTGGACTGGCGGGTGTCGGACGGGGGACTGCGCTGGGCGCAGGGCGTGCTCGACAAGCACCCTTCGCTGCCGACCGTGCTGACCACCCACGACCTGGCGTGGTCGGACGACGACGGCTCGGCGCAGCTCTCGGACAACGGCAAGCGGCTGTGGGACGGCATCGTCCGCGGCAACGACCAGATCTTCCTGGCCCTGGGCGGTCACTACTGGCCGCCGGGCCGCACCGTACTGACCAACGACGCCGGTCATGACGTACACGTCCAGATCACCAACTACCAGGACCGCTACTACGGCGGTGCCGCGATGATCCGGCTGTACGGCTTCGATCTGGCCCGCGGAGTCATCGACGTCGAGACGTTCTCCCCGTGGTTCCTCTCCCGCGATCCGGAGAAGCGGACGCCACTGGAGGCCGAGACCATCGAACTGACCGGCCCGGTCGACCGGTTCAGCCTGGACATCGACTTCACCGAACGGTTCGCCGGCTTCGCCCCGGTCGTACCGCCCGCCCCGCGGCCCGCTTCGGCCGTGATGCCGCGTGGAACGGTCGCGTACTGGCGCTTCGACTCCTCCGGACTGCCGGACGGCGGCCGGGCGGGCAAGCCCGTGACGGACGGCAGGGTCGCCCGCGATCTGACCGGCAACGGCAACGATCTGACGGTACGTCGGCTGCACACCAGCGGTGCCGACGCGCTGACCTGGTCCGCCGAACACCACCTCGGCCAGCCCGCCCACGCGAGTCTGCGCTTCGACGGAGGGAAGGCCCCGGACCGCGGCGCGGTCCTCACCACCGCGGCGGGCGCCCCGCTCAACAGCGCCACCTTCACCTCGGGTTACACCATCGAGACCTTCATCAAGCTTCCGGAGCCCTTCGACGGCGATCACGCCTGGATGGGGATCCTCAGCTGGGAGGGGCGCAACGGCGACGCGGGCAAGACGACCGGCTGGTCGCCCGACGAGCCGACCTGCAGCCTCAATCTCTCCCCGGAGCGATTCCTCCAGTTCGTCGTCTATCCGCAGCGCCAGGACGCGGACCCCACCTCCTGGAGCCACGCGGTCCCGGTGGGCCGCTGGATGCATATCGCCGTCGTCAACGACGGCCGCCGTACGGTGATGTACGTCGACGGCTCGAAGATCGCGCGCAACCCGGCCCAGAAGTCGACCGGTATCGCCACGCTGGGCAAGCCCTTCGTCCTGGGCGCCACCCAGTTCGACGAGCAGTTCGGCCAGGGCTTCTACGGCTGGATCGGGGACACCCGGATCGTGAGCCGGGCACTCGCGCCGAAGGACTTCCTGACACCGTTCGCGTAAGGCGGTGGGCCGGGTGGCGGCGGCGGGCTCACGTCCGTCGCCACCCGGCCGTCCTCAGGGCCCCTCGACTACGTCACCGTCGGCAGTACGGCACCGGCGACTGGTTCTCGACGTAACGGGCCGCGACATAGCCGGGTCGTGCGTCCCCCAGCAGATACCAGAGGTTGTTGCCGTCCACGTTCTCGCCCCTGACCTTGCAGAAGAGGGGGATGACCGTCCCTGGCCGCAGGCCGCCCAGATAGGCGGAGCGCGAGGTCGGCTCCTCACGGATGCTCAGGGTGATCCGCGAGACGACCTTGCCCCTGGGCTCTTCCACGGGCGTCCGCGCCGACCGCGTGGGCAACGGATCGCCCGCCACGGCGGAGACGGCGGCGGGGGAGCCGGTGACATCGGCGGCGCCGGCGGGAGCGGCGGCCAGCGGCCCGGAGCCGATGATCGCGAGTACGGCGAGACCCGAGGCGACACGGCGCCCGGTGCGCGGTCTGTTCACGGTGTTCCCTTTCCCCTGTGGGATGTTGCCTCCTCCTTATGGCACGCGGGGCGGGACGATCGCCAGGCCGGAGGGGAATCCTCACCCGAACGGGTCGACGTGCGCGCTGTGTTCGGTGGCGCGACCGGCAACGACCGCCGACCGCGCCCGTTGTGGAACGCCTGACCGGTCAGCTGTTGACCAGCGCGATGTAGCGGTCCCAGTCCCAGAGCCGGCCCGGGTCGGTGTGCGTGGCGCCGGGGACCTCGCTGTGGGCGATGATGTGTTCGCGTGTCCGGGGGATGCCGTATGTGCCGCAGATGGCGGCGGTCAGCGCCGCGGACGACGCGTACATCGCGTCCGTGAAGTACTCCGGCCTGTCCACCCAGCCCTCGTGCTCGATGCCGATGCTGCGGGTGTTGTAGTTCCAGTTCCCCGCGTGCCAGGCGACATCCTTCTCCCGTACGAACTGTCCGATATAGCCGTCCGCCGAGGCGACCATGTAGTGCGCGGAGACCTTCTTGGCCGGGTTCTGGAAGATCTTCATCGCGTCGGGGAAGGTCTCCTGTGTCACATGGATGACGACGAAGTCGACCTGATAGGTCGTCGGACGGCTGGACACCGTGTAGTTGGAGGTGCTGGCCGGGATCCAGTGGGTGGGCGGATAACCGGCGGAGGCACGCGGTCCGCCCTCGGGGGCGCCGTGTTCACCGGGCGGACGGCGGTCGTCGGCGGCCCGGGCCGTGGAGGCGGAGATCGTGGCGAGTCCCAGCGCGGCGGCGCCGAGACCGGCGCCGGAGCGGAGTAAGGCGCGGCGGGACGGTGTGGGGGCGTGGTCTTCCATGGGGCCTCCCGAAATCCATTGCCTGGAAGGGATGACGCGCGTAGCGCGGTTCCATGCTGAACCTTCTGCATGGCCATGCCAATAACCGCTGGGCAAAGAAAGAAAGCGGGGCTCGGTCTGGACCTCTGGCATACGCGACGCACTCCAGGGCCGGTTCGGCGGGCCGGTCCCGGTCCTCATCCTGTCGGCCGCCCGGATCCGCGCAAGGGCGCCCCACGTCGGGAGTTACGCGGGTGTAATACTCTCCCCATGGTGTCGCAAGTTACGCGTGTGGGTGCGGGGGCGGCCGGTACGACGGTCTCGATCAGACGGGCGACCGCGCGGGACGCCCGGCGGCTCACCCGGCTCGTCCGGGTCTCCCGCGCCTACGAGGGGCCGTACGCCCCGATGGTCGCGGGGTACCGGGTCGGCCCCGACTACATCGAGACCCACCGGGTCTTCCTGGCCGTGGCGACCGAAGGGGGAGGGGCGGGGGGCGCCGCGGAAACCGTACGCACCGAGGAGCGGCTGCTCGGCTTCTACGCGCTCGTCCTCGATCCGCCCGAGCTGGATCTGATGTTCGTCGCGGACGCCGCCCAAGGGCTCGGCATCGGCCGTCGGCTCGTCGAGCACATGACGGACGAGGCGCGCGGCGCCGGACTCGACGCCGTCCGTGTCGTCTCCCATCCGCCCGCCGAGGGTTTCTACCGCAGCGTGGGTGCCCGTAGGACCGGCACGGTGGCCGCGAACCCACCGGCCGTGATGTGGGACCGGCCCGAACTGCTGATCTCCGTGCCGGGCGGCGCGGACCGTACGGGGAGAAGCGGCGTACCGCCCCAATAGGCGTTGCCCGACCGACTAGGCGTTGCCCGACCGACCGGGGACCGCGCGTGCGGCGCGGCCCCCGGTGGCCGAGGGACCGGAGCCCCGGAGCCCCGGTGCCTCGCCGCTACTCGTCGAGCAGCGTGTTCATCCGGGTGATCTCGGCGCTCTGGGACGTGATGATGGCGTCCGCCATGTCCTTGGCGCGTTTGTCGGCCCCTGCCGACTTCTCGGTCCTGGCCATCTCGACCGCGCCCTCATGGTGCTCGACCATCAGCTTCAGGAACGCGGTGTCGAACGCCGGGCCCGTGGCCTTCTCCAGCGTGGACATATCGCTGTCGGCCATCATCCCGGGCATCGAGTGCCCCGAGTGATCCATGCTGCCCTGCGTGGGCACCTGCGCGCCCCAGGACGTGAGCCAGCCGGAGAGGGTCTTGATCTCCGGGTCCTGGGCCTTCTTGATCTCGGCGGCGAGCTTCTTCACCTCCGCCGAGGAGGCCCGGGTCGCCGCGAGGTCGGCCATCTCCACGGCCTGCCGGTGATGCGGGATCATGCCCTGCGCGAACGACACGTCCGCGGCGTTGTACAACGAGCCCGCCGCCGAACCCGGGGCCGAGGCGGATGCGGACGCGGACGTCGAAGCGGTGGCGGACGTAGGTCCGTTGTCCCCGCCGCAGGCGGAGAGGGTGAGTGCGGCGGTGGACACGGCCGCGGCGATGGCGGCCGCACGGGCCGCGTGACGGTACGAGGTCATGGTGGAACGACTCCTGTGCGTGGTGGTGAGGGTATGGGCATACCGAACGCGGCCACCGGCCCGGCGAACCGATCGACGCGATCGGCTCGGCAGCGGGGACGGCCGCCGGAGCGGCGCCTATATGCGCAGGAGTTGGAGTTCGCTCAATGAGGGAGGCGCCCGGTCGCCCGTCGCCGTCCCGGGAGCCTGTCGTAGCCCGGCGGGTACGGTGAGCGGCCCGGCGGGCAGCGCGGAGGCGAGCGGGGTCGGCAGCGCGGGACCCGCGCCCACCCCGGCGGCGGCGCAGGTGGCGTCCGCGTGGTCCAGATGCCCGCCGCCTCCGCCATCCCGATGTGCGCAGTCCCCGTCCACCGCGCCGGCGGCCATGGCATGAGCCGAGGACGCGGGTACGGAGGAGGACCGGGGGTCCGTCGCGGACGCCGAGGCCGACGAGGACGGAGCGGAAGCGGTGTGTCCTTGCGGTGGGGTGACCGGCGACAGCCCGTGCATCGCCAGCAGACCGGTCAGTACCGCGGTCACCAGCGACAACAGGAGAACCCGCGCCCCAGCGGGCCGGGTCCTGCCGTGTGATGACCATCGCCTCATGTGTTTATCGTAATCACCGTGGGCGCCCAATATGACGCGGCCCGGCCGTCGGCGAGCGGCCTCTTCTCCTGGGGGACCATTCGCGACCGGTCCCGCCCGGACCGTCCGGCTCACTTATCGTGCTCATCGGTCTCATCGGGGCTTATCGCTGCTTATCGAGGCTTAATGGACCCGAGCGTTCCTCTTCTCCCTGGACAGCAGCCACAGCAGATAGAGACCGCCGAGGGCCCCGGTGACCAGCCCCACCGGGATCTGAAAGGGGGACAGGAGGCGCTGGGCCAGCAGATCGGCGGTGGCGAGGATCAGCGCGCCCGTGAGCGTGGCCGAACCGATCGGGGGGCCCGGGGCCCGGGTGATTCTGCGGGCCAGTTGGGGGGCCGCCAGCGCCAGGAAGCCGATCGGGCCCGCGACGGCGATGGCCGCGCCCGCCAGGGCGACACCGAGCAGCAGGCCGAGCGCGCGGACGCGCGCGATGTTCACCCCGAGCGCGCCGGCGGTGTCGTCCCCCATCTCCATGAGCCTCAGCGGCCGGCCCACGGCCAGGGTCGCGACGGCGAGTACGGGCAGCGCGAGCGCCAGCGGAGTGACCTGCGGCCAGGAGACGGCGTTGAGGCTGCCGAACGTCCAGGCCTTGGCGCTCTCCGCGGACTCCAGATCGGCGCGGGTGATGAGGAAGTCGTTGACCGACGCCAGCATCGCGCCCACGGCGATACCGGCGAGCACCAGCCGGTTGCCGGAGACACCGCGCGACGCGGTGAACGCGTACACGACCACCGCGGTCACCAGCCCGCCGAGCACCGAGCCCGCGCCGACACCGATTCCGGCCGTACCACCGCCGGCCAGGATGACGACGAGCGCGCCGCTGGTCGAGCCGGTGGTGAACCCGATGACGTCCGGGCTGCCGAGCGGATTGCGCGACAGGCTCTGGAACAGCGCCCCGGACAGCCCGAGGGCCGCTCCGACGAGCAGTGCGGCACAGACGCGCGGCAGCCGCTGGCCGACGATGATGAACCGGTCCGTCCCCGATCCGCCACCGGCGAGTACGTCGAGGATGCGGCCCGTGTCGATCCGGTACGTGCCGGTGAACACGCTGAGCGTCCACACCGCGGCGCAGCCAAGCAGCAGGACGGCCGTCACGGCGGCGGTACGGCCCGAGTAGCGCAGGGTGAGTTCTCCGGGAAGCCGCAGTACGCGCGTCGGGGCGGCGGTCCGGTGCGGGGTGGTCACGCCGCGGCCTCCTTGCGCCTGACGACGAGCCAGAGCAGCGCGGGCGCCCCGATGAACGCCGTGACGATACCGACCTCGATCTCGCCCGGCGGTGCGACGACCCGTCCGGCGATATCACTGACGAGCAGCAGAATGGCGCCGCCGGGCAGCGCGAACGCCAGCAGCGGGCGCAGGTCGGGGCCGAGGACCAGCCGCAGCACATGCGGAACGACCAGACCGACGAACGCGATCGGCCCCGCGGCGGCGGTCGCCGCGCCGCACAGCAGCATGATCGAGAGGAAGCCGGCCGCGCGCACCCAGGGGACTCTGAGCCCGAGAGCCGCCCCGGTCTCGTCCCCCAGCGCGAGCGCGTTCAGGGACGGGCCGAGCGCCAGCGCGATCAGGGTGCCGGCCAGAACGAAGGGGACCGCGGCCGTGAGCGCTTCCGTACCCCGGTTCTCCAGCGCCCCCACCACCCAGAAGCGGTAGGAGTCGAAAGCCGTGGTGTTGAACATGGTGATGATGCCCGTACAGGCCCCGAGGCTCGCCGACAGCGCCGCTCCCGCCAGGACGAGCCGGGTGTGGTGGTGACCGCGGGCGGCGCCCGAGGTGAGCGTATGGACGATCAGCGCGGCCAGAACCGCTCCGGCGAAGGCGAACCAGATGTATCCGGAGACGCCGGTGACATTGAACGCGGCGATCGCGACCACGACCGCGAAGGAGGCGCCCGCGTTGACGCCGACGATGCCCGGCTCGGCGAGCGGGTTACGGGTGATGGCCTGCATGACGACCCCGGCCAGCGCCAGCGCGGCACCGACGACCACCGCGAGGACGGTACGGGGCATCCTCAACTCCCGGACGATGATGGCCTCCGGGCTTCCGTCGTCATGGAGCAGCACCCGCCCCACGGTCCCCAGGGGGATGCCCCGCGCGCCGACGCCCAGGCTGATCAGTACGAGCAGGACGACAAGGGCGAGACAGACCACCAGGGCGGCGAGGTGTTGTCCGCGGCGGCGCCCGCCGGACCGGGGGCGCCCGCCCGGCGGTTCGACGGTTCGCGACCCTGGGGAGCGCCGGTCGCCGGCCGGGGACACCGGGTCCGCTTTTCCGGAGCCCGCCTCACTGGAGCCCGCACCCCCGGAACCCGCACTTCCGGATATGTGATCCATCGCATGACTGTCATACCTACTCATCCGCACTTAGGGAAGCCTAAGCTAATGCCCCGTGTACCGCTTCCGTGATCTCCCTCTCACCCGTCTCGTCAGCGGCGTCGCCATAGCCGGCGCCCTGCTGCTCAGCGGCTGTTCCACCAACTCGACGGACTCGTCGGGCGATGGCGGGACGTCCGCCCCGTCGGCCACCCCGGCCACATCGACCCATACGGCTCCCCGCTCCGTGCCCAAGGGCATGGGAAGCGGCGAACCTGACGGGCAATTCCCCCGTACCGTCAGCCACTTCGAAGGCAGGACCACCCTTGAGGCCGCGCCGAAGAAGGTCGTGGTGATCTCCACCGGACAGGCCGACGCGCTGCTCACGCTCGGCACGGTGCCGGCGGGTTCGACCCGCGGGGACGGGGCGGATCTCGTACCCCGGTATCTGAAGGACGACTTCCCGAAGGACGCCGCTCAGCTGGCGAAGGTCGTGGACGTGGGCTCGCGGGTCGACCCGGACCTGGAGACCATCGCGAACATCGAGCCGGATCTGATCCTGATGAACATCGCGGGCAAGAACGCCAAGACCCTCTATACGGCGCTGACCGAGCTGGCGCCCACCATCGCCACCCAGGGCACCGGGCTGTACTGGAAGCAGGACTTCCTGCTCGTCGCCGACGGACTCGGCAAGACCGAACAGGCGCGGACGTATCTCGACACCTTCCACGCCGACGCCGAAGAACTGGGCAAGAGCCTCGACAAGCCGGCGACCGTGTCCTTCCTGCGGCTGAACGGCGACCGGCTGCGGGTCTTCGGTGTGCCCTCGTTCACCGGAAGCATCGCCGAGGACGCCGGGCTCGGCCGCCCCAAGAGCCAGCGGTTCGACAAGACCTCCCAGAACATCAGCAATGAGCAGCTGGACCGGGCCGACGCGGACTGGCTGTTCTACGGGGTCCAGGGCGCCGAGTCCAAGGCGTCGGCGCTGACGAAGGCGCCCCTCTGGCCGACGCTGTCCGCCGTCGCGGGCAAGACGGCGATCCCGGTCGACGACGATGTCTTCTATCTCAACACCGGGCCCACGGCGGCCCGTGATGTGCTCACGGTGCTCGAAAAGCACCTGGCCCCGGCCGCCTGAGAGCCGCCGTCCAGCCCGAATCCCATCAGAAGGCCCTGCTCACCGGCGCTCGCCGGTGGGCAGGGCTTCGTATATATAGCGGTTCGTATATATGGCGGTTCGTTAGCCCACGAAGATCTCGGTCACGGACCAGATGGCGAGGCCCAGCATGCACAGACCGCCGATGCGCTGGACGGTCTTGAGGGGGACGCGGGTGGCGATGAACCGGCCGGCGAGCAGCGCCAGCGCGGATACGGACATGAGCGCGGCGGCCGAACCGATGGCGGTCGACCACGTGCCGTTGTTGGCCGCGAGGTTGGCGGTGGTGATCTGGGTGAGATCGCCCCACTCGCTGATGAAGACGGCCATGAACGCGGTGGAGTAGACGGGCCAGAAGCCGGTGACCGTCTTCTTCTCGCCTTCCTCGTCCTCGTCGTCGCCTCCACCGCGCAGCAGCATGAAGGCGCCGAACGCGAAGAGCAGAGCGGAGACGAGCTTGACGATCCAGTCGGGCAGGAGCCCGATGAGACCGCCCGCGGCGACAGCGATGGCGACATGCACGATGAACGCCGTCGACGTGCCGAACCATACGTAGAGCGGGCGCATGCGCGTGCCCATGGCCAGGGACGCGAACATGGTCTTGTCGGGGAGCTCCGCAAGGAAGATCAGCCCGAAGGCGGTGACGATCGCCAGGGGGTCGAGATGCATTCCGGGTGGCTTTCTCTGAGGGCCGGGCCCGGATCTTCGCGAAGCCCCGTACGGAGCCAGGAGGAGACTCGGCCCGGCACGACGGCGGTGACCGCGGGACGCGGACACCGTCAATGCCTGACCGAAGGTCTCGCCCGCCCACTGGATCAGTGGGCCCGGCCACCGGGAACCCGGGGGTTCCAGTGTGTCGACGACCGGTTCGCGGGGCTACTCCCCTTCGCAGCACCCCACGATACCTCACCCGTTCGGCAGAGCCCAGACCGGAACATGCCAGGTCCGCGGGGTCGTGGCCGGGCGCCAGGCGACGGCCGGGCGCCCGCCTCCCGCGGCGCCGTGTACTCCGGACGGCTCTGTCCGGTGGCCCGCTTTCCGACCCTGTCGTGTAGTGGGTGCTGTGGCCGCGATCGGGCGGGCGCTGTGCTGTCCGTGAGGCGGCCCCTGAGCTGAGGAGACCTGAATGAGGATCAACACCAGGACAGCCACCGCGGTGGCCGCGGCGGCACTCTGCGCCGGGGCGCTCGCCGGCTGCTCCGACAGTGGGAGCGAATCGGCGTCCAAGGAGAACCCCGCGGACTTCGTGGCGGCCTCCGCCTCCACCTCTCCGTCCTCGTCCATGCCGGCCTCCCCGTCGGTGAACCCGTCCGAGGAAGTGGGCAAGGTATCCGTCAAGACCGGACCCTTCGGGAAGATCCTGGTCAACGGCAAGGGTCATACGCTCTACCTCTTCGAGGCGGACAAGGCGAAGAAGTCCACGTGCAGCGGGGACTGCATCGTCGACTGGCCGCCCGCGCTCGTCAAGGGCACACCGCAGGCGGGCACCGGGGTCAAGGCGAACCTGCTGACCACCACCACCCGCAGCGACGGAACCAAGCAGGCCATGTACAACGGCCACCCGCTCTACACGTTCAGGGAAGACACCAAGCCCGGCGAGACCAAGGGCCAGGACCTGACCGAGTTCGGCGCCAAGTGGTTCGTCGTCAGCCCCGAGGGCAAGGCCATCACCACCCCGCCGCAGAGCGCGAGCCCCAGCACGAGCACCAGCCCGAGCGAAAGCGCGAGCGCCAGCCCGAGCGCGAGCTGACGCTCCCCTCTCTCACCCCCGACTGGTTCACCGGTGGCTCACCCACCTGGTCCACCGGTCCGAACACTCGGAGAGGCCATGCCACTCACGAGGTATGACGACGTGTGTGCGTATGGCCTGCCCCCGCCGGCCACGCGGACGTGGTGGGCGGGGGCGTGTGTGCCCGGCCGGATGCCGGCGGGGTCAGCGGCCGGAGCCGCGCCTGCCGCCCATACCCGTGTCGGTCTGATCGGTGTCGTACTCGATCTGCTCCTTGCGGACCTCGGCGGAGACCTCCTTCTGCTCGGTCACCTTCTCCGTCTCCATGCGCACACGCTCGACCGGCACGGACTCCTTGCGGATGACCGGCTCCTCGGCGTGCAGGGTCACCTCGGTCTGGGCCTCCCCGATGAGGGAGCCGCGGACGCCGGTCCGGTCCTCGGGCGAGATCGCCTCGTGGATGACCCGGACCTCCTCATGGCTGAGCGGTACGGAGGTTGTCACGTTCTCGGTCACCACGACCTTGCGCAGCCGGGCGTGGCCCACCTCGTGTTCCTCGGTGCTGACGTACAGCTGCTCCTCGGACCGGATCAGCTCCTCGCCGTGCCGTTCCTTGCCCTCGTCGGGCGTCGAGCCGCGCACCCCGGCCATGGGCCGTCCCGCGCCACCGGTGGTGGCGGCGCCTGCCAGGCCGCCGGTCGCCCTCCCGGCTCCCGTCCGTCCCGTGCCGGAGGGCGCGCCCGCGGTCGTGCCGGCGGTCGTGCGCGTACCGGAGGCCGTGCCCGTACCCGCGGCGGTGTCCGAGGCCATGCCCAGACCCGCGCCCGTGGCGGTCAGACCGTAGTGCTTGTAGAGCTGCTTCTCCTGACTGGGGTCCAGATGCTCGTCGGCGTCCAGTCGCGGAGCGTCCTTGACGGTCTCCTTCGCGTACGGGACGTGGATGTCCTCGCCCGCCCGGCGGGCGCCGGACAGCGGGACGAGGCTTTCCTTCATGCCGAACAGACCGGTCTTCACGGTGACCCACTCCGGGCGGCCCGAGCGGTCGCCCACATAGACCTGGCCGACGTTGCCGATCTTGTCGCCGTCCTTGTCGTATATGGCCAAACCGTTGAGCCTGCTGGGGTTGTCGAACACGCCATCGGCTGACATCAGCGATCACTCCTCGCGTGGGGGAAGCGCGTCTGCGGGATCAGGCCCCTCACGGTCAGGCGCGCACGACTCCATCGCGCATCCGTCCGGGACCCGTGGCAACCGGGGCAGCACGCCGGCCCCGCCGCGACCTGGCCCCCGGTGCCTGTCGGGCCAGCGCTCACAGTGGTCGTCGCTGTGGCGGGGCCATCCCGAGTCATCCGCCATTCGGGTGAATCCAACAGGGGGCCGACCGGCCCCGGCCGTCCCGCCGGCAAATCGGTGATCCTGGAAAGTGCGCGGCGGCTCCCGACCGCCGGAGCGGACTCCTTCCGAGGAACCGGACGTACGGAGAGCGCGAGCATGACTGTCGAACGCATCGGCCTCGTGGTCCACCGGGGCCGCCCCGAGGCCGTCGAGGCGGCGATCGCGGTCCACACCTGGGGCCACGCGCACGGCATCCCCTGCACGGAAATCGATGTGTGGAAAGACCATGAACCGCGCCACGGCGGCCAGGAGGAGGCCACGGCGGCCGGCCATCCGGACCTCGTCCTGACCCTCGGCGGCGACGGCACCTTCCTGCGCGGGGCCCGGATCGCCGCCAAGAACGACGCCGCGGTGCTCGGGGTCGATCTGGGCCGGGTCGGCTTTCTGACCGAAGTCCCGGCGGAGAAGGTCACGAAGGCGCTGGACGCCGTTCACGAGGGGCGCGCCGAGATCGAGGAGCGGATGACGCTCACCATGCGCACGTCCCGTGTTCCGCAGATGCCGTCCGTGATGGAAGCGCTGCTGCGCTCCGGCCGTGTACCGACGCTGCCGCCGCCCCATGTCCGGCCGGACACCGCGGTGGGCGACGGCTGGGGGGTGGCGCTGGACATCGTCGCGGTCAACGATGTCGTACTGGAGAAGCTCGTCCGGGACCGGCAGGTCAGCCTGGGGGTCTATATCGCCGGCCGGCTGCTCGCCGCGTACTCCGCGGACGCGGTCATCGTGGCCTCACCGACCGGCTCGACCGCCTACAGCTTCGCGGCCGGGGGACCGGTGCTCTCTCCGCACATGGACGCCGTGGTCTTCACGCCCGTGGCCGCGCACATGACCTTCGACCGCACGGTCGTGGCCGCGCCCGACGAACCGGTGGCCATGCGGGTGCTGCCGCACTCCGGGGAGGTGGCGCTCAGCATCGACGGACAGTTGCGCGGGGTGCTCGGACCCGGCGACTGGGTCGGTGTGTACGGCGCCAAGTACCGGCTGCGGCTGGTCCGGTTGGGGCCCACCGACTTCTACACCCGGCTGCGCGCCAGGTTCCGGCTCACCGACGCACCCGCGACGGCCGCCGACGGCGAGTCCGCCCCGCTGTTCCGCCCCAACACCCCGGTCCCGGACGACCTGGCCCATCTGCGCCTGCCACCGCCCTCGCCCCCGGACTGACGCATCAGGGTCCTCTCACCGACAAGCGAATGGTTCTGGACAGAAAAAGTTTTCGGTGAGATGGTGGAGCCATGTTGGACGTGACCGTGATCGAGGACGCGGCGGCGGCAGCCGTCTCGCTGGACCCCATGAGAGCCCGGCTGCTCGCCGAGCTGGCCGTCGGACCCGCGTCGGCGACGATGCTCGCCGGGCGGGTCGGGCTGCCCCGGCAGAAGGTGAACTACCACCTCAAGGCCCTGGAACGGCACGGCCTGGTGGAGCTGGCCGGTGAGCGCAGAAAGGGTAATGTCACCGAGCGGCTGATGCGGGCCACCGCGGCCTCGTATGTCATCTCGCCGCTCGCGCTGGCCTCCGTACAGCCCGACCCCGCCCGCTTCCGTGACCAGCTCTCCGCGCGCTGGCTGCTCGCGGTCGCCGCGCGGCTCGTACGCGACGTGGGCGCGCTGATCACCGGCGCGACGAAGGCGCACAAGCGGCTCGCCACGTACGCGCTCGACGGGGAGGTACGCTTCGCCTCCGCGGCCGACCGGGCCGCCTTCGTCGACGAGTTGACCCGCGGCGTCGGCGCGCTGATCGCCAAGTACCACGACGAACACGCCGACAACGGCCGCGATCACCGGATCGTGGTCGCGCTCCATCCCACCGTCAAGCCCGACACCCTCAAGTCCGGCCCGGCCGAGCTGGATCCCGTCCCGTCCGACGACGCCGAGCCGACGGCCGCCGGAGCGGCCGTCGAGAGCCGGCGGAACACCTCCGACACGCGGCCGGCCGGGCGCGCGTCCCACACCGCATCACCCACCCACGCACAGGAGTAAGTCGTCATGTCCAAGGAATTCGAGATCATCCGCGAGTTCGAGGTGGACGCGAGTCCCGAGCAGGTCTGGGAAGCGCTCACGACCGGTACCGCGGGCTGGCTGTGGCCCATGGAGTACGAGCCCCATGAGGGCGGGGCCGCACCGCACGGCGGCACCGTCACGGCCTGGGACCCGCCGCGGCGGCTGACCGGCCGGGTCGAGAACGTGGAAGGGATCTCGCAGCAGACGCTGAATCAGCTCGACCATGTCATCGAGCCGCGCGAGGGCGGCGGTTCGTGGGTGCGGTACGTCCACAGCGGCATCTTCGTCGACGACTGGGACAACCAGTACGACGGTGCCTCCAAGCACACCGACTTCTATCTGCACACACTGCGCCAGTATCTGCTGCACTTCACCGGACGCACGGCGGTGTTCGCCGGCGCGGACGGCCCCGACGCCTCCCGGGCCGCGGACGCGCTCGACGTCGCGAGCCGGGGGCTCGGGCTGCCGGACGAGGCGACGGAGGGGACGGCCGTACGGTTCGAGCTGCCAGGCGCGGGGCCCGTCGACGCCGTCGTCGACTACCGCGATCCGTACTTCATCGGTGTGCGCACCGACACGGCGATGTACCGGCTGTTCGGCAGGAACCACTTCGGCGCGCCGGTGGGGGTCAGCGTGCACGACTTCGCTCCCGGCGCCGACTCCAAGGCGATCGAGGGCGCGTGGCGCGACTGGCTCGGCGGCCTGTACGCGTAGGTCCTTCTCGCCGGTGTCCGTCCAGGCGTGCGCACGGACGCCGCCGCTCACCCGTACGGCCCCGCTCAACCCGTTCCGGGCCGTGAGAAGACGGCATGATCAAGACGTTGCTCCAGGCATCCGGGCCCCCGGGGCGTGTCCCCGGTGGCCCGGCCCGAACGGGAACGGGAGACACATGGCGACGCGCGCGGCCCTGTTCGACGTCGACGGAACGCTCGTCGACACCAACCACCTCCATGTGACCGCCTGGTGGGAGGCGTTCCGCCAGGCCGGGCACACGGTCCCGATGTCGGCGATCCACCGGGCGATCGGCCTCGACTCCGGCGAACTGATCGCGTATCTGCTCGGTGACGAGCGCGACCGCGGCCAGGACACGCGGATCAGCGCCGCGCACACCGCGCTGTACGGGACCTTCCTGGACCGGCTGCCGGCCTTCGAGGGCGCGGGTGATCTTCTGCGGTCGCTCGCCGACCGGGGCTGGCGGATCGTGCTCGCCACCTCGGCGGGCGCGGCCGAGATCGCCGCGCTGCGCGGGGCGGTCGACGCCGACGACGTCATCCGGGGGACGGTGGGCGCGGACGACGTACCGGCGGGCGACCCCGCTCCCGACCCGGTCGGCCGGGCGCTGGCGCTGGCCGGGGTGCCGCCCGAGCTGGCGGTGTTCGTCGGCGACTCGGTGTGGGACATGGAGGCGGCGACCCGAGCCGGTGTCCGCCCCGTCGCCCTGCTGTCGGGCGGCATTCCGCGCGCCGCCCTGGAGTCCACCGGCGCGGTCGAGGTGTACGAGGATCCGACCGATCTGCTGGCCCGCCTCGACACCAGTCTGTTCGCCGAGTTGGACGGCCGCTGAGTCCCGCTCGGCCGTACCGACCCGCTGAGCCGTACCCGGTCGGCCGTACCCGCTCGGTCTTACCCCGCTCGGTCTTACCCTGCTCTCCCGTATGCCCGGCAGGCACCGGTCAGCCCGGGGCCGGTGCCAGCCGGGTCCGCGTCCACTCCCGCAGTCCCTCGGCCGGCCAGGTGTTGATGACCCGGTCGGCGGGCACGTCACACTCCTCCGCCCGTGCGCAGCCCAGGAGTTGCCAGTCGAGCTGCCCCGGCGCGTGCGCGTCCGTGTCGATGGCGAAGAAGACCCCGGCCGCCACCGCACGGCGCAGCAGCCTGCGGGGTGGATCGAGCCGTTCGGGTCTGCTGTTGATCTCCACCGCGGTGCCGGACTCGGCGCACGCCTCGAACACCGCGTCCGCGTCGAACTCCGACTCCGGCCGGCTGCCGCCCGATCCGCCGCGATCCCGTCGGCTCCGCCCGATGACCAGCCGTCCCGTGCAGTGACCCAGCACATCGGTCAGCGGATTGCGTACGGCGGCGATCATCCGTCGGGTCATCGGAGCGGCGTCCATGCGCAGCTTCGAGTGGACGGACGCCACCACCAGATCGAGCCGGTCGAGCAGTTCGGGCTCCTGGTCGAGCGAGCCGTCCGGCAGGATGTCGCACTCGATGCCGGTGAGCAGCCGGAACGGCGCCCACCGCTCATTCAGCTCCGCGATCACATCGAGTTGCGCGCGCAGCCGCTCGGCCGTCAGACCCCTGGCCACGGTGAGGGTGGGGGAGTGGTCCGTGAGCACGGCCCATTCATGGCCGAGCGCGGCGGCCGTCCGCCCCATCTCCTCGATGGGGCTGCCACCGTCCGACCAGTCCGAGTGCAGATGACAGTCACCGCGCAGCGCCGCGCGCAACGCGTGCCCGCGCTCCGTGAGCGGCCCGGCGGCCTCCCGTTCCAGCCGCGCCAGATACTCGGGAACGGATCCCCTCACCGCGGCTTCCACGACCTGCGAGGTCTTGGGACCGATGCCGCGCACCCGGCCGAGGGTGCCCGCCTCGGCCCGCCGCGCGACCTCGTCGGCGGGCATGTCCGCCACCACCGCCGAGGCGGTACGGAACGCCCGTACCCGGTAGGTCTCGGCCCGCGAGCGCTCCAGCAGAAAGGCGATCCTGTCGAGAGCCTCCACCGGATCCATGGCGCCCCCAGTGCGTCGGTGGCCTGTCGACGGGTGTCCGGTCCATTGTCGGCGCCGGGGGCGCCCCGCGCATGACGAGGCCCCGCGAACGGGGGTGTCGCGGGGCCTCACACGGCACGAGGAGTACGTCGGGGTGGCGCCCCGTTGGGGTCGCGCGCCCGCTCCGTACCTCCTCGACCTCACACCACCTCCGCCGCGGGGAGTCCGGCCGACGCGCCCCTGGCGGGCGAGCAGTCGTCCGGTCCATGCCTCATGGCCGGGTCACCACTGTCCGGGCCGCCGAGTGTTGGCGGTGGAAGTCCGGACCGCGTCCGGCGTGGCGACGGGGCGGTGTGTCGAGCGGTGGATCAGTTTCCGGCGGTACGACGCTTGCGCGCGGCCCACATGATGCCCGCTCCGGCGACCAGTACGACACCGGCCGCACCGGCGATCAGCGGGGTGGAGCTGGAGGAACCCGTCTCGGCGAGGTCGTCGCCGGCCGGGCTCGGCTGCGAGGAGGGAACCGTCGCCGGCGCCGAGCTGCTGGCCTCGTCCGAGGGCGTGTCCGTCACCGAAGGCGTCGGCTTGGGCGCCTCGGGGGTGGGCGTCTCGTCCGAAGGTGTCGCGGTCGGCGTCGGGGCGTTCGAGGTCGGCGGCTTGGTGGGCTCGTCGCAGACCGGAGCGGTCTTCGTCTCGTCCTTGGAGAACTGGTCGCCGTCGGCGGCCACCACGATGAGACGAACGCTCAGCTCGTTCTTGTGCTCGGGGAGATCGAGCTTCCGGTGGAAGTCGTTCTTGAAATTCTCGGTGGGCAGCAGGTCCTTGCCGTCCACGGTGACCGTCACCGTGTTCTTGTCGCTGTTGCCGTAGGCGGTCAGGTCGAGGCTGACCTCGGAGCAGGTCACCGACCACGTCGGCGTGTGCGCGACCGCGGGAACGGCCGACAGGCCGACACCCAGCGCGCTTGCCGTGGCGACGGTTATGAGGGCGCTTCTGCGCCGCCATGATCCGCTGAATAGAGTCACAAAATCCTCCGCTATAACCGCGCCGCCCACGATGACGGCGCGCGCGCACAGTACCGCCATCCGCACCGGCCTCATCAACCGCCCCACCCAACTCGCCCTCTCCGCGCACCCCGTGGACCTGCTGAGACGCCGGAAAACGGTCCGCGCGGCGCGCCCGGGCGGCGGGGGCGAAGCTCCTGATCACATCCGGCCGAGCGGCCGGATCCCGTCGTCCTCGCTGATGGCGCCCATGATTGCGGGGCCCGGAGGGGGCGGGCGACGGCGTCCCCGCCCGAATACACCTCGTCTCAAAGCGTTGCGGGCAAAAACTCCGTCAATAATTCGGCGCGAGTTTCCCGTTGCTCCGCGGGCGAGCGATTCACGCCACAGCGGTGGCCGGGAGAAGCCCGGCCACCGCCCCCTTTCCCGGTTCGGTATATCGGCCGGCCTTTATCCCCGCCGCCGCGGCAGCGCTTCCCGTACCCATTGCCACGCGGCGGCCAGCCGGGGGTATCGCTCACGCGTTTCACGAGAGGCGCGGTCCAGCTCCTCCATCAGCCGCTTGGAGCGGTTCTCCATGTCCAGCTCGTCCAGGATCCGGTCGATCTCCGCGAGCAGCGCGCCATGGAGCTGCCACTGACGGGGGTGCCGCTGGACGCCCTCAAGCAGCAGCCCCGCCAGCCGTTCCCGGCTCACGCGCGCCGCCGCCAGATCCTCGGCGAGCCGTGCCTCCGCGGTCTCGGCGCTCCGACTGGCCTCCGTGGTGACCAGTACGGCGAAGCTGACGACCGCGTCGGCGATCCGGGCCAGCAGCTCCTTCAGCGCGATCCCCACCTCCTGGGGGAACAGCGGCTCCTCCGTACGCTCCTTGGCGAGGTCGGTCAGCGTCCTGGCCAGTACGCGCAGCACCACCGTGCAGATCTCCAGGGTGTCGAGACCGGTACGCAGCACCACGCGGTTCAGCAGACCCTCCTTGACCCGGGGGTTGAGCCGTACGCTGTCCTCGGCCTGCCGGAGATCCGCGTCCACCTCGCTGATGTCGTGGTCGAGACGGCGCGCCTCGTGCAGCCGGTCGGCGGCGCGCTCGACCGGAGTGGTCTCCGTCAGCCCCTCCCCGATACGCAGCAGCAACTGGCGCATACGGCGGGACAGATCCTCGATGGACTGGCCCGCGGTACGGACCCACACCGGTGGCACGAACAGGAAGTTGAAGAGCAGCCCCACCACCGCGCCGATCAGCGTCTCCAGCACCCGGTCCCAGGCGGTGGACGCCACCCGTGTCACACCGAGGACGAGCATCGCGCTGATCGCGACCTCCGGCACGAACTCGTCCACCTTGACCAGCCGCCCGACGATCAGCGAGGCCACGATGATCAGCCCCAGGCTCCACCAGGTCAGCCCGACCAGCACACTGAAGACGCTGGCGACCAGCACCCCCGCGACAACGGAGTTCACCCTGCGGATGCCGGTGGTCAGGGTCGAGTAGAGCGTGACCTGTACGACGAGCAGCGCCGTCAGGGGAGCGGTCAGCGGCGCGGGCTCGCTGCTCAGCCGGAGGGCGACGACATAGGCGATCGTCGCGGCGGCGGCCGACCGCACCGTCTGAACCAGGACCGGCTGCGGGCGCCGCCCCCTCACCAGCTCGGCCACCGCTCTCACCGCCTTTCGGACACGACGAAGGTTCACACGCGCAATGCTCGTTGGGTACGAGGGGGAGCGCACGGCCATGGCCGAGCGGGTGGCCATCGCGTCGTACCCGAGGATCGGGCTCCCGGATGCGTCTCCCGCGGCCGCTCTCGCGTACTCTGGATCAGCTCCGTACGGGCACGTTCACCGACCGGTGGGCGGTGCGCGGCCGGGCACTCTCACCACCCCGCCCGCACCCGGTGGAACCGGCCGACGCGGTACGCCGGTCGAGCAGCCGGTACCGATGGCGCCACGCTCCGACCACTCGCGGTGATGCGGGACGGGGAATGATGAGGTAGACACCTTCCCAGCGGGTCGATCGGCATTCGGGCCGCGCGGCCGCTCGACTATCCGAACGGTTGTGCATGCCTTCTTCTCCTTCCCGTCAGGATCCGTCGCAGGAACCGAGCACGGGGGCCGCGCCGAACGCGCGTCCGCAGCATCACGACATCTTCCTCGAACCGCGCTACACCGTGGAGCTGCCACCGCTGCCCGACGGCGAGGGGGAGGACGAGCCCTCCATGGACAGCGTGTTCGACCGTCCGGGGCCCCGCCGGCGTACGCCCACCGCGCGCCGCGGATAGTCGCGGTCAGTCCGGGAAGCGGCGGGGCGGCCCGCTCGGACGGGCCGGGTGAGACCGGATCATCACCCGGCCCGCAGGTCCTCGGCCCAGACGATCCCGTAGTACCTCAGCTGTTCGTCCTCCGAGACGAGCCGCATCCCCACCGCCGTCATGACGCGCTGGGACGCGGTGTTCTCGTGATCGGTGTCGCCCTGGACACGGGTGATACCGCTCGCCCGCGCGAACCGCAGCAGCTCGCGCAGGGCCTCGGAGGCGTATCCCCTGCCGTGCGCCGACGGGATCAGGCCGTAGCCGATGGTGACCGTGAGGTTCTCGTCCGGCGCGCCGTGGAAGCCGAGACCGCCTATGGCGTATCCGTCCTCGCGGCGGCGGATCTCGTAGGGGCCGAAGGGCTGGGGATCGCCGGTGATCGCACAGGTCGTCAGATAGCGCCTGGCCCCCACCATGTCGCCGTCGGCGGGGTATCCGGGCGCCCAGCGGTCCCCGTCCGCCGGCTCGGCCGCGGCCACCCGCTCGGCCTCCAGCACACTCAACGGATGCAGCACGAGCCGCTCAGTCACAAGATCGTCCATGACACGGAGACGTATCACGCGCCGCCGCGGCTCCACACGCGTTTCATCCGATGTGCATACGCCGTCCGCCGGTACGTCCGGCTCTGACGGGCGGTCCCGGGCGTCAAGATCGCGTCAAGGTCGGTCCGGCCGACGGCAGGGCCGCGTCAAGACACCCGGCGGCCCGAGTCGCCGGAGGCCGCCGGGGGGAGAGGTAAAGGTGTGGGCCGCTGTACGGCCTGGATTCGGTGGTCGGACGGTCCGGTCCGGCGCACGATGTACTGCGAGGTGGACCATGAGATTCCCCCTTCGCGACCGCATCGCACTCGGCGCGGCGCTGATCGCGCCACTGGCGGTCGCCCTGTTGCTGCTGCCGTTGCGTTCGGGCATGGCGAGCGCCGATCTGGCGCTGATCCTCGTCGTGGTCGTCGTGGCGGTCGCCGCCATGGGGAACCGTGTCGCCGGCGCGCTGGCCGCGCTGTCGGCGGCTCTGTGGTTCGACTTCTTCCTGGCCCGGCCGTTCGAGCGGTTCAGTATCACCGCCGCGACCGACATCGCGACCGTTGTGTTGCTGCTTGCGGTGGGCCTCGCCGTGTCACAACTGGCCGCCCATGCCCGGCGGCTGCATGTCATGACGGTGGTGGACGCCGGGCTGCTCGGCCGGATCCATGACACCGCACGGCTCGCGCAGTCCACCGGCTCTCCGGACGCCGTGGTCGACCAGGTCAGCCGTCATCTCGTGGAGATCCTGCGGCTGCGCGGCTGCCGGTTCGAGTACGGCAGTCTTCTCGGCCATCCGGCCCGTCTGGAGCAGGACGGCACCGTCTCGGTGGACCACAAGCCGTGGGACATCGAACAGCTCGGCTGGCCGGACGGCGATATCGAGCTACGGGCCTCGGGCAGCGGGCATTACGTGGGGCGGTTCATGCTCCGGCCCAACCCCGGCCTCGTACCGTCCAAGCAGGTGCGGCTGGTGGCCGTGACGCTCGCCGATGACGCCGGGGCCGCCCTCGACACGGCGGGCCCGGCCCTGGACGCCGGCTGAGGCGCACGGCTCAGCGGTTCAACGGCTTGGCGGCTCAGCGGCTCAAGGGCTCAGCGGCTCAGCGGAGAGGGAAGGGCACCCCGCGCTCCGCGTCGGGCCGGGGGCCGAGGATCCGGCGCTCGCTCTCCTGGATCGGTACGTCGTTGATGCTGGCCTCGCGCCGGGACATCAGCCCGTCCGTGTCGAACTCCCACAGCTCGTTGCCGTACGAGCGCCACCACTGGCCGTCCGTGTCATGACTCTCGTACTGGAAGCGCACCGCGATGCGGTCGGCCTCGAAGGCCCACAGCTCCTTGCGCAGCGCGTACTCCAGCTCGCGCCCCCACTTCCGGGTCAGCAGTTCCACGATGGCGTCCCGGCCGGTGACGAACGTGTCCCGGTTACGCCATCGCGAGTCCTCGGTGTAGGCGAGCGAGACCTTGTGCGGATCGCGGGTGTTCCACGCGTCCTCGGCGGCCTGGACCTTCTGCTTCGCCGTGTCGAGGGTGAACGGCGGCAGGGGCGGACGGGCGCTCATCGCGGGCTCCTTCTGGTGCGGACGGACGTGGGCCGGTGGCGGAACGAGTGTGTCCCGGTGCGGACCACGACGGAGAACTGGCGTTCTCCTCGCTCATTGATACGCTAGAGAACGATGGTTCTCGGGTCAAGGAACGAGGGGCGAGGAGCGGCGTGGGGAACGTGACGAGGATGGACGGCGTGGCCGCCAGGGAACAGGCGCTGGACGCGGCGGAGCGGCTGTTCTACGCCCGGGGCGTCCAGAGCGTCGGCATGGACGACATCCGCGGCGCCTCCGGGATCTCACTCAAGCGGCTCTACCAGCTCTTTCCCGCCAAGGAACAGCTGGTCGAGGCGTATCTCGCGCGGCGCGACCTCGTATGGCGGCAGCGGCTGGCCGACCGGGTGGACCGCCACCGGGATCCCGGGGAACGGATCCTGGCGGTCTTCGACCATCTGCACACCTGGTTCGGCGAGCCGGACTTCCGCGGCTGCGCCTGGATCAACGCGTATGGCGAACTCGGCGCCACCTCACCCCGGGTCGCGGAGCGGGCGCGGGCGCACAAGCTCGCCTTCAAGCGGTATCTGGCCGGTCTGGTGGCCGACGCGAAGCTGCCGCCGGATCTGGCCGATCAGCTGCAACTGCTGGCCGAGGGCGCCATGGTGACCGCCGGGATACTCGAAACGGCGGAACCGGCCCTCCAGGCGCGGAAGGCCGCCGTCCTGCTGATGCGGGCCGCGCGCTGAGGAGACCAGCTGGGCGGACCGGCCGCGGCGCTCCATCTCGACCTGGCCGTGCGCGACTTCGGCATTCAGGAGTACATGAGGCAGTCGGCCGGGACGCTGGAGGTCTTCCGGACCTCCTATTGCTTCGGCGAAGGGCTGCTGCCTCCGTCCGCTACCGGTGGTTCACCGGCCCCGGGCGCTCCTCCGGCAGCCGGCCCGCCGCGACGGCCGCGGCGAGCGCGGCGTGGTCGGCCGCGTTCCGGTCGGCGTACCGCAGCGCGAAGTCGGCCATGGCGCGGTCGAAGGCGTCGGAGCCGCCGAGGTAGTGGGCGATCGCGATCCGGTCGCCGGACCGGGCATGGGCGCGGGCCAGCGCCGCGCCGCACAGCCCCGCGTAGTCGTGCAGCAGGGGCGGCGACATGTCCGCCACGACGGGGGAGCCCTTCATGTCACGCAGCTGACGCCAGTAGAAGTGCCGGCCCTCGGGCCCGGTCACCCACCCGAGGAAGACATCGCCCGCCGCCTGGAGCAGCCGCTGCCCCGCCACCACCCGATGGCCCTGGTGGGGATAGGCGCTCTGCCGCAGATGGGGTTCGAGTACGGACCGCTCGGCCTCCCTGATCTGGAGGAACAGCGGATCCCCGGCGTGCCGGCCCTCCAGCAGCACGATGTAGCAGCGCGTACCGACGCTGCTGACACCCACGACCTTGCGGGCCGCGTCGATGAAGCGGTACCTGTCGAGGAGTGTGCGCCGATCCTCCGGGAGCGTGCTCCGGTAGCCGATGAAGACGCGGCGGAGCACGGCCATGTCCAGCCGGCTCACCGGTTGCAGCAGGGGCGGGTCGGGGGTGATCCTGCGGTGCCCGTCCGGCGCGTCGGTCAGCATGTCGAGCGTCCGCAGCCCGGTGCGTTCACCGGCGTGCGCCAGCTGGGATTCGACCCGCTTGCGGTGTTCCGACCGTATGAGCGGAAGGATGTCCTCGGCGTCGAGGCGCTCGTACCACACGTCGAGTTCACCGCGGGCGGACAGCCGTCGCATCGACGTCCGGTAGGCGGCGGACGCGGCGTGTACGGACCGCCGGGTGTCGGCCTCGGAGTGGCCGTTCTCGCCCGCGGCGACCGCGACGCTCGCGGCGAGCCGTTTCACATCCCACTCGAAGGGGCCGGGGAGGGTCTCGTCGAAGTCATTGAGATCGAAGAGCAGCGCGCGCTCGGGCGAGGCGAACACACCGAAGTTCAGCAGATGGGCGTCCCCGCAGAGTTGGACGGTCAGTCCTGTGCGGGGCTGGGTGGCCAGATCGGCGGCCATCACGGCGGCGGCGCCGCGGAGGAAGGCGAACGGCGAGGCGGCCATCCGCTCGTAGCGCAGCGGCAGCAGCTCGGGGACGCGGTGGGCGGTCTGACGCGCCAGTACGGTGAGCGGATCGAGCCGGTCGGCGGCGGGTATCCACAGACCGTGCGATGACCGGGACGCCTGTTTGCGTGCGGACCGGCCGCGCTCCGCCCGGTCAGCGGGAGTGGTCATCACAGCCCCGCTCCCTCCGCTGGTCGGTAACGCGGTATCGCCCGTGAGCACGAGCATCGCGTTCCGGAGCCGGGGGAGCCCGGCGTGACGACCATTCGAGTGGTTTTCACACGGGAATGCACCGTGACGGCGGACAGCGGAGCATTCTCGGATCACGGCGTGTCGGCCCCCCGGCACGTGCCATGCTCGATAAGCGCCCTGACCCCCACGCGACCACGCAACACCGCACGTACACAGGGCGATTCGGGGAGGTCGGATGGATCCGGTCCGGAAATCCAGGGACACATCGCCCGCCGGTACGGGCCGTTCGCAGGCGCGTACGGGACCACCGCCCGCCGGTGCGCGCCCCCCGTCCGCCGACCCGGGCACATCGTCCGCCGGTACGGGCCAGTCCTCCGGGGACACGCCCCCCGCGCCGGACCGCACGAGCCAGGCGCGCAGGGCGCGGCGCCGCGAGCGACTGCTCACGACCGCCACCGAGCTGTTCATCACCCGGGGTTACCCGGCCACCTCCATCGAGCGGATCTGTGTCACCGCGCGCGTCTCCATCCGCGCGTTCTACGAGGAGTTCGAGGGGCGTGAGGCGCTGCTGATCGCGCTGCACAACGATGTCGCCCGTGCGGGCATGGAAGCCGCGCTGACGGTTCTCAGCGATCCCGCGACGGAGTCCGCGGACACCCGCGCCCGGATCACGGCCCTGACCCGTGCCTATGTGGACGCCGTCACCGCCGACCCCGCGGCCACCCGGATCGCGTTCATCGAGGTCGTCGGCGTCGGGCGCGCGGTGGAGGAGCACCGGTTGCTCTGGCGCGGCCTGTGGACCGACTTCCTGATCGGGGAGGCGGAGCGCGCCGTGGAGCGCGGCGAGGCCGTACGGCGTGACTACACGCTCGCCATGGTCGCCCTGATCGGGGCGGTCAATGAACTGGTCGGGCACTGGGCCCGTAACACCGGTATGTTCTCGCCACTGATGCTGGCCGACGAGCTGGTCCATCACGCTCTCGCCGTCCTCGGTCTCTCCGCCGCCCCCGACGGCGCTGTGGCGGGCGGCGGTTCCGGCGTTCCGGTGGACGGGGCGGCACCTGTGGACGGCGCGCGCGGCGGCCCCGCGGACGAAGGGGAATGACGCGATGACCGGACTCTGGCACCAGGTCCTGCGCACCATGTCCCAGCCGGGCGCGTCCCCCGACGACGATCTGCTCGCGCGGGCGGCGGCGGACATCGCGCTGCGTGAGCACCCCCATCCGCCCGCCGACGCCCAGCTGGTGCTGGAGATCGCCCGCAACGAGTTCGCCGCCGTCCTCACGGTCGGCCAGGCGCGGGCGGCCCTGGACCGTGCGCGCCGGTCGGCGAAGGACGGGCCCGCCCGGGGAACCAGCGGCGCGGCGGCGGGTGAGCCGGGGCGGCTACGGAGCGAGCCGAACCCGCGCTGAACAGGCACCGCGCGCGCCTCGACGCGTACGCCGCGCTCCCGGACGGATAGCCTGTGACCACGATGAACCGTTTGACGACACCCTGGGGCGAGTTCGGCCTCACCCGATTCCCCGAGCATCCCCGCGAGACGCTGCGCGCGTGGGACGCCGCCGACGAGTATCTGCTGCGGCACCTCGCGGGAGCCGAGGCCGGGCAGGGGGACGCCGCGCGACCCGGCGACACGCCGACGGAGGCGGAGCCGGCGGGCGACGCGCCGGGGGGCGTCGAACCGACGGACCTGTCGGGCACGGTGGTCGTCGTCGGTGACCGCTGGGGCGCGCTGACCACGGTGCTCGCCGCGCGCCGACTCGAACAGCTCGGCGCGGACCCGCTCGTGCAGATCACCGACTCGTATCTCACCCAGCAGGCGACCCGCGCCAATCTGCGCCGGGCCGGCGTCGGCGGGGACTCCGTACGGCTGCTCTCGGCCAGGGACACCCCGCCGGACCGCGTCGACGTGCTGCTGATCCGCGTCCCCAAGAGCCTCGCGCTGCTGGAGGATCAGCTGCACCGTCTCGCCCCGTCCGTGCACCCGGGGACCGTGATCATCGGTACGGGACGGGTCACCGAGATCCACACCTCCACACTGAAGCTGTTCGAGCAGATCCTCGGACCGACCAGGACCTCGCTCGCGGTCAGAAAGGCGCGGCTGATCCTCGGTACGGCCGCGCCGGGGCGCACCCGGACCGCCAGCCCCTGGCCGCACAGCTACGCGCTGCCGGAAGGGCTCGGAACCGTATCGGGCCGTACCGTCGTCAATCACGCGGGGATCTTCTGCGCCGAGCGGCTCGACATCGGTACGCGCTTCCTGCTGCGCCATCTGCCCCGGCGCCACGGGTCCGAGCATGTGGTCGACCTCGGCTGCGGCAACGGTGTGGTCGGCACGGCCATGGCACTGGAGAACCCGGCGGCCAGGGTGACCTTCATCGACGAGTCGTTCTCGGCCGTGGCCTCGGCCGAGGCCACCTTCCACAAGAACGTCGACGCCGGGACCGCGGCGGAGTTCGTCCTCGGCGACAGCATGACGGAGGTGCCGGCCGGGACCGTCGACCTCGTACTGAACAACCCGCCGTTCCACACCCATCAGGCGACGACCGACGCGACGGCGTGGCGGATGTTCACCGGGTCGCGCGCCGCGCTGCGGCCCGGGGGTGAGCTGTGGGTCATCGGCAACCGGCATCTCGGCTACCACACCAAGCTGCGGCGGCTCTTCGGCAACTGCGAGACCGTCACCAGCGACCCGAAGTTCGTCATCCTGCGGGCCGTCAAACGCTGACCCGGCCGCGGGGATCCCGGGCTCGGTCGGACCGGACCGAGCCGGGGTTCGGGGACTTCCTCCAGGCGACCTCGCATCTGCCATGGATGATCATCTCAAGGATTGTATGTGCGAGCGAATACGGCCTATCTTGTCGCACATGCAGTCCTACACCATCGGTCAGGCGGCCAGGCTTCTCGGGGTGAGCCCCGACACCGCGCGCCGCTGGGCCGACGCCGGGCGGGTCGCGACGCATCGTGACGAGGGCGGGCGCCGTCTGATCGACGGCCGCGCGCTCGCGGCGTTCTCCATCGAGCTCGCGCAGAACGACTCGGGCGAGGAGGAGGTCTCGTACACCTCGGCCCGTAACGCGTTTCCCGGCATCGTCACCGCCGTGAAGCTCGGTGATATCGCCGCCCAGGTGGAGATCCAGGCCGGTCCGCACCGGCTGGTGTCCCTGCTGACCCGGGAAGCCGTCGAGGAACTGGGTCTTGAGGTCGGCATGCAGGCCACCGCCCGCGTGAAGTCAACCAGCGTGCATATCGACCGCCCGTGACCCGCGTTGCCCCCGGGAACGGCGCGACGCGGTACCCCGCGCCACCGTCGCTTCCCGGGCCGCACCGGGGCGGGACGTCGACGACTCGCCCCAGGCCCTTCCGTACCGCCCCGAGGCGTCGCCCGTCCCCGGCGCTCCTGTCACCGTCCGCTCGCGTGCCCGCACCGGGCCCGTACCGTCAAGGAGTCCACCCTCATGTCTCACGTCCTCACCCGGCGCCGCGCCGCGACCGTGCTCATGACCGCCGCCCTGCTCGTGCCGCTGGCCGCTTGCGGCGGTGAAAGCGACAACGAGAAGGACACCGGTGCGGGCTCCAGCGCCGAGGCGTCGGCGAGCGGTGCCCCCGCCGCGGATCTGACCGTGCTGGCCGCCGCCTCGCTGACCGATGTGTTCAAGACGGCGGGCGCCGCCTACGAGAAGGCGAACCCGGGCACGAAGGTGACGTTCTCCTTCGCCGGTTCGCAGGAGCTGGCCGCGCAGGTCAAGCAGGGCGCTCCGGCCGACGCGCTGGTCACCGCCGACACCAAGACGATGGACGGTCTCCGGGGCGACACCGGCTCCCCGGAGATCATCGCCAAGAACCGGCTGGTGATCGCCACCGGTGAGGGCAACCCGGACGGGATCAAGAGCCTGAAGGACCTCGCCGACCCCAAGCTGAAGGTCGTCCTGGCCGCGCCAGAGGTGCCGGTCGGCCGGTACAGCAAGCAGGTGCTCGACGCCCAGAAGATCGAGGTCAAGCCGGTCTCGCAGGAGCCGAACGTGCGCGCCGTACTGAGCAAGGTCGAGCTCGGCGAGGCCGACGCGGGCATCGTCTACAAGACCGACGCCGCCACCGCCACCGACAAGGTCGACGCCGTCGCCATCCCCGACGCGCAGAACGCCATCGCCGACTACCCGGCCGCCACCCTGAAGACCTCCGAGCACGCCGATGCCGCCGCCGCCTTCGTCAGCTGGCTCAGCGGGCCCGAGGCGCAGAAGATCCTCCAGGACGCCGGGTTCCAGAAGCCGTAACCCCCACCCGGTGACCAGCGACTCCCCCTCCCAGGAACCCCGATGAGACGCATGCGTGCACGAGGTCGCGGCGCTCCCGTCGCGCTGGCGCTGCCCGCGCTGCTCGCGATCGCGTTTCTGCTGCTGCCCCTGATCGGCATTCTCGTCCGTACGCCCTGGGGCGACCTCGGGACGCATCTCACCACCCCCGGTGTGGTGGAGGCGCTGAGGCTGTCGCTGCTGGTCTCCTTCTGGGCGCTCGGTCTCTCCCTGCTGCTCGGGGTGCCACTGGCATGGCTGCTGGCCCGGGTGAGGTTCCCCGGCAAGACGCTGGTGCGCACGCTGGTCCTGCTGCCGATGGTGCTGCCGCCCACCGTCGGCGGGGTCGCGCTGCTGCTCGGCTTCGGCCGGCGCGGACTGCTCGGGCCCTGGCTGGAGGATTCCTTCGGGATCACCCTGCCGTTCCACACCTCGGGCGCCGTGATCGCCGCGACGTTCGTGGCGATGCCGTTCCTCATCATCAGCCTCGAAGGCACCCTGGCCGGTATGCGGCCCGCCTACGAGGAGACCGCCGCGTCACTGGGCGCCTCGCCGGTACGGGTGTTCCTCACCGTCACCCTGCCGATGGTCGCCCCGGGGCTCGCCGCGGGCGCCGCGCTGACCTGGGCGCGCGCCCTCGGCGAGTTCGGCGCCACGATCACCTTCGCCGGCAACCTCCCCGGTACCACCCAGACCCTTCCGCTCCAGGTCTATCTGCTGCTCCAGGACTCGCCGGAGGCCGCGACCTCGGTATCCCTGCTGCTGCTCGCCATCGCGATGGCCGTGCTGATCGGACTGCGCGGACGCTGGACGGGGGTGACGGCCGACCGCGCACCGGACCGTGCCACGCCGCCGGACGATACGGACACGCCCTCCCCGTCCGCCGCCGCCTCCGCGACCGGCACACCGTCCGGACCGTCCGAGCCGGACGGCGCCGACCTCGTGGCGGACGCGTCCCCCGACCCGGCCGAGCGCTGGCGACTGCACGCGGAGGTCACCGGCTTCAACCAGCTCGTCCTGACCGCCGAGCCCGGTACGACCATCGCGGTCGTCGGCCCCAACGGCGCAGGTAAAACGACCCTGCTGCGCGCCCTCCTCGGCCTCACGCCGCGCGCCCACGCCGAACTCCGCCTCGGGGACCGGGATGTCACCGCCCTCCCGCCGCACCGGCGCGGTGTCGCTTGGGTCCCGCAGGACGGCGCGCTCTTCCCGCATCTGAGCGCCCTCGCCAACACCGCGTACGGGCTCCGCGCCCACGGCGTCCACCGCGCCGAGGCCCGCCGTATCGCACGGCAGTGGCTCGACCGGCTCGGCGTCGGGCAACTCGCCCACCGCAAGCCGCATCAGCTCTCCGGCGGTCAGGCGCAGCGGGTCGCGCTGGCCCGCGCGCTCGCCGTCAGGCCCCGGCTGCTGCTTCTCGACGAGCCGCTCGCCGCGCTCGACCAGACCACCCGGGCGCGGGTACGCCATACCCTGCGCGGCCATCTCGACGGCTTCGGCGGTGTCTGTCTGATCGTCACCCATGACCCGGTCGAGGCCGTCTCGCTGGCCGACCGGGTCCTCGTACTCGACGACGGCAGGGTCCTCCAGGACGCCCCGCCCGCCGAAGTGACCCGTAACCCCCGCTCGCCGTGGGTGGCCCGGATGCTCGGACGCAACGCCTGGCCCGGCAGGTCGGGGCCCGCCGGTTTCGAACTCACCGCCGGTGGGCGGCTGGTGGTCGCCGAGCCGCCCGCCGAGGGCACGGCGGCCCTCGCGATCATCGCCCCGGAGGCCGTCTCCGTACACCGTGAGCGCCCAGGTGGCAGCCCCCGCAACGTCTGGCGGGGGACGGTACGCGAGATCACCGCGCTCGGCAGCCGGCTGCGTGTCCTGATCACCTCGGACGAGGCCCCCGATCTGGTCGCCGAGATCACGCCCCAGTCCGCCGCCGAACTCGGCCTGGCCGACGGCGTTTCCGTATGGACCAGTGTCAAGGCCACCGAGGTCACCCTCGTCGCCCTGTGAGACCGGGCCCGTCGGGGAGGTCCCGTCGGCGCCGTCGGCCTGACAGGGTGAGTACGCGGACCGAGCAGGGGAGCGAGCGATGTTGCTGCGTCAGCTGGAGTATCTGGTGGCACTCGCCAGGGAACGGCACTTCGCACGTGCCGCCGCGGCCTGCTATGTGTCGCAGCCCTCGCTGTCCGCCGCGATCCGCAAACTCGAACACGAACTGGACGTGCCCATCGTGCGGCGTGGCCGCCGTTTCGAGGGGCTGACCCCCGAGGGCGAACGGGTGCTGCTCTGGGCACACCGCATCCTGGCCGAGCGCGACGCCCTGGGCCATGAACTCTCCGCGATGCGCGACGGGCTGGCGGGCACCCTGCGGCTGGGCGCCATCCCCACCGCGCTGACCGCCGCCTCGCTGCTCACCACCCCCTTCGTGGAGCGGCATCCACGGACCCGGGTCTCGCTCGACTCCCTCTCCTCCCGCGAGATAGCCCAGCGGCTGGCCGCGTTCGAGCTGGACATCGCGCTCACCTATCTGGACGACGACAGCCTCGGCCATGTCCGCAGGAGTCCGCTGTACGAGGAGCGCTATCTGCTGCTCACCCCGCTCGACGGACCGATGGGCGGCTGCCCGGCCGCCCGCTGGGCGGAGATCGCCGAGCTGCCGCTCTGTCTGCTCTCCCCGCAGATGCGCAACCGCCGGATCATGGACGAGTACTTCGCCGCCGAAGGCGTGAGCGCCGTGACCCCGGCCATCGAGACGGACTCCGTCGCCGCCCTGTACGCGCATCTCACGGCCGGCCACTGGTCGAGCGTCATCTCCCACGCCTGGCTGCATATGTTCGGCGTTCCCGAGGGGATGCGGGTGATCCCGCTGGAACACCCGGCGCACGGACCTCGCGTGGGCCTGGTCATCGCCGACCGCAGCCCCGGATCCGTGCTGGCCAGAGCCCTGTTGGAGACGGCCAGGGAGGCGGGCGTACGGGAGGCGCTCGACCGGCTTCTGGACACCTATCTGTATCCGGCGACCCCGCCGGGCGACTCGGGATAGCCGTGGCCTATCCCGAGATAGAAAGGTTCATTTTGACCATGACCCGGCGGCGCCGCGAGGGTGGAGACATCTTCCCGCAGCAACGAATGAGGAGCCGCAGTCATGGCAAAGGTGCTGTGCGTGCTGTACGACGACCCGGTCGACGGATACCCCAAGACCTACGCCCGGGACGACCTTCCGCGTATCGACCACTACCCGGGCGGCCAGACCACCCCCACCCCGCAGGGCATCGACTTCACCCCCGGGCAGCTCCTCGGCAGCGTCTCCGGTGAGCTGGGGCTGCGTACGTTCCTGGAGTCCCGCGGCCACAGCCTCGTCGTCACCTCGGACAAGGACCGCGAGGGCTCGGTCTTCGACCAGGAGCTGGTCGACGCCGATGTGGTCATCTCGCAGCCGTTCTGGCCCGCCTATCTGACGGCGGAGCGCATCGCGAAGGCCGAGAACCTGAAGCTCGCCATCACGGCGGGCATCGGCTCGGACCATGTCGACCTCGACGCCGCCATCGCCAAGGGCGTCACCGTCGCCGAGGTCACGTACTGCAACAGCATCAGCGTCGCCGAGCATGTCGTGATGATGACGCTGTCGCTCGTACGGAACTACCTGCCCTCGCACCAGTGGGTCCTGGACGGCGGCTGGAACATCGCGGACTGCGTGGCCCGTTCGTACGACCTGGAGGGCATGCAGGTCGGCACCGTCGCCGCGGGCCGGATCGGGCTCGCCGTCCTGCGCAGGCTGGCGCCCTTCGATGTCGGGCTGCACTACACCGACCGCCACCGGCTCCCGGAGTCCGTCGAGCAGGAGTTGGGGCTCACCTGGCACGAGAGCGCCGCCGCGATGGTCCCGCACTGCGACGTGGTCACGATCAACGCGCCTCTCCACCCCGAGACGGAGGGGCTGTTCGGCGACGAGCTGCTCGCCACCATGAAGCGCGGCGCCTATCTCATCAACACCGCCCGCGCGAAGATAGCCGACCGCGACGCCATCGACCGCGCGCTGCGCAGCGGCCAGCTCGCCGGCTACGCGGGAGACGTGTGGTACCCGCAGCCCGCGCCGGCCGACCACCCCTGGCGGACCATGCCGAACCACGGCATGACCCCGCACATCTCCGGCTCCTCGCTCTCCGCCCAGGCCCGCTACGCCGCGGGGACCCGGGAGATCCTGGAGTCCTGGTTCGCGGGCACCCCGCTGCGTGACGAGTATCTGATCGTCGACAAGGGGGCGCTGGCCGGTGTCGGTGCCCACTCGTACTCCGTGAAGAACACCTGACCGCTCGGTGAAGAACGCCTGACCGAGATAGCTGATCACGCGTCATGGGTCCCCAGGACAAGGGGGATCCGGCCTGGATTCAGCCGCTCCTCGCCACGTCCCTGGCAGGGGCGGCTGTCTCGCGTCCGCTCGGATGTTCGGCACACTGGTGCCGTGTCCATACTTCCTCACCAGGTACAACAGGCCCTGCCGGCGGGCCATATGGTCGTCTGCGGCGACGACACACTGGCCCACCGGCTGGCGGGCGAGCTGCGCGACGTCTACGGCGAACGGGTCACACTCGTCATCCCGCCGGTACGCCCCTCCCGCCTCCCGCCCGCTCCACTGGCCGGTCCGGGCCGAGCCTCGGCCTTCTTCGGACGGATGTCCGCGGCCATGGCCCGTACGGCGGCGACGCTCCCGGACCCGGTGGGGGAGGGGACCAGGAGACCGGACGCTTCGCGAGTCCTGGAGGCGGCGGAGCTCGACGAGGACGTCCTCGTGGACGCCGGAGTCGAGGAGGCGGCGGCCCTCGCCCTCGTCCATGACGACGACGAGATCAATATCCGGGTCGCGCTCGCGGCCCGTCGGCTCAACCCCCATCTGCGGCTGGTCATCCGGCTCTACAACCGCAAGCTCGGCCAGCATCTGGAGGAACTGCTCGACCAGGCCGCCGCCGTCGCCGTCCCCGGTCTCGACCGGGCGGCGCTGGACGCCACCACCGTCCTCTCGGACGCCGACACCGCGGCCCCCGCACTGGCCGCCACGGCCGTCGCGGGGACCAGCAAGGTGGTACGGGCCGACGGCCTGCTGCTGCGAGCCGTGGAGCGCAACCCGCCGGGACCCGGCGAGATCGCCGACCCGGGGCTGTGCACCCTCGCCCTGCTCTCCGCCACCACCAACGACCCGGCGGGGGCCGAGGGTTCGGACAACAGCGGCCAGGACGGCCCGCGGCTGCTGCCCGACGACGCGAGCGCCGCCGCCGCCACCGGACGCGGCACGGTCGTCCTGGAAGCCGTCTCGCACGCCGCTCCCGATCTGCCGCCGCGCCGGCTCGCGGGCCGCGGCGCCCCGCTCGCCTCACTGTTCTCCCGCCGGCTGCGCTGGTCCTTCGCCGGGATCATCGCCGCCGTACTCGCCCTCGCGGTCGTCTCGTCGCTGGTCACCGGCGCCCATCCGCTGGGCGCGATGTATCTGACGCTGCTCGATCTCTTCGCCATCGGAGATCCCGCCGTCGGCGAGCCCGCGCCCCGGCAGGTGATGCAGCTCCTCGCCATGGTCACCGGAATCCTGCTGCTGCCCGTGGTGCTGGCGGCGGTCCTGGAGGCGCTCGGCACGTTCCGTACGGCGTCGGCGCTGCGCCGGCCACCGCGCGGTATCTCCGGTCATGTCGTACTCCTCGGACTCGGCAAGATCGGCAGCCGGGTGCTCGTACGCCTGCGTGAGCTGGGCATCCCAGTGGTGTGCGTGGAGGAGGACCCCGACGCGCGAGGAATCGCGCTCGCCCGCGGCCTGCGCGTGCCGACCGTCCTGGGCGATGTGACCCAGGAGGGGGTGCTGGAGGCGGCCAAGATCGAGCGCGCGCACGCCCTGCTCGCCCTCACCAGCGTCGACACCACCAATCTTGAGGCCGCGCTGTACGCGCGCTCCATCGCGCCCGATCTGCGGGTGGCGCTGCGGCTGTACGACGACGACTTCGCGACCGCCGTCTACCGGACCCTGCGCGCGGCGCATCCCGGGGCGCTCACCCGCAGCCGCAGTGTGTCCACCCTGGCGGCCCCCGCCTTCGCCATCGCCATGATGGGCCGCCAGATCCTCGGGGCCATCCCGGTGGAACGCAAGGTGCTGCTGATGGCCGCCATAGACGTGGCGGGTCATCCGAGGCTGGAGGGGCGTACGGTCGCGGAGGTGTTCCGGCCGGGTGCCTGGCGGGTCATCGCGCTGGACACCGCGGCGCCGGGGGACCGGGTGCCCGATCTCGCCGACACCCGGCTCGATCATGAGGAGCGCCGGCCTGCCGGTCTGGTCTGGGATCTGCACCCCGGCTATGTGCTGCACCCCCGGGACCGGGTGGTGCTGGCGGCCACCCGCAGGGGGCTGGCGGAACTGCTCGGGCGGCAGTCCGCCTCCCGGGCCCGCCCGGCGGGGTGATCCGCGGCCCCGGCGGTGAGGACACGCACTGGGCGCCGCCGGATACCGGGGATGCGGCGGGGCCCGGCGGGCACGAGAATGGCGAACACCGGATGAACGAGGAGGCGGCATGAACGCAGAGTCCACGGCGCGACCGGAGCCCGAGAGCGTGACCCCCGACCGGCTGCTGCACACCGGCGCGTACGACCAGGTCACGGCCGAAGATCTCGCGCTGGCCTCCGGCCGCGATCTCACCCCCGAGAACATCGAATGGGCCAGGCGGCGGCTGGCCGAGAGGGGTCGCGCGGCCATCGAGGAGCAGCTGCCGTAGCCAAACCGCGGCTGTCCCGGCGCGACCGCGACAGCCACCGCACCTCCCACCTCTCCACCTCCCACCCTCCAGCTCCCACCAGGCCCCTCGCGCGCCGAGCGCGCTCCACCGCTGCTGAGCGGCGGGGCGCGTTTCTCGCTGCCCGCTCCCGCTGATCACATCCGTAAGCTCGCGTCCTCCCGCCCGTCATCGAACTCGCCTACGCTCCCTCTCGGTTGACATGCCCAAGACATGCGCAACGGGAGGAACAAGGCATATGGCAAAGCTCCTTCGCACCACGGTGGCGGCCGGCGCCGTCGCCGTGCTCGCCTTCACCGCCACGTCCGCCGGCGCCGCCGACCCGGGCGCGCTGCCCTACCCCTCCACCACCGGGGTCGGTGTCCACAACGCGTACGAGAAGGCCACCTTCCCGTACTTCGCGGACGCGCTCGACTCCGGAGCCGGGATGCTCGAACTCGACGTATGGACCAACCTGTTCGGCGCCTCCTGGCGGGTGTCCCACAGCAACCCGCTGGGCAATGACAACAACTGCGCCAACGCCACCACGGTGAGCCAGCTGCGGACCAACGCGCAGAACCGCGATCTCGCCGGCTGCCTGACCGACATCAGGACCTGGCACGACGCCAACCAGAACCACCGGCCGATCGTCCTCAAGATCGAGATGAAGGACGGCTTCCAGGGACAGGGCGGCCGTGGCCCCGCCGCCCTGGACGCGCTGCTCAACAGCAAGCTCGGCGACGCGCTCTTCCGCCCCGCCGACCTGGTGGGCGACCACGGCGACCTCGACCGGGCGGCCCAGGCCGGCGCCTGGCCGTCGCGCGCGCAGCTGGCCGGCAAGTTCATCGTCGAGCTGATCCCCGGCACGGTGGAGGAGCAGAACCCGCTCGACACCCTGTGGACCGACCGTGAGTACGCCATTTATCTGCGTGACCTCAAGGCGGCGGGCCGGCTGAACGAGGCCGCGGCCTTCCCCGCCGTCCACAAGGCCACCGCCGGTGATCCGCGCACCCGCTACACGGACGCGACGATCAGGCCCTGGTTCGTCTTCTTCGACGGCGACGCCGCCACGTACACCGCCGGCGGGATCGACACCGCGTGGTACGCGCAGCGGAACTACTTCCTGCTGATGACGGACGCCCACAACGTGCCGCCGGCCATCGACGGCACCAACCCCACCGAGCAGCAGGCCCGTGACCGGCTGACCCTGCTGGCCCAGCGGAACGCCAGCCTGATCTCGGCGGACTGGCGCGCGCTGCCGACGGTGCTCGCGACCGTCGTTCCGCGCGGCTGAGCCGGGGGAGCCACACACGTCCCGGGGCCGGTTCCGCTCACCGGCCCCGGGGCTCGCGGGACCCCCTGTCCCACGGGGCCCGTCCGTCCCCTGGTCCTGTTCCGTCAGCCGGGCTCCGCCACGTCCCGGCCGTGCGCCGCGAGGACCGTCTCGACCGTGTCCGCCTCCGTGGCGGCCTTGTCCTCGCGGTAGCGGACCACCCGGGCGAAGCGCAGCGTCACCCCCGCCGGATAGCGGGACGACCGCTGGAGTCCGTCGTACGCGATCTCGACCACCAGTTCGGGACGTACGGTCACGGTGAAGCCGTCGTCACGGACCGCCAGTTCCCGCAGACGCTCCGTCTGCCACTCCAGCATCTGGTCCGTCAGTCCCTTGAACGTCTTGCCGAGCATCGCGAACGAGCCGTCCTGCCGTCGCGCGCCCAGATGCAGATTGGAGAGTCTGCCGGTGCGCCTGCCGTGCCCCCACTCCGCGGCCAGCACCACGAGATCCAGGGTGTGCACCGGTTTCACCTTCAGCCAGCCCGCCCCGCGCTGGCCCGCGCTGTAGGGGGTGTCGAGCGCCTTGAGCACCACACCCTCATGGCCCCGGGCCAGGGTGTCGCGGAGAAACGCCTCGGCCGCCCGCCCCTCCTCCCGGGCCGTGCCGGTGACCACGATCCGCCGTACCCGCATCGGCTCGGGGACCAGCCGCGCCAGCGCCTCGTGCCGCTCCGCGCACGACAGCTCCAGCAGATCCTCGCCCCCGGCGGCGAGGACATCGAAGAAGACGGGCGACAGCGGGACGGCCGCCGCCGCGGACCGTACGTCCATCCGCGAGCCGACCCGGCTCGCGATCTCCTGGAACGGCCTCGGCCTGCCCTCCGCGTCCAGCGCGATGACCTCCCCGTCCAGCACGAAACGGTCGCCGGGCAGCTCCAGGGCGATCGCCGTCACCTCGGGCAGCCGGTCCGTGATGTCGTCGAGCGTGCGGGTGAAGATCCGTACCGTCGGCCCGTCGCGGTGCACCTGCACCCGGATGCCGTCCAGCTTCTCCTCGACGGCGCACTCCCCGAGCCGGCCGATCGCCTCGGTGACGCTCGCCGCGCTCTGCGCGAGCATCGGCAGTACGGGTCGCCCCACCGTCAGCAGGAACTCCTCCAGCACCCGCGGCCCCTCCGTCAGCAGCCGCTCCGCCACCCGCTGGAGGGAGCCGGCCAGCATCACCGCCCGGCGTACCGCGGCGGCCCGCGCGCCCGAGGTCTCCGCCAGCGCCTCGACGGCGACGGCGTCCAGCGCGCCCTGGCGCACCTCGCCGGAGATCAGCCCCACCAGGAAGCGCTGCTCCTCCTCGGTGGCCGCGCCCAGCAGCTCCTGGACCAGCCGTCTGCGCTCGCCCTGCGCACCACGGCCCGCCACGGCCGCGAGGGCGGTGAAGACGGCATCGACCCGGTGCACGGTGAGCGTGGCGCGGTCCGCGGGCGGGGGCGGGTCCTTCAGCGCGTTCCAGCCGACGCCGATCCTGCCCTGCGGCAGCCGCCCGGCCAGATACGGAATGACGAGGGGCACGTCCTCGGCGCCCGCCGTCCGGAAGAGTCCGGCCAGCAGGGAGATCTTCCGGGAGCGCGCCGATGTCTCGGCGACCTCCCGGGAGACATGCGCGAGCGGTGCCAACAGCATGCTGCCATCGTGCAACGCCGCGCGCGGGTCCGCCCGTCCTGACGGAGAACACCACCCGTCGGCTCATCACGACCGGAAACCCGCCGCGCCTCATTCCCGCCGGGGCGCGAGGGCAGCTGCCGCCCCGGCACATTCTCCGGGCAATGGCCTGGCTCGGCGCCGACACCCGGCCGCCCCCGTACACACTCCGGGACAGTGCGGCCATACTGGACGGGCCGGGGAGGGCGCAGCGAGGTGACGGGGGCGACAGCACGCGATGGCGGACACCAGGCTGATCCAGGGCCGCTACCGGCTGCTCGATCTGATCGGGCGCGGGGGGATGGGCGAGGTGTGGCGGGCTCGCGACGAGTCGCTCGGCAGACAGGTCGCGGTCAAGTGCCTCAAGCCGCTGGGCCCGCAGCAGGACCAGTCCTTCACCCGGATCATGCGGGAGCGCTTCCGCAGGGAGGCGCGGGTCGCCGCCGCGCTCCAGCACCGCGGCGTCACCGTCGTCCATGACTTCGGCGAGGACAACGGCGTGCTCTATCTCGTGATGGAGCTGCTCGACGGACGCAACCTCAGCCAGCTGCTGGAGGACAACGAGCAGCATCCGCTGCCGGTGCCCCATGTCGTCGACATCGCCGAGCAGGTCGCGGACGCCCTCGCGTACACCCACGGCCAGGGCATCATCCACCGCGACCTGAAGCCCGCCAACATCATGCGGCTCGCCGACGGCACGGTGAAGATCTGCGACTTCGGCATCGCGCGGCTCGGCCACGACATCGGCTTCACCTCGCGGCTGACCGGTACCGGCATCGCGATGGGGACCCCGCACTACATGTCGCCCGAGCAGATCGGCGCCGGCCATGTCGATCACCGCAGCGACCTCTACTCGCTGGGATGTGTGCTGTACGAGATCGCCACCGGCGCCCCGCCGTTCGACCTGGGCGACGCCTGGGCGGTACTGGTCGGCCACCGCGACACGGTCCCGGAGCCGCCGCGCAAGCACCGGGCGGAACTGCCGGAATTCTTCGACCGGCTCGTCCTCGACCTGCTGGCCAAGACACCGGAGGAGCGGCCCACCGACGCGGGGGACCTGCGGCGCAGAATCGGCGCCGCGCGCACCGCCCCCGGGCCGGCGGGCACGGTCCTGGGGAGCCCAGGGCTCGGGGACACGGGGCTCGGGAGCACAGGCCCGCTGAGCACCGGTCCGCGGGCGCCGTTGGCCTTCCCGGCGCCGGACGGGGGTGCCACGCCCCACCACCCGGACGGATCCCGGCTGCCGTCCTGGGCCCGGTCCATGACCACCGGCCACAAGGCGACCGGTGTCTCCGTGCCGCGGCCCACCCCGCCCGACCACACCGCGGGCCTCACCGGCGAGTGGACCCGCCCGGCCGATCCGCGCGCCACCACCGGAACGTATCCGGCCGCCGCGCGTCCCACCCCGTCCCCCGAACAGCTCGCGGTCCTCGTCAGCCGGCACAACGCCGGTCTGAGCCTCGGCCGGCTCGGCCGCTGGGAGGAGGCGGGGGAGGTGCACCGCGCGGTCGCCGCGGAACGTGAGCACGCCCTGGGTCCTGACCACCCCGACACCCTCGCCAGCCGGTACGAGGTCGGGTTCACGCTCAGCAGGACCGGGCGTACGGCGGACGCGCTGCGCGAGTTCACCCGCGTCGCGGAGGGGCGCGCCCGCGCGCTGGGCCCTGACCATCCGGAGACGCTCGCCGCCCGCCAGGAGATGGCGTACGTACTGGGGCAGCTCGGCCGGCACTTCGAGGCCCATGACGTGTTCGCCGCGGTGCTCGCCTCGCGCGAGCGCACGATGGGCCCCGACCATCCGGACACCCTGCGCTGCCGCCACAACCTGGCGTACAACCTCAGCCGGCTCGGACGCCTGGAGGACGCGTACCGGCTGGCCCACTCGGTCGCCGTGGCCCGCGCCCGGGTGCTCGGAGCCGACCATCCCGACACGCTGGTCAGCCAGTACGAGGTGGCCTACGCGCTGGGGCGGCTCGGCCGCTGGCCGGAGGCGCTCGGCGGCTACCGCGAGGTGGCCGCGGTCCGCGCCCGCGCGCTGGGCCCCGACCACCCCGACACGCTCTCCGCGCGCTACGAGATCGGCATCAGCCTGGGCCGGCTCGGCCGCAGCGAGGAGGCGCTCGATCTGTACCGCGGGCTCGTCGCCGACCGCACCCGTGTCCAGGGGCCGCTGCATCCGGAGACCCTGCGGGCCCGGCACGGCTTCGGGGTCAACCTGGGCCGGCTCGCCCGCTGGGACGAGGCGCTCGCGGAGGCCCGTGACGTGTGCGAGGCCCGCGAGCGGGTTCTGGGCCCCGACCACCCCGACACCCTCGTCAGCCGCCGGGAGATCGCCGTCGGCCTGGGCTGGCTGGCTCGCTGGCCGGAAGCCCTGACCGTCTACCGCAGGGTCGCCGAGGCGCGGCACCGGGTCCTGGGCGCCGTCCACCCGGACACCCTGGCGGCCAGGAACGACGAGGCGCACTGCCTGGAACAGCTGGGAAGGGGAGGCGAGGCGGTGGAGCTGTACCGCCAGGTCGCCGCGTTGCGCCAGCAGCACGGCACCAGAGGCCGCTGAGCGGTTCAGTCCTCCGAGGCCACCCAGCCGGCCGCCTCGATACGAGCCGCGTCCTTCCGTCGGGCCTCGTCGAAGACCGGGCGCCCACCGTCCTCGATCCGTAGCCCGTCCACATACGCGCCCCGCCCCACATAGAGCCGGTCCGTCGTGTACCGCCAGCGCAGCCGTACCTCCGTATCCCGCCAGGCCGCCAGATCCGCGGTCAGCCGGTGCCAGCCGCGTCCCGACCAGCCCGTGGCCGAGCCCGCCGGGTGCGCCAGCGGTTCCCGCCCGGCGGCCGCGGTCGTGAAGGGCACCGGCCGCCAGTCGCTCCCGGCACCGGCCGACGCCTCCAGGAACAGCCCGTCCGCGTCCGGCTCGGTGTCCCACCACAGCGAACAGCGCAGCACTCCGGCGCGGGCCGTGACCGGGGGCAGCGTCAGCGTGGCCGTCGTGGCGTTCGCCATGCCGGAGAACCACGCGGTACGGCCGTGCGCGGGCCGCACCGCGACGGCCCGTGCCATCCGGTCGGCCGCCGCGACGCGCGGTGCGCTGCCGGACCGCCAGCTCCGCACGGGGTGCACCGAGTTGCCGAGCACGATCAGGAAGGAGTCGGTCGTCGGGTCGAGAACGAGACTGGTGCCGGTGAACCCGGTGTGGCCCGCCGTGCTCGGGGTGGCCATCGCGCCCATGTACCAGTGCTGGTAGAGCTCGAAGCCCAGTCCGTGGGCGTCGCCGGGGAAAGCGGAGTTGAAGTCGGTGAACATCAGCTCCACGGACTCGGGCCGCAGGATCCGCGCCCGGCCGTACGCGCCGCCGTTCAGCAGCGTACGGGCGAGGATCGCCAGGTCCCAGGCGCGGGAGAAGACCCCGGCGTGCCCCGCGACCCCGCCGAGGCTGTACGCGTTCTCGTCGTGCACCTCGCCCCACACCAGCCCCCGGTCGAGCCCCGACCAGGGCCGGCGCGCGTCCTCGGTGGCGGCGATCCCCGGTTTCCAGGAGGCGGGCGGGTTGTAGCGCGTGCGGTGCATCGCCAGCGGCGCGGTGATCTCGTCGCGGAGCAGGGTGTCCAAGGTGTGACCGGTGATCCGCTCCAGGATCAGCTGGAGCGAGATCAGATTGAGGTCCGAGTACAGATAGGCCGTGCCGGGCCGGGTCACCGGGGCCTCGTTCCACAGCAGCTGGAGCTTGCCCTCGTACGTCGGCGCCGTATAGAGCGGGACCCAGGCGCGGAAGCCGGAGGTGTGCGTCAGCAGCTGGCGCACGGTCACGTCCTGCTTGCCCGCCCGCCCGAACTCGGGGAGATACGTGGTGACCCGCGCCGCCAGTTCCAGCTCGCCGCGCTCGATCCGCTGGACGGCGAGGATCGAGGTGAACAGCTTGGAGAGGGAGGCGAGATCGAAGACCGTGTCCTCGGTCATCGCGATCCGCCGCTCGGGGGGCAGCTCCACTCCGGTGTCGGTCTTCTCGTCGTACGCGGCGTAGCGCACGGCGGCGCCGATCGGCCGGTGCAGGGCGACCGTACCCCCGCGCCCGGCGAGCAGTACGGCGCCCGCGTACCAGGGGTGCGTGGGGGAGGGGCCGAGGAAGGCGGACGCGTCGTCGATCAGCCGGTCCAGCTGACCGGGGAGGAGACCGGCCCGCTCGGCGGAGCCGTGCCGCAGCGTCGTCCGCCGCGCGCCGCCGGACCCGCCGGACCTGCCGTCCGAACCGGGCGTGGTGGCGCGGGCCGAGCCCTCGGCGAACGGGATCGGCGCCACGGCGAGCGCCCCGCCCAGGGCCAGTACCCCGCCGCCCAGCCTGCGCCGGCTTATCCCGCCGGCCCGCGGCTCGCTCCGCGCGCCGTCACGCCCGCCGTCACGCCCGCCGTCCTCCGCACCGCTCGCTCCGCGTCCGCCCGCCCGGTCCTCCGCCATTCGGCAGCCCTCCCCTGAACGTCGCTTCTCACATCCGACCCAGCCGTCAGGACCTCTTACCACAGCGGAACTGACACCGCATCACACACGACGGGACGGGCTTGCCGTACGGCGCCGCCGCCGCGCGCACCACCAGTACCTCTGGCAGCGTGTGGCACATGAGGACGAGCGTCGGCATCAGGTCACTGATGTCCCAGTGGACCGTAGTGGTGCCACTGCTCGCGGTGGTCGCGCTGATCCTCAGCTGGGGCCGCAGCCTGCCGGGCTTCGCGGTCGCGCTCGTCGCCCTCTGTCTCGCGGGCGCCGTGCTCGCGGCCGTGCACCACGCCGAGGTCGTCGCCCACCGGGTGGGGGAGCCGTTCGGCTCACTCGTCCTCGCCGTCGCGGTCACGGTCATCGAGGTGGCGCTCATCGTCACGCTGATGATCGACGGCGGCGACAAGACCGCCTCGCTCGCCCGGGACACGGTCTTCGCCGCCGTCATGATCACCTGCAATGGCATTCTCGGCCTCTGCCTGCTGGTCGGGGCGGTGCGCAGCCGGGTCGCCGTGTTCAACGCCGAGGGCACGGGGACCGCGCTGACCACCGTCGCCACCCTGGCCACGCTCACGCTCGTGATCCCGACGTTCACCACCAGCAAGCCGGGCCCGGAGTTCTCACCCGCGCAGCTGGGCTTCGCCGCGGTCGCCTCACTCGTCCTGTACGGGCTCTTCGTCGCCGTACAGACCGTGCGCCACCGCGACTACTTCCTCCCCGTCACCCAGGAAGGGGATGTGCGCGAGGAGGACTCGCACGCCCCGCTGCCCACCCGCCGGGCCACCGTCCTGAGCCTGGTGATGCTGGTCGTGGCGCTGATCGCCGTTGTCGGGGACGCGAAGGCCGTGTCCTCGACCATCGAGTCGGGGGTGGAGTCGGCCGGGCTGCCCCAGGCCGTGGTCGGTGTGATCATCGCCCTGCTGGTGCTGCTGCCCGAGACCCTCGCCGCCGTACGCGCGGCCCGCCGCGAGCGTGTGCAGACGAGCCTCAATCTGGCGCTCGGCTCGGCCATAGCGAGCATCGGTCTGACGATCCCGGCCATCGCGCTCGCCTCGATCTGGCTGAGTGGGCCGCTGGTGCTCGGGCTGAGCGCCGTCCATATGGTGCTGCTCGCGCTGACGGTGGTGGTGGGCGCCCTGACCGTCGCGCCGGGCCGGGCCACCCTGCTCCAGGGCGGGGTGCATCTGGGGATCTTCGCCGCGTTCGTCTTCCTCGCCATCAGCCCGTGACCCGGACGGCCCGGTCCGGGGGATTGACCCGCCGCGCGACCGCCCGGAGGATCGCGCCATGAACACCGAGGACCACACCGCGCCGGAGCCCGACGACCCCCTGCGGGAACTGCTCGACAGCACCGTCGACGGAGTGGTGCGCCGTACCGCGGCCCGGGTGCCGGGCCGCGTGGCCGTACGGTACGCGGACCGTACCTGGACCTACGCGGAGCTGGACGCGGCCATCTCCACCGCCGCCGCCGAGCTGCGCGGACACGGGCTCGCGGACGGCGACCGGGTGGCGACCTACGGCCATAACTCGGACGTCTATCTGATCGCCTATCTCGCCTGCGCGCGGGCCGGGTTCGTCCACGTACCGGTCAATCAGCACCTCACCGGCGAGGACCTCGGCTATCTCGTGGAGCAGTCGGGCAGCACGCTCGTCCTCGCGGATCCGGGCCTGGCGGGACGGGTCTCCGGGGGTGTCACGGTCCGCGCTCTGCGCGACACCGACGACTCGCTGCTCACCGCGCTGGCCACCCCGAGACCGTACGAACGCGCCGGTGACCCCGGCGCGTTGTCCCAGCTGCTCTACACCTCGGGCACCACCGCGCTGCCCAAGGGCGCCATGATGACGCACCGCGCCCAGGTGCACGCGTACGCCAGCGCCATCACCGCCCTGGACCTGCGGGAGAGCGACCGGCCCGTGCACTCGCTGCCGCTCTACCACTCCGCGCAGATGCATGTCTTCCTGCTGCCGTATCTCGCGGTCGGCGCGGAGAACACCATCCTGGACGCACCGGACCCGGAGGCGATCCTCGATCTCGTCGGCGCGGGCCGAGCGGACAGCCTCTTCGCGCCGCCCACCGTATGGATCGGCCTGTCGCGGCACCCCGAGTTCGCCACGCGTGATCTGACCGCGCTGCGCAAGGCGTACTACGGCGCCTCGGTCATGCCGGTGCCCGTCCTGGAACGGCTGCGCGCCCAGCTGCCCTCGCTCGCCTTCTACAACTGCTTCGGACAGAGCGAGATCGGTCCCCTCGCCACGGTTCTCGGACCCGATGAGCACGAGGGCCGGATGGACTCCTGCGGCAGGCCCGTACGGCATGTCGAGGCACGGGTCGTCGACGAGAGCGGCGAGGACGTCCCGGACGGTACGGCGGGCGAGGTCGTCTACCGGTCGCCGCAGCTCTGCGCGGGGTACTGGAACAAGCCGGAGGAGACGGCGGAGGCCTTCCGCGACGGCTGGTTCCGCTCGGGGGATCTCGCCGTGCGGGACGCCGAGGGCTACTTCACGGTCGTGGACCGGGTGAAGGACGTCATCAACTCCGGTGGCGTGCTGGTGGCCTCCCGGCAGGTCGAGGACGCTCTCTACACCCACCCGGGCGTCGCCGAGACCGCGGTGGTCGGGCTGCCAGACGACCGCTGGATCGAGGCCGTCACCGCCGTCGTGGTCCCGCGCGGCGAGGTCACCGAGGCCGAACTCCTCGCCCACGCCCGCGAGAAGCTCGCCCACTTCAAGGCCCCGAAACGGATCGTGTTCGTGGCGGCGCTGCCGCGCAACGCCAGCGGGAAGATCCTCAAACGTGAGCTGCGGGACCGCCTGAGCGGGTCCTGAGACGCCGCTCGGGGCCGCTCGGGGCCGCTCAGGACCGCGCTCGGGACCGGGGCTCAGTGGCGCTCGGCATCGGGGCTCAGTGGGGCCTGAGATCCACGATCCGCTTGATCTTGCCCACCGAGCGCTCCAGGGTCTCCGGATCCACGACCTCCACCGCCACCGAGACCCCGACCCCGTCCTTGACGGCCGAGGCGATCGCCCGGACCGCCTCCGCACGCTGCGCGGAGGTCGCCTCCGCGCGGGCCTCGGCCCGTACCGTCAGCGCGTCCATCCGGCCCTCGCGGGTCAGCCGGAGCTGGAAGTGCGGGGCCACCCCCGGCGTACGCAGGACGATCTCCTCGATCTGGGTGGGGAAGAGGTTCACCCCGCGCAGGATCACCAGATCGTCGGACCGGCCGGTGATCTTCTCCATCCGGCGGAAGACCCGCGCCGTACCCGGCAGCAGCCGGGTGAGGTCCCGGGTCCGGTAGCGGATCACCGGCATCGCCTCCTTGGTGAGCGAGGTGAAGACCAGCTCGCCCTCCGCGCCGTCCGGCAGCACCTCCCCGGTGAACGGATCGACCACCTCCGGATAGAAGTGGTCCTCCCAGATGTGCAGACCGTCCTTGGTCTCCACACACTCCTGGGCGACCCCCGGGCCCATCACCTCCGACAGTCCGTAGATGTCGACCGCGTCGATCGCGAACCGCTCCTCGATCTCGCGCCGCATCTCCTCCGTCCAGGGCTCGGCGCCGAAGATGCCCACCTGGAGAGAGGTCGTACGGGGGTCCACGCCCTGCCGCTCGAACTCGTCGAGCAGCGTCAGCATGTACGACGGGGTCACCATGATGATCTCGGGGCGGAAGTCCTGGATCAGCTGGACCTGGCGGGCCGTCATGCCCCCGGACGCGGGGATCACCGTGCAGCCGAGCCGCTCCGCGCCGTAGTGCGCGCCGAGTCCGCCGGTGAAGAGCCCATAGCCGTACGCCACATGGACCTTGTGCCCGGGGCGCCCGCCGGCCGCCCGGATCGAGCGGGCCACCACATCGGCCCAGGTGTCCAGATCCCGCTGGGTGTAGCCGACGACGGTCGGCCGGCCCGTGGTGCCGCTGGAGGCGTGGACGCGCCGTACCTCCGACTGATCCACGGCGAACATCCCGAAGGGATAGTTGTCCCGCAGATCGGCCTTGGCGGTGAACGGGAAGCGCGCCAGATCGGCGAGCGTACGGCAGTCCTCGGGGCGCAGCCCCGCGCGGTCGAAGGCCGTCCGGTAATGGCCGACGTTCTTGTAGGCGTGGCGCAGTGTGGCGCGCAGCCGGTCCAGTTGCAGTACGGCCAGCTCCTCGCGGCTGAGCTGTTCCGCCGCGTCCAGCAGAGGTGTCATGGGCGCTCTCCCGGTCCCTCGGACAGTGCGGTCGTCCGATCGACCGATCATTCGGTTGATCGTCCCGGGATCAGTAATTCAGGAGTGACGACGAGCGTCAAGGGCCGCGACGCGACGCACGCGGTGATTCCCGAGCCCCGTTCCGGCCCCGCGCCGCGGCCTGTCCGGGACCGGCGCCGGTCGATAGGGTGGCCCCGGGACGACGCAGCGGGAGGAGCAGGACGTGGCTGAGAGCACCACCACCCATAAGCCGCTTTCGGGCTGGGAGAAGCCGGAACTCGATCTGAGCAACGCGGACTGGCAGTCGAGCAGCCGGGGTACGGGTGACGTCCAGATCGCCTTCGTCGAGGGGTTCATCGCCATGCGCAACAGCGGCCGGCCGGAGAGCCCGTCGCTGATCTTCAGCCCTGCCGAGTGGCGGGCCTTCGTGATCAACGCGCGCGACGGGGAGTTCGACCTCACCTGACGGACATGACATGGTTCCGCCCGGCGTCCGGCTGACAGAGCGTGGGCGGCCGGCTCCGGTGAAGTGGCGCGAACCCGTACCATGGTGGGATGTCCTTTCTCCGCCGCCGCAGCGCCGCCACACCCGCGGGCCCGGACTTCGATGTCCTGGCCATGGACCCGGGTGACTGGCCCGGCAATCTGGGGGCGGGGCTGCTGCCCGCGCCCGATGGCAGCTGCCAGGGTGTCTTCCTCAGGTACGACCTGTTCGGTGGCCGCGGGCCCGCGATGATCATCGGGAATCTGCCCGCCGGGTCACCCGCCCGCGAGCTGGCCGACGGGCAGATTCCGTTCGAGGTCGCCCAGCTGCTGCTGGCGTTGGAGAACGAGGAGCCGGTCGAGGTGACCGGCGCCGAGGACATCCCGGTGATGCAGGGGGACAACCTCCTGATCGTGCGCCGCCTCAAGCTCTCGGAAAGCCGGATCTCCTGCGTGCAGTTCGACCGCAGCGACGATGTGCTGGTGACCATCGCCAGCTGGGACCGGCCGATCACGGACGACCTCTACGCACTGCTGAAGCCACTGCCCGCGGAGCTGTTCCAGCAGGGCTGAGCCAGGAGCCGAGCGCTCCCGCACGGTAGGGATCAGGGGTCGGTATCCGGCCGGGTCCATACCGGCGGGAGCGAATTTGTCATGTCCCTTGCCCTTTCAGTCATCGGACTTTTACGGTGCCTGCCATGACCCCTGGGATGAGCCGCAGAACCACGATCAAGTCCGCGCTCGGGGTAACGGGCGCAATGACGCTGGGTCTTCCGACGATATCCGGAGCCACAGCCGCCGTTAACCCCTCCGATGAATTGACGCTCAGGTATCACACACCCGCCGCCGACTGGGAGCGCGAGTCGCTGCCCATCGGCAGTGGTGCGCTCGGTGCGAGCGTGTTCGGCACCCTCGCCACCGAGCGCCTCACCCTGAACGAGAAGACCCTGTGGACCGGCGGCCCCGGCGCCGCCGGCGGATACGACCACGGCAACTGGACCCAGCCCCGGCCCGGAGTGCTCGCCTCCGTGCAGCAGCGCCTCGACACCGAGGACAAGCTCACCCCGGAAGCCGTCGCCGCCGAACTCGGCCAGCCGAAGAACGGCTTCGGCGCGTACCAGGTACTGGGCGATCTGGAACTGGCCGTACCGGGCGCCCCGTCGGCCCCCGACGGCTCCTACCGCCGTACCCTCAACCTCGCGTCCGCGCTCGCCGCCGTCACGTACACCCATCAAGGCGTCGCGTACACAAGGGAGTTCTTCGCCTCCTACCCCGGCAAGGTCATCGTCGGCCGGTTCTCGGCCAATCAGCCGGGAAAGATCGGCTTCACCCTGCGCTACACCTCGCCGCGCGCCGACTTCACCGCCACGGCCGGCGGCGACCGGCTCACCGTCAAGGGCGCCCTCCAGGACAACGGGATGCGGTTCGAGACCCAGATCCGGGTACGGACCGACGGCGGCCGGGTCAGCGCCGGGGCGAACGGCACTCTCACCGTCACCGGTGCCAACAGCGCCTGGTTCGTCCTGGCAGCCGGTACGGACTACGCCGACACCTATCCGCGCTACCGGGGCGCCGACCCGCACGGCGCGGTCACCGGCGCGGTTGACGCGGCGGCCCGCCGCTCGTACGACGCCCTGCGCACCGACCATATGAACGACCACGGCGCGCTCTTCGGCCGGGTCTCCCTCAACATCGGCCAGCAACTCCCCGACCTGCCCACCAACCAGCTGCTGACGCAGTACACGGGGGGCGGCAGCGCCGCCGACCGGGCGCTCGAAGCGCTGTTCTTCCAGTACGGCCGCTATCTGCTCATCGCCTCCTCGCGGGCCGGCTCCCTGCCCGCGAACCTCCAGGGCGTGTGGAACAACGTCACCAACCCGCCCTGGTCGGCGGACTACCACGTCAACATCAACCTCCAGATGAACTACTGGCTCGCCGAGGTCACCAACCTCGCCGAGACCACCGCGCCGTACGACCGTTACGTCGAGGCGATGCGCGCGCCCGGCCGGGTGAGCGCGCGGGAGATCTTCGGCTCGGCCGGCTGGGTCGTACAGAACGAGACCAACCCGTTCGGCTTCACCGGCGTGCACAACTGGGCCACGTCGTTCTGGTTCCCGGAGGCCGCGGCCTGGCTCACCCAGCAGCTCTACGACCACTACCGGTTCAACGGCTCCACCGACTATCTGCGCTCCACCGCCTACCCGGTGATGAAGGAGGCCGCGGAGTTCTGGCTCGTCAATCTCCGCACCGACCCGCGCGACGGCAAGCTCGTCGTCACGCCCAGCTACTCACCGGAGCACGGGGACTTCACGGCGGGCGCGGCGATGTCCCAGCAGATCGTGCACGATCTGTTCACCAACACCCTGGAGGCCGCCAGGACCCTGGGGGACGCACCCGATTTCCGTACCCGGCTGGAGACCGCGCTGCGCGACCTCGACCCCGGGCTCCGTATCGGCTCCTGGGGCCAGCTCCAGGAGTGGAAGACCGATGTCGACGGCCGGACCGACGACCACCGCCATGTCTCGCATCTCTTCGGGCTCCACCCGGGCCGGCAGATCGTCGCGGGCAGCACCTGGGCGGAGGCGGCCAAGGTCTCGCTGACCGCGCGCGGCGACGGCGGGACCGGCTGGAGCAAGGCATGGAAGATCAACTTCTGGGCACGGCTGCGGGACGGCGACCACGCCCACAAGATGCTCTCGGAGCAGCTCAAGTCCTCCACCCTGCCCAACCTCTGGGACACCCACCCGCCCTTCCAGATCGACGGCAACTTCGGCGCCACCTCGGGCGTGGCCGAGATGCTGGTGCAGAGCCAGCACGGCCCGATCGAGATCCTGCCCGCCCTGCCGGCCTCCTGGCCGAACGGCCGGGTGACGGGGCTGCGGGCGCGCGGCGGCGCCACCCTCGACATCAGCTGGAGCGGCGGCAGGGCGAGCCGGATCACGCTGCGCGCGAGCCGTACGACGGACCTGACCCTGCGCAGCACCCTGCTGCCGGGCGGTGAGCGCACTTTCCGGGCGACCGCGGGACGGACCTACGAGTTCACCCCGTAGGTCCCGGGCCACTCGGACCGCCGCGGCCGGGCCCCATCCGCCACATGGCCGATGGGGCCCTTCGCGCCAAGTGGACCGCCCCTCCTGCGGAACCGGGCGGAATCACGCAAGATGGGATGCACGACGGGGGGCCGGCAGGCGCCTGTCCGCCCGCCCGCCGGACCTTCATCGAGCGAAGGGACAGCATGGACAGCAATGGTCTGAACCCCGACGTCCTACGGGAACTGCGAGCGCTGCGCCCCTATCCGGCCGTGTCCCTGACGATGCCCACCCACCGCCGCGAGCACCACCACGAGCAGGACGCGGTACGGCTGCGCAATCTGCTCGCCGAGGCGGGACGCCGGCTGGAGGCCGAACCGGATCTGGACAAGCGATCCCGCGCGGCCATCAAAGGACAGCTCGACAAGGCCGTCGCCGAGGTCGATCTGCGCCATCTGCTCGACGGACTGCTGCTGCTCGCCGACTCCGGGGAGTTCCGGGTCTGGTATCTGCCGCGTGAGGTGCCCGAGCGCGTCGTACTCTCCGACACCTATCTGACCCGGAACCTCGTGGCCGCCACCGCGCAGTCACGGCCGTACTGGGTGCTCGCGATCGCCGCCGACCGCGCGACGCTCTGGAGCGGAACCGGTGAGTCCCTGCGCGAGCACCGCGAGAACGGATTCCCCATGACGCCGCCGGAGGAGACCTGGGACGTCGAACGCGAGGAACGGATCGGGGACACCCCGAGCACCTTCACCGACGAGGAGACCCGCCGCTTTCTGCGGTCCGTCGACGAGGCCATGGGCGCGGTGCTCGCGCGCCGGCCCCGGCCGCTCCATCTGGTCGGGCTCGCCCCCGCGCTCGCCCTGCTGGACGAGGCGGGCAACGCCACCCGTACGGCCGTCGGACGGCTGGTCAAGGGCGGTCTGACGGACGGTCCGGCCCCCGTCCTCCGGAGGGAACTGGGGCCCGTGGTCGAGGAGTACGCGCGCCGGCAGATGGCCGAGGTACTGACCCGGCTGGACGATGCCAAGGGCCGGCGCACCTTCGCCGCCGGACTGGACGAGGTCTGGGAGTCGGTACGCGAGAAGCGGGCCGATCTGGTCGCGCTCGAAGAGCACTACCGCCGTACGGTCCGTGTCAGCGACGGCCATCTCATTCCGGTCGACGACGAGTCCGCCGCGGGCCCCGACGTACGCGAGGACATCGTCGACGAACTCGTCGAAGCCGCTCTGGACGGCGGCGCCGAGGTGGTGTTCCTCCCGGACGACGCGCTCGCCGCCCACGACCGGATCGCCGCTGTCCTGCGCTACTGACCGCACCCCGCGCCCCGCACACCGCTGACGCCGCGCCACCGCCGCGGGCGCCGCGCCGCCCTCCGTCACCCGGACGGATACGCGCCGGGCGTCACCGGCTCCCCCGCGGCCGGTGACGCCCGGCATCCCCCCGCCGGTTGGTCAGCGCGCCGGACGCACCTCCACATCGGCCGCCTTCACATAGGCGACCCGGTGCCCGAACTGGATCTCGTAGTAGGTGTCCTTGCCCCGTACCACCCGGTGTCCGGCGGTGTCGAAGGTCGGCGCGAAGTAGTACTCACTCGGAGCCTCGGCGCCCACCACATAGCGCTGGCCGGCGAGCAGCTTGTAGGGGAACGCCGAGACCGTCTGGACCGGAACCCCCTCCGGGTAGGCATCCGCCTCCGGATAGGCCCGTCCGTACACCGGGATCTCCGCCAGCCCGGCCCTCGGCGTCAGCACCGGCGCCTTGGCGCCCACGGCGGTCGGGTTCGTACGCGGGTTGTGGAACCACGCCTTCTGCCCGAGGTACCAGATCGCCGTCCAGTCGCGCTCGCGCCCGGCGACCGCGTACTGCTGGCCGGTCGAGGCGCGGGCGCCCAGGTCGTTGACGTCGATCGTGGAGTCCTGACCGCCGGGCCGCAGCCCGATGTCCTTCACGAGCGGCGCGTCCGCGGCCGGCGCCGTGTGCAGCCGTACGGCGCCCGAGCCGTGCGGGGCGCAGGCCTGGCCCGCCTTCTCACAGCCGGTGTACGAGGGCTGGTTGGACGCGTAGTCCGGACGGATCGTGACCACGGACGCGGCCGGCCCCGCGGTCGCCTTGAACGGCTTGCCGAGCAGCTGGAAGTAGTGCGCCCAGTCCCAGTAGGGGCCCGGGTCGGTGTGCATCCCGGGGATCAGCGCGGTGGTCGTGCCGGGCACATTGTCGTGACCCAGGATGTGCTGACGGTCCAGCGGGATGTCGTACTTCCTCGCCAGATAGCCGACCAGCCGCGCGGAGGTGCGGTACATCGCCTCCGTGTACCAGGCGTCCGGCGCGGTGAGGAAACCCTCGTGCTCCAGACCCACCGACTTGGAGTTGATGTACCAGTTGCCGGCGTGCCAGCCGACATCCTTGGTCGCCACGTGCTGGGCGACATGCCCGTCGGACGAGCGCAACGTGTAGTTCCACGACACATACTTCGGGTCCTTGATCAGCTTGATCGTGGTGTCCCAGGAGCCCTCTGTGTCATGGATGATGATGTAGTCGACCGACTGGGACTTCGGCCGGTCGGCCTTGTCGTGGTTGCCGTAGTCGTCCTCGCCGAACTCCGCGTACGGCGCCGGGATCCACTCGCAGGCGACCTTACCGGGACACTCGGCCCGCCCCGCGTCGGCCTTCCGCAGACCGAGCCGCGCGGTCCGCGCGGTGTCGGGGGAGACCCGGGGGGCCGCGCGCAGCGCCACCCGCTGGCCGCTGTCCGTCGTACGACGCTCGCCGTTCCTGATCACGTCGTACACATCGTTGGCGTAGGTCGTGGCGGTCGCGGAGTCGTCCGCCCCCGAGAACCGGGCCACCGCCGCGTACCAGTCGGCCGGATCACCGCTCAGCGGCGCTCCCAGCGCCCGCTGGGCCGCGGCCAGCAGCGCCGCGCCACCCCGGACATTGGCGGCGGGGCTACGCCGCAGCTCCTCGGCGGGCAGCCCGGTCAGCTCGGCGGCGCGCTCCAGGGTGCGCAGCCGGGCGGGCAGTTCGGAGGTCTTGGGCAGCGCCGTGCCGGTGACGGTCTTCACCGCGCGCGAGGAGTCCCCGCGCGGATCCTCCGTGCCCTCCGAGTGGTGCGGCGCGTCGGCGAGCGCGGCCTTGGCGTCGGTCAGATGCATCGGGCCGTAGCCGCCGGTGACGCTGGGAGCGCCGCTGTGCGTGTCCCAGCGGGACTGGAGATACGAGACTCCGAGCAGCACGCTCTGCGGCACCTGGTACCGCGCGGCCGCGGCGGCGAACTCACGTTGCAGCGCGCCGGATCCCGGCTGCTCCGCCGTGGCGGACGGAGCGGCGGAGACCAGCGGCAGCAGCAGCGCGGCGGACGCCACGACACCCCCCGCTCGCAGCGCGCGAGCACGCGGGAATCTCGGTCGTGGGGGGACAGATCCTTGCAATGCAGCCTCCAGTGACGGGTGGTGCGTGAAGGGGCCTGCCGGGCCGACTGGGAATACAGGGGTATCGGCTTCCGGACGATCCGTCAATCATCGGGCACGGAGCGGATTTCGCACGTCAGCGTGGGTATGACGGAGTTTCGCGGCGGTGGTGTCCGGGCCTGCGGCGCGTCAGTGGAATGGACCAATGATCAGACATCTGCCGTGTGGGGCGGCCCGATCGGCCGGGAGGATCCCAGCGCGGCCAAGCGCGCCAAGCGCGGCCGGGAGCGGCCGGGCACGGCCGTTACGCAGGACGCGCCGCGCGCCCCGTGGGTGCCCACGAGGCGCGCGGCGCTCTTCGTACTCGCTCGGTACGGTACGGCCGGATCAGCGAGTCCCGACCGCCGCGCGTACGGCCCGCCGGGCCATCGCGCAGTCGTCGTGCAGCCGCCGCAGCAGCAGCCGCTGTTCCTCGGCCGGCGTCAGACCGCTCTGCTGCCCGGACGGCGACGGATGGGGGGACGGACCGGTACCGGGCGACGGCGTCTCACGCAGCGCGCGCTGCACGGCCGTCTCGTACATCCGGATCTCCCGGGTCAGCACGAGCATCAGATTGACCAGGAACGCGTCCCGCGCCACCGGCCCACTGGCCTGAGCGAGCTGACTGATCTTGCGGCGCGCCAGCGGGGCGTCCCCGAGCACCGCCCACAGCGTCGCCAGATCGTAGCCAGGCAGATACCAGCCCGCGTGCTCCCAGTCGACGAGCACAGGACCCGCCGGAGACAGCAGGACGTTGGAGAGCAGGGCGTCACCGTGACAGAACTCCATGCCCTGTCGGGCGCCGGCCAGCCCGTGCAGCAGCTTCTGCAGATCGCCCAGGTCCCGGTCGGTGAACAGCCCCAGCTCGTGGTAGCGGGCGATCCGCGACGCGTAGTCGAGCGGCTTGTCGAACAGACCGGCCGAGGGCCGCCAGGTGTTCAGCCTGGTGATCGCGCCGAGCGCGGCCCGCAGATCGGCGCGCGGCGGCGCCTCCACCGGATGGCGCGTCAGCGCGGCGGCCCGCCCCGGCATCCGCTCGATCACCAGCGCACAGTTCTCCGGGTCCGCGGCGATCAGCCGGGGGACCCGGACCGGCGGCCGGTGTCGGACGAAGGAGCGATAAGCAGCTATTTCGTGCCTGAACCGTTCGGTCCAGACCGGAGAGTGGTCCAGCAGACACTTGGCGACCGCGTTGGCCCGCCCGGTGGTTCCGACGAGCAGAACGGAACGCCCGCTGCGCCGCAGCACCTGCACCGGGTTGAACTCCGGGCAGACCCGGTGCACCGCCGTGATCGCCATACGCAGCTGCGCGCCCTGGGGGCCGGACACGTCGATTCTCCCGCTGAGCGGTTGGGTGACCGTCCCCGCCCTGAGCCGCGGCCGCCCCGCGTGTGTGGGGTCCAGATACGGTCCGCTGCCGGGAGTGACCGTACGCTGCGACCGGGGCGGGGCGGACACGGAGGACGATGCTGTGTACATGGGCGATACAGATCCCTTCGTGCGCCGACGAATTACTCGCGCCTCCCGGCCGGCAGCCTTGGCACCCTGGGGAGTACGTCCGGCTGCCGGGCCGGGATGGCGCGTTCCTACCCCACACCGTCGACCCCCTGGCATACGAGCTGGCGAAGCCTGGCGAACCGTGGCGAATAGTCGCCACGCGTCTGACAGGCGGTTACTGTCAACTCAGCCGAGAACCTGGGGGCTTGACGTGAGCGGAGAACCCAACACCCGTCTGTCGGATCTGTTCGGCCTGGCCGGCTGGTCCAAGGGCGAACTCGCGAGACTGGTGAACCGGCAGGCGGCGGCCATGGGCCACCCCCAACTGGCCACCGACACCTCGCGGGTCAGGCGTTGGATCGACATGGGGGAGACCCCGCGCGATCCCGTGCCGAGAGTGCTGGTAGCGCTGTTCACCGAGCGGCTCGGTCGTGTCGTGACCATCGAGGACCTCGGGTTCGTACGGAGCGGGCGCGCGGGGAAACGACGGGACGCCGGGAACGCGGACAACCCCGACGCCCTCCCCTGGGCGCCCGACCGGACGGCTGCGGTCCTCACCGAATTCACGGGAATGGACCTCATGCTCAACCGTCGCGGCTTGGTGGGCGCGGGTGCCGCGCTCACCGCAGGCTCAGCACTCACCAGCGCCATGCATGACTGGCTGCACTCCGACCCCGCACTCTCGTCCGACGCCCCCCGGATCGACGATCCCCTGAACGCGGAACCCGCCGGGTTCGACCGTTACGAGGCCGCCCCCATCGGGTCGCAGGAGATCGAGGCCCTGGAGCGCTCCGTCGAGGTGTTCCGTGCCTGGGACGCCGCCCGTGGCGGCGGTCTCCAGCGCAAGGCGGTGGTGGGCCAGCTCAACGAGGTGGGCGGCATGCTCGCCTACCGTCACCCCGACCATCTCCAGCGGCGCCTCTGGGGCGTCGCCGCCAACCTCTCCGTACTCGCCGGCTGGATGTCCCACGACATCGGTCTCGAACCCACGGCCCAGAAGTACTTCGTCATCGCCACCCACGCGGCCCGCGAGGGCGGCGACCGCCCCCGCGCGGGCGAGGCACTGTCCAGGGCCGCTCGTCAGATGGTCCACCTCGGCAGGCCCGACGAGGCACTCGATCTGATGAAGCTCGCGGACTCGGGCTCGGGCGAGGAGGCCCTGCCCCGTACCCGCGCCATGTTGCGCACCATCGAGGCATGGGCGCACGCGTCCATGGGCCGCGGCCAGGCCATGCGCCGCACTCTGGGCGAGGCGGAGGAACTCTTCGTCGCGGACGAGCGGGATGTCCCGTCGCCCTGCTGGATGCAGATGTTCGACGAGGCCGATCTCCACGGGATGGAGGCCCTGGCCTTCCGTACCCTCGCCGACCATGAGCCCGAGGCGGCGATCACCGCGCAGCGGCACGCCAAGCGGGCGCTGGAGCTGCGCGGCAACGGCCGGCAGCGTTCCAAGATCTTCGACTACATCTCGCTGGCGTCCGCCTGCTTCATCGCGGACGACCCCGAACAGGCCGACCGTTACGCGCGGCTGGCGCTGGTGTCGATGGGGGAGACCTCCTCGCACCGCACCTGGGACCGGCTGCGGGAGATGTACCGGCTCACCGGCCAGTACGCGGGGTACGAGAAGATCGACGATCTGCGCGAGGAGTTGAAGACCGCCATGCCGAAGGGGCCGGTGAGGCGGACGGGGAAGACCGATGTCTAGGGCGTGTCCTCAACGTCCCGCCCTGCCCGGAGACCGGGTCTGTCAGCCGGGGATCCTGATGACCATCAGACAGGCGGCGTCCATGCGTTCGGCGCTGTCGGACTCCTCGACGATCAGCTGAGCACACTCTCGCGCCGAGCCGCTTCCGGCGATCCTGGGCGCCAGCCCGACGATGTGGTCCCGGGTCAGCCCTTCGGTGTGCAGCACCAGCAGATCCCCGGGCCGAAGCTGGACTTCGGCCTGCTCGTACGCGGCTCCCGAGGTCGCTCCGAGCAGGACGCCGTCCGGCGGCGTCAACGCGTGCCCCGTCCCGTCGCGGAACAGCAGCGGGGCGGGGTGGCCCGCCTGCGCCCAGGAGAAGGTGCCGGTCTCCGGGGCGTAGCGGGAGCAGAGCGCACTGCCGAGCGCGGGCTGTCGCGAGGTCTCCAGCAGCTGGTTCAGATGGCCGAGCAGGGCCCCGGGCGCGATGCCCGCCACGGCCATGCCGCGCAGCGCCCCCAGCAGCATCGCCATCGAGGAGGCGCCGGCCACCCCGCGGACGGTCAGCTCACCGGTGGTCAACAGCGATTCCCCGCAGGGCAGTTCAAGGGCGTCGAACCACTGACCACCGGTCGGGGGATGCGCCGTGCCGGGGAGCCGGCGGGCCGCCAGGTCCAGCGTGTCGGGCCCGCTCCTCGGCGGATACGACGAGCCGTGCCACGCGGGGAGCACCGCCTCGTGCAACTCGGCCACCAGCCGGTGTTCGGTCTGTGCGAGATGGTGTTCCCGCCGCAGGGTGTCATGGGAGTCGCGTACGGTCCGCTCGCTGTGGCGCAGCGCGCTGATATCACGCATCACCGCCCACATGGAGGCGGTACAGCCGTCGGTGTCGAGGATGGGCTCGCCCATCATGTGCAGCGTACGGACCTGGCCGTCCGCCCTGACGACCCGGAACTCGCCGTCCATGGGCTTTCCGTCGATCAGACAGTCCGTCACCATCGCGGTGAGCAGGATCTGGTCGTCTGGGTGCACCAGGGACGGTAGTTCGTCGAGTGTCAGCGGTCCGCTCTCCGGGTCGCGTCCGAGGATCCGGAACAGTTCGTCCGACCAGCCGACCTCGTCCGTCAGGAGGTTCCACTCCCCGCTGCCCACCCGGCCGAGCCGGGGTCCGGAGCGGTCGTAGCCGGGAGAGGTGTCCTGTGCGGGGCGGTCGAGCGGCCCCTCCGGGTCCGGCCTGCCCGCCTTGAGCTGGTCCAAGTGGGAGCCCAGCTGGTCGAGTTGACATACCGCCAGGTCGTAGAGCGCGCGCTGCCAGCGCCGGAGCGTGTTGCCGTCGTCGACCTCGGTGTCCCGGCGTACGGCGTCCACGTCACCGCGCAGCCGACGGGTCCTGCTGATGAGCGCGTCCATCGTTCCGGGCTCGGCGGGCCGCGGGACGGGGCGGTCCGCGAACAGAGGGGACGGCATCTCGTACTCCGATACGGGGCGGCACGGCCTGTCGGTGGGGGGACCGCTACGACTGTCGCACAGGCGCCCCGGGCGCGTAAGGCGTTTGGCAACACTCGGAGTGATGGTGCCGTTGGCATATGCCGCAGGCTGGGCGTCCCGCATTCATGCACCCGGGCGGACCGGTCCCGTCCCGTGCCGTACGCCTCAGTCGGCGCCTCCGGTGACCGGCGTGACTCCGGTGAGCGGCGTGACTCGGGTGAGCGGCGCTGCCTCAGGTGACCGGCATCCGGTGGAGCGCCACCAGCAGCCGCCAGATCCGGGCCGCGATGCCCTCCGGCGTGTCCTCGATCAGTCCGTGCAGCCAGTCCGCCAGTACCCCGGCGAAGGCGGCGGCCACCGCCGAGGCGATCAGCTCGGGGGCGGGCGCCCCGGCGAGGGTCCGCTCGACGCGGCTGCGCTCCCGCAGCTCGCGGTGGAGCAGCTCGCCGAGCGGACCGCTCCCTCCCGGACGCAGCAGCGTCCGGTAGAGCGCGGTATGCGGGGCGAGACCGGTGAAGAAAGAGGTCAGCGCGGGTGGTGGGACACGTGGATCGGGGGCGCCGCGCCAGGCGTGCAGGGCGTCCACCGCGTCCCGCACCACTTCGGCACAGGCGTCGACCGCCAGCGTCCGGAGGTCCGGGTAGTGCAGATAGAACGTGGCCCTGCCCATCCCGGCACGGCGCACCAGAGCGGCGACCCCGACCTCCTCCAACGGGCGCTCCGCGCAGGCGTCGAGCAGAGCCCGCCGCAGCCGGGCCCGGGTCCTGGCCGTACGGGGATCGCCCGCCGGTCCGCTCGCGGGCGGTTCCGCCGGTACGCCGCTCATCGGGCCGCTCATCCCGCCGCCAGTACCGCGGCCAGGGTGACCGCGCCGGGCAGCGCCTGTACGGACAGGATGCGCCTGTTCGCGGTGGCTCCGCCGTACACACCGGCCACGACCACGCAGATCAGGAAGAAGATCTGGACGCGGTGGCCCGTCGGGTCGGCGGCGATCAGCCCCCATATCAGCCCGGCGGCCAGAAAGCCGTTGTAGAGCCCCTGGTTGGCGGCGAGGGGAGCGGTCGCGCGGGCCATGTCGGCGTCGAATCCGGAGAGTTCACGGCCCGGCTTCCGCTCCCACAGGAACATCTCCAGCACCATCACATACACGTGGAACAAGGCCACCAGGCCGACCAGGACGTTCGCGGCGGTCTGCATGATCGGGATCTCCTGTGGATCGGCACTGCTGGACAGATGTCCATGAATCATAGACAGCTGTCCAGGAGGTGGTCCGGGCGGGGTGGCGACGGTGACCCCGGGGCCGGGCCTGGCTCGGCCGGGCGGGCGGGCCGCGCGCCGGGACAGGTGCCGGGGCAAGCCGAAGCCCCCGGGCGAAGCGTGTCCCGGGGGCTCGGCCAGCATTCCCCGCTGGGGGCGCTTGGAGTTAACGCGGCACAGTCTGGCACCGCGGGCGATCAGGCGCGGGCAGGCCGCGCCGTGATCACCTGACGGCCCGCGCGATCACCAGATGGCCTCCACCCATTCCGGGTGGTCGATGAACGGGTTGCGGTTGTGCTGGACCTGGTCGTAGATGACCTGGTTGCGGCGCTGCTCGAAGGCGTCCGGCGGGTCCTCGTCGTTCCACTGCTTGAGTACGGACAGCTTGCCCATCGCGGGGCTTGATCCGTTGTTGACCCGCTCATTGGGTTCGAGGTTGGGCCATGAGTCATTGCCCTCGTACCGTACGGCCATGTACAGGATCATCCGGGCGACATCGCCCTTCACCGCGTCGCGCGGCTCGAAGGAGTCGGAGTCCGTGTAGTTGCCGGGGGCGCCGGAGACCGCGCTGCCGCCGTTGTCGAAGTCCTTGTTCCCGCGTACGGAGTTGACGCGGACGTCCTCCGGGCGCAGATGGTGGACATCGGTGCCGGGGCCGGTCGCCTCGCCGAAGTCGCCGTGGGACTTGGCCCAGACGTGCTCGCGGTTCCACTGGCCCGTGTTGCCGCCGTTGTTCGACTTGGATATGGACTTGCCGGTGTACAGCTCGATCACGTTCGACGAGTTCGCGGGGTCCTGGTCCGTGGACTTGAGCGCCGTCCAGACCTGGTCGTAGGTGATCTTCGTCTGATTCCTGATGATCGAGTGCAGCGACGACTTGAGCGCGGTGCCGGTCTTCCCGATGGCGCTCTGGTAGTACGTGTCGTCGAGCGCGGCGGTGGCCGTGACGGTGACCGTGCCGGCCGGCGCGGCCTCCGGGGCGGCGACGGCGGGTGCGGCGGCCGCGGTGGTGGCGAGCACCGCGGTGGCGGCGCAGAGAGCCAACAGCGTGCGTCGGGTGGGACGTTGACGACGGGACATGGGGGAGCTGTCCTCTCCGGCGGGACCACCGCGACGCACGGCCACAGGGTGGGGGGCCGTGCGGCGCATGGTCGTGAAGTAACGGTTCAGCCGGAGCTTTCCACAGGGCTTGTGTCCTCGCGTGAACGCCCGGTGTCGGTCATGTGCAGGTCAAGTTTCCTTCCCGTTCGGTGGCGTGCCGCCCGGTTGTGGGGGGTCTGCGTTCATATGGATGTGAGGCGGACATGAATCTGGTCAACTTTGGTCCATACCAGCTTCTTGACGACCCCTCGCACCCTCCCTTAAATCAAGTATTGAAATAAGCGTCCGAGGTGACTCTCCCCAGGCTTCTCGGCGTTGCGATGTCATGCGCATGACCCCCCACTCGAAGTGATGTGATGACCTGTGCGAATCCCCATGGGACGCCGAATGGCGCTCTACGCGCTCGCCCTGCTCTGCTGTTCCAGCCTGGCCGCCGCGGTCCCGGCCGCCGCGGCGCCCGCCCCCGAGCGGCCGACCGCCGCGGTCGGGGCGGCGGCGGTCACGTTCTCCGACGACTTCAACGGCGCCGCCGGCTCGGCCGTCGACGGCGGGAAGTGGCAGATCGAGACCGGCGACAACGTCAACAACCACGAACGGCAGTACTACACGGCGGGCAACAACAACGCCGCGCTCGACGGCCAGGGCAATCTGGTCATCACCGCGCGCAAGGACAACCCCGGCAACTACCAGTGCTGGTACGGCCGGTGCGAGTACACCTCGGCGCGGCTCAACACGTCCGGCAAGTTCACCTCGACCTACGGACGGGTCGAGGCCCGTATGAAGGTCCCGCGCGGCCAGGGCATGTGGCCCGCGTTCTGGATGCTCGGCAGCGACATCGGCAACGTCGGCTGGCCCAACAGCGGTGAGATCGACATCATGGAGAACGTCGGCTTCGAGCCCAGCACCGTCCACGGCACCCTGCACGGTCCCGGCTACTCCGGCTCGGGCGGTATCGGCGCCGGCTACACCCTGCCGAACGGCCAGGCGTTCGCCGACGCCTTCCACACCTTCGCCATCGACTGGTCGCCCAACCGCATCACCTGGAGCGTCGACGGCAACGTCTACCAGACGCGTACCCCCGCCGATCTCGGCGGCCGTACCTGGGTGTTCAACAAGCCCTTCTTCATCATCCTGAACCTCGCGGTCGGCGGCTACTGGCCCGGTGACCCCAACGGCAGCACGCCGTTCCCGTCCCAGCTCGTCGTCGACTACGTGCGCGTCAGCACGAACGACGGCGGGTCGGGCGGCACCGCGGGCACGATCACCGGACTCGGCGGCAAGTGCGTGGACGTGGCCTCCGCCAGCTCCGCCAACGGCACGCCCGTACAGCTCTACGACTGCAACGGTTCGGCCGCCCAGCAGTGGACCGTCGCCGCCGACGGCTCGCTCCGCGCGCTCGGCAAGTGCCTGGACGTGAAGGACAACAGCACGGCGGACGGGGCGCAGCTCCAGCTGTGGGACTGCTCCGGCGGCGCCAATCAGCGCTGGGCCGTCCCCGACGCCCGCGACATCGTGAACATCCAGGCGAACAAATGCGTCGACGCGACCGGCAACAGCTCGGCCAACGGCACCCGGCTGCAGATCTGGACCTGCTCGGGCGCCGCGAACCAGAAGTGGACGGTGAACCGCGGATGATGACGGTACGCACGCTCCGCAAGCCCCTCAGATCCCTCGTCCTGCTGGCCGCGCTGCCCCTCGCGCTCGGCGCGTCGCTCATCACCGCGCCCACCCCCGCCACCGCGGCGGTCGCCGCCGTCGGCACGATCACGGGCCTGGGCGGCAAGTGTGCGGACGTGGCGGCGGGCAGCTCCGCCAATGGCACGGCCGTACAGCTCTACGACTGCAACGGTTCGGCCGCCCAGCAGTGGGACGTCGCCTCCGACGGCTCGATCCGGGCCCTCGGCAAGTGCCTGGACGTCAAGGACAACAGCACCGCGAACGGCGCGCAGCTCCAGCTGTGGGACTGCACGGGAACCGCCAACCAGAAGTGGACCGTCTCCGCGGCCCGCGACATCGTGAACACCCAGGCCGACAAGTGCCTGGACGCGACCGGCAACAGCTCGGCCAACGGCACCCGGCTGCAGATCTGGACCTGTACCGGAGCGGCCAACCAGAAGTGGACCGCGCCCTCGGGCGGTGGCGGCAACCCCGCCCCCAGCGGACCCATGGCGGTCGCGCCGTATATCTACAACGGCTGGGGCAGCCCGCCGAACCCGACCACCGTCATGAACGCGACCGGCGTGAAGTGGTTCACCCTGGCGTTCGTGCTCAGCAACGGCTACTGCAACCCGCAGTGGGACGGCGGACGGCCGCTGACCGGTGGCGTGGACCAGCAGACCATCAACACCGTGCGTGGCGCGGGCGGCGATGTCATCCCGTCCTTCGGCGGCTGGAGCGGCAACAAGCTGGAGAGCTCCTGCTCCAGCGCCGGTGAGCTGGCGGCGGCGTACCAGAAGGTCATCAACGCGTACGGTCTCAAGGCGATCGACATCGACATCGAGGCCGCCGCGTACGACAGCCCCACCGTCCAGCAGCGCACCGTGGACGCCCTCAAGACCATCAAGGCCAACAACCCCGGCATCAAGGTCTATGTCACCTTCGGCACCGGCCAGAACGGTCCTGACACCAGTCTGATCAACCGCGCCGCCGCCGCCGGACTCACCGTCGACAGCTGGACGATCATGCCGTTCAACTTCGGCGGCGGCGGCCAGAACATGGGTACGCTCACCACCCGTGCCGCCGAAGGCCTCAAGAACGCGGTCAAGAACGCGTACGGGTACAGCGACGACCAGACGTACCGCAGCATCGGCATCTCGTCGATGAACGGCATCACCGACAACAACGAGACGGTGACCGTCGCGGACTTCCGCACCATCCTCGCCTACGCGCAGCAGCACCATCTGGCCCGGCTGACCTTCTGGTCGGTCAACCGCGACCGGCCCTGCACCGGCGGCGGAGCCGACACCTGCTCCGGTGTGAGCCAGCAGGCGTGGGACTTCACCCGCGTCTTCGCCCAGTACGCCGGCTGACCGGGCGAGGAGCCTCCATGAACCGACACCCGTACGGCGGCGGGCAGCCCCGCCGCCGGACCCTCCCGCTCACCCTGCTGCTGACCGTGGTGGCCCTGTGCGCCTCCCTGATCGGTCTGCCCCAGCAGGAGGCCGCCGCGGGCGGTACCGGTACCGCGGGCACCACCGCGGCGGCGGCCCTGCCCACCGGCTGGACCACCATCAGCAACAAGGGCAACGGCAAGTGCGTGGACGCCCGCGCCGCGGCGACCGGCAACGGCACCGCGGTGCAGCAGTACGCCTGCAACGGCAGCCTCGCGCAGAACTGGTCCCTCACGGAGACCGGCGCCGGATATGTCAGAGCCGGCAACCGCAACGCCGACAACCAGGTCTGGGACGTCACCGATGTCTCGGCCGCCGACGCCGCCACGATCCAGCTCTGGACGTACGGCGGAGGCAACAACCAGCAGTGGCTGCCGGTGGCGGAGGCCGACGGCGCCTACCACTTCGTCAACCGCAACAGCGGCAAGTGCCTCGACGTACCGAGCGCCTCGACCGCCGACAGCGTCCAGCTCCAGCAGTACACCTGCAACGGCTCGGCGGCCCAGTCCTTCCGGGTCCAGGCGGCCGATCCGCCGGCGCCGCCCGGCACCCCGGACCTCGGTCCGAACGTCGTCGTCTTCGATCCGTCGATGTCGGCCTCCTCGATCCAGAACCGGGTGAACGCGACCTTCCAGCAGCAGGAGACCAATCAGTTCGGCGCCCAGCGCGCGGCCTTCCTGTTCAAGCCGGGCACCTACGACGCCGATGTGAACGTCGGCTTCTACACGCAGGTGGCCGGTCTGGGCCTCTCGCCCGACGACGTCAATATCCGTGGCGCCGTCCATGTCGAGGCCGACTGGTTCCCGCCGCAGAACGCCACCCAGAACTTCTGGCGCAGCGCCGAGAATCTCTCCGTCACCCCCACCACCGGCACCGACCGCTGGGCGGTCTCACAGGCCGCCCCGTACCGCCGGATGCATGTCCGCGGCAATCTCGCCCTGGACGACGGCGGCTGGGCCAGCGGCGGATTCATGGCGGACTCGAAGGTCGACGGTCAGGTCAGGTCCGGTTCACAGCAGCAGTGGCTGTCCCGCAACACCGAATGGGGCAGCTGGACGGGGTCCAACTGGAACATGGTGTTCGTCGGCGCCCAGAACGCGCCCGCGAACAGCTTCCCCAACCCGCCCTACACCACGGTCGACCAGACCCCGCAGGTGCGGGAGAAGCCCTTCCTGTACGTCGACTCGGCCGGCGCCTACAAGGTGTTCGTGCCCGCGCTGCGCGCCAACTCGAAGGGGACGACCTGGTCGGGCGGTGCCCCGGCGGGTACGTCGCTCCCGCTGGACCAGTTCTACATCGCGAAGCCGGGCGCGACGGCCGCGGACATGAACGCCGCGCTGGCGGCGGGCAAGAACCTGCTCGTCACCCCCGGCGTCTACCACCTCAACCAGACGCTGAGGATCACCCGCCCCGACACCGTCGTCCTCGGTCTCGGCCTCGCCACCCTCATCCCGGACAACGGCATCACCGCCGTATCGGTCGCGGATGTGGACGGCGTCAAGGTGGCCGGCCTGCTCATCGACGCGGGCACGGTCAACTCCCAGCGGCTGATGGAGGTGGGCGCCGACGGCTCGAACGCGAACCACGCCGCCAACCCCACCTCGCTGCACGATGTCTTCTTCCGTATCGGCGGCGCGGGTGTCGGCAAGGCGACCACCAGTCTGGTGGTCAACAGCCGGAATGTGATCGGCGACCATATGTGGATCTGGCGCGCGGATCACGGCAGCGGGGTCGGGTGGAACACCAACACGGCGGACACCGGTCTGGTCGTGAACGGCGCCGATGTCACGATGTACGGCCTGTTCGTCGAGCATTACCAGAAGCATCAGACGATCTGGAACGGCAACGGCGGCAAGACGTACTTCTACCAGAACGAGATGCCGTACGACCCGCCCAACCAGGCGGCCTGGATGAACGGCACGACACAGGGATACGCCGCCTACAAGGTGGCCGACTCGGTGACCAGCCATCAGGCGTACGGGCTCGGAAGTTACTGCTTCTTCAACGTCAACAACAGCGTCACCGCGGAGCACGCGTTCGAAGTGCCCAACAACGCCAATGTGCGCTTCCGCAATATGGTGACGGTGTCGCTGGGCGGTACGGGCACCATCCGGCATGTCATCAACGACAGGGGAGGCCCGTCGAACTCGGCCACCAATGTGGCCAATCTCGTCAGCTATCCCTAGGTATTCCCGGGCGCACCCCGGGCACCCCCACGATATTGGGGTGCCCGGGGTGCGCCATGTGGCCCGGAGCGGTGACCGCGAGCGGGAGGCGGCTTACGAGGCCGGTTCGACCTCCAGGAAGCGCCGTCGCCGCGGCCCCCGGTAGAGCAGGGCCTCCCACCCCAGACGCGTCAGGACGGCGGCGCACTCGGTCAGGGCCCGCTCCTCGTCCTGGGCGGCTCCGCCGCCGTGCGGGCCGAGCCACTCCACTCGTACGGCGGCGGGCGGCTCAGCCGCGCCTACCCGATACCCCGTCGCGACCCGCTGTCCCGAGCCGTCGACCGCGGACGCCGGCAGACCGGCGGCCTCCAGCGCCAGCGCGACGGCGCGCACCGGCCGCCGCAGCTCCCACTGCGCGGGGACCGCCGCCGGATCACCGGTCCCGGTGTTCGTCAGCCGTCTGATCTGGAGCAGTCCTTCGAACGCGACCCGGACCTCGGCCGCCCGCGCCCGGGGCGTCGTACCGCACGGCGGGCCGTCGCCCGTGGCCGCCTCGAAGCCGTCGGGCCGCCCCGTCCCCTCTTCTTCGCTCGCCATCCCCGCCGCCGTCCCCTTCCGCCAGGTGGTCGTGCCCGGACCGACAGAAGACCCCGACCGGACGGGGGATGCCGGTCGGGGTCGCCGAAGGGAGAGTGTGGATGGCGGTCGCCTCGCGGCGATAGGCTCCATGGGGCTTCAGCCGAACGATCTTCCCCATGGGCGATTCTTATGTGGGGCCCGGGGACTCAGTTCCATCCACACCCTCAATGGGTCCAACGGCGGGCCCCCGCCGATTGTTCCCGGGGCGGGTGATCAGGCAGGAAGCACCCAGATCGGGTTGGAGTAGAACCACAGGTCCTTCCACGGGTCGGCGTCGCCGAGCACGTCCATCGCCGGGCCCACCGGGTCGACGGACGCGCCGTTCAGCCCGACGGCGGTGCGGTTGCCGTCCGTGCCGCGCAGCCGGACGTAGAGCGGTCCGGAGACCCGGCCGAGCTTGTACGTCAGGTGGACGGTGCCCTTCGACTGGTTGATCTCGAAGGACTTCGCGACCTTGGCGGTCGGCGCGGTGAAGGTGTCCTTGTCGTGGACGTGGCCGGTGACCTGGCCCTGGATGACATCGACCCGGGCCAGCGTCGGAATGAACTGTGCCCAGTTGGCACCGTTGGCCAGCGCGATCTCGATCGACAGCTCGACGTCCGTACCACGCCTGACGTGCAGCGCGCCGCCGAGCGTGGCCCAGCGGCCACCGCCCTTGAGCCGGGTGTCCAGACCGCTGATCAGACCGCCGTGGTCGACCCAGATCCGGCCGGCCCGCATACCGTCCATGACCGCGGCGTACGAGAACCGGTCCGCGCCGACGTGCGTACGGCTGTAGTGGCCCGGCCAGTAGTCGCCCTTCCCGAGGTCGAGGCCGTTTCCGTAGACGGGGTCGGAGTGCTTGCCATTGGCGTTGAAGTCGTCGTTGGGCCCGATGACGGAGGGCTCGGCGTACACGCTGTGCGAGTCCGAGTTCGCGGTGATCCACCACGGCTTGCCCTCGGCCAGCAGGCTGTCCCAGAGACCGCCGACCGTGGAGGTCATCCAGTCGAAGCCGCCCCAGGTGCGGTAGCTCTCCGGCGGGTAGGCGGCGAAGGAGTTGGCGTTGGGAGCGTTCTCGTAGTAGCCGCGGCCACCGCCACTGCCGACCGGCTTCGGCAGACCGGCCGCCTGGTGACCGGGGGCGCCCTCCATGCCGATGGCGATGGGATGGGAGGCCGAGGTGGCGTCGCGCCAGCCGCGGATCTCGTGAGGCGAGTCGATGCCGTTGCGGGCCGGGTGGTTGGCGAGCATCACGGCGTCGTCGACCTTGCGCCTGCGCACCTGGTCGGCGAGGAACTGGAGCCCCGAGATGGCCAGCGCCTCATTGGTGGCGTTCGAGGAGCTGGGGTGCAGGCTGCCGTCGTAGTCGGTCTCGAACTTCTTCAGCACCTCCACCTCGTTGCGGCCCGGGTGGACGAAGACCGTGGCGTGCTCGGCGCCCGGGATGTTCCACTCCAGGCCCTGGAAGACGAGCTGGTCCTGGTAGGTCTCGCGGGCTTCCTTGATGTCCGGGTTGACCTTCTCCACACCGATCTTGGCGTGCGCGGCGCTGCCGTGGTCGGTGATGACCATCCAGTCGAGACCGTGCGCCGTGCCCTGGCGCACCTGGTCGACGACGCGGTACTTGCCGTCGCTGCTGTACTGGGTGTGGATGTGGTGGTCGCCCGCCAGCCAGAGGAAGCCATTGCTCTTGCCCCGGTCGGACGAGCCGCCCGAACCGCCCGAGTGCGCGGCGGCGGCGGTGGCCCCGCCCAGCACGCCCGCCCCCGCCAGGCCCGCGCCGAGCAGACCGGCGCGGCGCAGCATCGAGCGGCGCGACAGCTGGCTGGGCGACAGCTCGCTGTCCGGGACGTTGGCGTCGAGCGCCGGAGGCAGGGGGCCGGTGTCGGCCTCTGTGTGCGTGTGGTCGTGCGTGTGGTCGTGCGGGTGGTGATGGCCGTGGCCCATGGTGCGCTCCTCGCCGATGCCTGTGATGCCCAGCGGGTCAGATGTTCGATCGCTGGGATGAAGGCCGGATGACGGGAGCCCGTACATATCATGTTGAATTCCGAACGGAATGCCGGGTTGGGGTGCGTTGGTGCAGGTCGTGCGGGTGCGAGCACCTTCACGGAATATCCGGGAGCGAGAGAGGGCGCCCCGCTATGCACTGCATGTATACGCGCTATGTATAGTGCGGTTATGTCCTTCGGCCGTGCCCTGACCGGGTTACCGATGCCTGCTTCGCCCTGCCCGCCGTCCGGGTCGGCGTGCCGCGACGCGCGTCGTCGCGTACGTCGCGCGTCCGGCGCCTCGCGCATGGCGTAGCCGGCGCGTCGGGCCCTCCGGGCCCGCGGCCGAACCCACGTAACCCGGCGCGCCGTTCCGCGCGCCGGCTTCCATCCAGGCCCGGTGCGGGCTCAGCGCTGCGCGACTGCGGCCCGCTCCCTCGTGAGCCACTCCGTCATCAGTAGAGGGATTTGTCATGCCAAAAAACACTTCGGCACTTGGTTCCCGAGCGGTGGGCGCCCTGGCGGCGGTCGCCTCGCTGGTCCTCGCGTTGAGCGGCTGCTCCGCGTACGACGCCACCTCGCCCGCCGACGCCAGGGGTGACGCCAAGAACGGGGCGAAGGCCGGGTCCGGTGCGGTCGACTGCGGGAAGGAGCGCTGTATAGCCCTCACCTTCGACGCGGGACCCTCCGAACACACCCCCGGGCTGCTCGACATCCTCAAGAAGGAGAAGGTTCCCGCGACCTTCTTCCTGCTCGGCAAGAACCATGTCGTCAAACACCCCGACCTCGTACGCCGTATCGCGGCCGAGGGCCATGAGGTGGCCAACCACACTTGGTCGCACAAGATCCTTTCGGATAAGGACCCCGACTCCGTACGCGAGGAGCTGGCGCGTACGCAGGACGCCATAGCGGAGATCACCGGCCACAAGCCCACGCTGATGCGTCCCCCGCAGGGCCGTACCAACGACGACGTCGCGAAGGTGAGCCGCGAGCTCGGTCTCGCGCAGATCATGTGGAGCGCCACCGCCAAGGACTACTCGACGACGGACTCCGAGCTCATCAAGAAGCGCATTCTCGACCAGTCGGACCGCGACGGCATCATCCTGCTGCACGACATCTATGACGGGACCGTGCCGGCCGTACCCGGGATCATCGAGGAGCTGAAGAAGCGCGGCTATACGTTCGTCACGGTCCCCCAGTTGCTGGCGCCGGGACGCGCCGAGCCGGGGAAGGTCTACAAGCCCTGACCTCGCGGGCGCGCGGCTCGGGCCGCTGTGGAATGGGGTAAAAGGTATAAAACTGTCATGATCGGATATGTGGACGCCGAATACGTGGACTCCAGACACCGCATGCGCATCAGTGAAGTGGCCGCGCGTACCGAACTGTCCCTGCGCACCATCCGGCACTACGAGGAGACCGGGCTCGTCACCCCCTCCGCCCGCTCACAGGGCGGTTTCCACCTCTATACCGACTCCGATGTGGCCCGGCTGATGGCCATCCGCCGGATGGAACCGCTGGGCTTCTCGTTGGAGGAGGTGCGTGCCCTGCTCGCCGTCGTCGAACGGCTCGGCGCCGAGGAGCCGCCCGCCCCGGACGAGCGGGACGGGCTCCTGGCGCGCGTGGGCGAATTCGAGCGGGCCACCGCGGAACGGATCGCGCATCTCCGTACCCGGCTGGCGCGGGCGGAGGAGTTCGCCGCCACACTGCGTGTGTGGACGGCGCCCGCCGGGCTGTGCGACGGCTGAGCGGCTGAACGCGCGGTGCGGGGCGGCTGAGCGGTTCAGGACGGGAATTCGCTCTCGGGGACCTCGCTGGTGGTGGCGTTGCCACCGATCGACTTGGCCAGCGAGAAGGTCAGCACGGTGTACTGCGTACCCCCGCTGACCTCCACCGTCTTGAAGTCCGCCGTGTCGTCGAACTTCTCGAAGGCGCAGTCCCGCGTGAAGGACTTCTTCGCGGAGCTCCAGTCCGAGCCCGAGGTGAAGTACACGGTGTACGAGCCGTCGCCGACGCGGCGCACCGTCGTACTGGCGCCCTTGCGTATGTACACCGTGAAGGCGGTCCTCTTGCCACGGGTCAGGGAGACCACCGCGTCGGAGTCCGTGCCGTTCTTGACGGTCAGCCGCCCCAGCCCGCCCGAACGGGCATCCTTCACGAGGGCGCCGTTGCCGAGCCGGCGGTGCTTCGGCTGCTCGGTGCGGGGCAGCTTCAGCCGTACGGGGTAGCCGAGGCCGGTGAGCGTGGTGCTCGCTTCGCTGACGCGCCGGGGGCCGTCGGCCGAGCCCAGTTCGACGCGTGGTGAGAGGGCGCAGCGTCCCTCGCCGCCCCCCGCCTCCGCCAGGCTCCGGCTCAGATCGCGCAGCGAAGCGGCGAGAGCGGCGTTCCCGGTCTCGGCGTCTTCGGGGGTACCAGCCGTCTCCAGCCCGCCGGCGGCCGTGGCGGCGGCGGTCGCGGCCGTACCGAGCGCCTGATTCAGGGCCCGGCCCTCGCTCGCGCGGTCGACCGCGCGCAGGGCCTTGTCGAGCGGGCCGAGCGTGCTGTCCAGCGTGCCGCGGTACGCGGCGGGATCGACGGTCGGCGTAGGGCTCGGCGTGGGACTGGCCGCCGCCGGGGACTCCGGGCCGCCGCTGTCACCCCCCGAGCCGCACGCGGTCAGTGGTACGGCCAGCGCCAGGACCACACCCGCGGCCGTGGCCCGCCCCGAAATACGCGCACGTATGTCACTCACCCTGCTGCCCCGTTTCCCCCCGCTCGCCCCCCGGCGAGCACCGAATGCCCAGGCTTCTCCCGTGCCGGACGGCTGTCAAGACGCCGCGGGCGCGGCCCCGGTTCCCTTCCTGCTGGCGGTGGCGAGGGACCGGCCGTACGGTGAAAAAGGACGACGGACTCGACGTGACCTGTGCGATGGACCTGTGCGAGTGAAGCTGTGCGAGTGACCTGTGCGGTCGGACGGGCGGCGGCGTGATGACGAACAGCGGAGAGGGCGTGGGCGGGTTCATCTGCAGTCATCTCGCGGATGTGGAGCCGGTGACTCCGGACAGCCTGGACAGCTGCACCGAGTGCGTGGCCATGGGCGACACCTGGGTGCATCTGCGGGAGTGCCAGAGCTGCGGCCACATCGGCTGCTGCGACTCCTCCAAGAACAAGCACGCGACCGCGCATCACCACGCGTCCGGACACCCGCTCATCCGTTCGTACGAGCCGGGTGAGGGCTGGTGGTGGTGTTACGAGGACGAGGTCGTCTTCGAGGTCGAGGGCGTTCCGCCGATCCGGCCCGCCGCCTGACCGGGGACGCCCTCGACGCCCGTCAGCCCGACGTCACGGTGAACAGCGCGCCGTCCGGGTCGCGCAGCGTCGCCTCGGCCGGGGCCCGCGACGCGTCCGGCGGCGAGAGCAGCACGCCTCCGCCCTTGAGCGCCGCCCGCACCGAACCGGACACCTCCGGCACCCGGAAGTACACATGCCAGCGCGGCCGGATCCGCGGGTCGGGTGTGGCCTGTACGGCCCCGCCGCGGATCTTGGCGACCACATGCCCGTCCTGCCGCAGCACCGCGTGATCGTGCTCGCGGACGAGGGTGAACCCGCCCTCGGTCTCCGGCGCCCAGCCGAGGACCTGGCTGTAGAACCTGGCCGCGTCGTCGGTGTCTCGGCTGCGCAGCTCCAGCCACGCCGGCGCGCTGCCGCGCCCCACGGTCCAGTCGGAGCGCACGGCGCCCTCCCAGATACCGAACGCCGCGCCGTCCGGGTCCGTGGCCAGCGCCGCCCGGCCCGAGTGGAAGGCCAGCGGACCCACCGCGACGGTCGCGCCGCGCTCCCTGATCCGGGCCGCGGCCTCGTCCACATCGGCCACCGCGAAGTACGGCGTCCAGGAGACGGCGACCTGGAGCGACGCCGCCAGAGCGCCGATGCCCGCGACCGGCATCCCGTCGGAAAGGGCGACACAGAAGTCGTCCCCCAGCCCCGCCGGACGATAGGTCCAGCCCAGCACATCGCCGTAGAAGTCCTGAGCGGCGGGCAGTTCACGGGAGAGCAGCGTCACCCAGCAAGGAGCTCCGGCCACCGTCTGTGAATCGATCTTGTCCGGCTCCACACCGCTCACTCCACCCTCGCCCCGACTCTTGTCACTCTCTGCTGTCACTACCTGCTGCCCCCGATCGGTGCCCCTACTCTGCCAGGCCCAGCGCCACTTCCCCGCCGCGGGTGGGCCCCCAGAGCGTGGTGACCGGCTCCCAGACGCGGATACCCGCGGGCGATCCCAGGGAAGTGGCGTCGAATCGTGTGCCGTTGTGCGAGGGGTCGCCCGCGACGGTCAGATACGCGACCGTACGGGACTCGTCGGCGGCCGGGTCGATGGTGCGCACCACGGCGTACGCGGTGGCTCCGGCGGCGAGCCGGTACGGCGCGCTCTCCACCGGCGGCACGGGCTGGGCCGCTCCGTCCAGGTTCCCGAAAGTGATGGTCGGGATACGGTCCACGGCACAGGCACGGCCACTCTTGTTGGTGACGCTGATACGGACCTGGTTGACGACATCGGAGGCCGTCGCGGTCACCTTGACCGCGCTCTCGCGGCATGTGCCGAGGGCCGCGGGCGCGAAGACCCCGGCGGGCGCGGGGACGGCGGCCGAGGCGCCGGTGGCGAACGGGAGCACGGTGAGGGCGGCAGCCGCCGGGGCGACGAGGGCAGGACGGATACGGATACGCATGGCTGGTTTCCCCGTTTCGGTCGATCGGTGGTCAGTGGCACAGCGCCGGACGGGCGGTCCGTCCACCATCGGCCGTGCTGTGCCGCTTGCCCGAGATGACACGCGAACGGCCCCGGTGGTTGTGCGGCTCCGGCGGGGTGGGAACGGCGCCGCCCGCCCGACGGTATGTCAGCCGCCCTCCCGAGGAACGGTGTCCAGCACCTTGCCGGATCTGCTCGCGGCCAGATAGGCGGCGCCGTAGTCGTCCATCACATAGACCAGCAGGACGGGCTGATCGTCGGCGAAGACCCACGCGGGGTCCACGATCACATAGCGGTTTGTCGGCTTGTCGACGCCGAGGTCCTTCTCGGCGGTACGGAGCAGACCGGGCAGCGCGTCCCAGTCGAACGAGGTGAGGTCCACCGTTCGCTTGCCGGCGGTGAGAGTGCCGCCCGCCCCCTGCCGGGTGGCCTCGCCGTCCCGGTACTGGAACGTGTCGTAGAGCCGCTTGTCGTCCGGGAGCGGAGCCTCGGCCGAGGCGTAATCGTCGTACACCACGAACCGGTTGACGTCCGTACCGCCCATCACGGGTTTCAGCCCGGCGATCACGCTCCTGATGGCCGACGGCGAGAGCAGGGAGTCCGGTGACGTCCCGGGAGACGTCGACGGGGACGCCGACGCGGTCGGGGTCCGCAGCGGCGTGGAGGGTACGGGGGCGCCGGTCACGGACCGGTCGCCGCCCGCGGAGTCCCCATCGGCGCGGGAGTCTCCGGGCCACGGCACCAACGTCCAGATGAGCACACCGGCGAGGCTCACTCCGGCGACGGCGGCGGCGACCGACACCCCGCGGCCGACGCGTCTCCTTCCGGCCGGTACGAGTGCGGCCGGTACGAGTGCGGGCGGTACGTACGGTGACGGTGGTGCGTACGGTGACGGAGGGCTTGGCGAGGACGGCGGCGCGGGTGGCCCGTAGGCGAGCGTGACGGAGTCCACCGGTCCGGCCGCGAGACCGCCCCGCCGACCGCCTCGCTCCGGCTGTCCCGTCCCCTCGGGCCGCTGGGGACGCTCCTCCGAGACGCCGGCGAGCATACGGTCCAGCTCGGCCGCGTCCGGCCGGGCGCCCGTGTCCCGGGTCAACAACGCCACCAGTACGGGCGCGAGCGGACCGGCCCGCACGGGCGGGGGAATCTCCTCGTCGAGCACCGCCGCCAAGGTGGCGAGCGTGGTGGCCCGCCGCAAGGGATGACGGCCCTCGACCGCGACATACATCAGCATGCCGAGCGACCACAGATCGGAGGCCGGGTCGCCCTCGTCACCGCGAATGCGCTCGGGGGCGATGTAGTCGGGGGAGCCGATGAGTTCACCGGTGGCCGTCAGCCCGCTGGACTCGCGCAGCGCCGCGATACCGAAGTCCGTGAGAACCGGCCGCCCGTCGGCGCGCAGCAGGACATTGGCGGGCTTCACATCCCGGTGGTGGATCCCGGCCGCGTGCGCCGCGCGCAGCGCCGCCAGCACGCCGCGTCCGATCCCGGCGGTCTCGCCGGGCGGCAACGGCCCGCGCGCGAGCCGGTCCTGAAGCGACGCTCCCGGCACCAGCTCCATGACGATCCAGGGATGGGCCACCTCGGCGGCGTCCACGATGTGATGGATCGTGACCACATTCGGATGGTCGATCCTGGCCAGCGCGCGTGCCTCCCGCAGCACCCGCTCACGGAGCGTCCTGGCGGCGGCCGGATCGGCCGCCAGCATGGCCGGATCGGGGGGTCGTACCTCCTTGAGCGCCACCTCACGGTGGAGCGCCAGATCACGGGCGCGCCACACCATGCCCATGCCGCCACTGCCGAGCCGGTCGAGCAGCTCGAACCGTCCGTCGATCACCCGTCGTTCGGGACCCCCTGCGTTCATGGCGCTCAGGGTACGAGCCTCCCGAGGGGATGCTCACATCGCGCCGGCCCCCGCTCCCGAGCCCGCTCCCGAGCCCGCTCCCGAGCCCGGGTCCGCGCCGGCGTGCGCCGGTGTGTGCTCCCGGCCGCCGGGGTGCCGGCGGCGCCAGATCCAGAACACGGCGATGGACACGAACGCCCAGCCCGCCAGCACGGCGAAGGGGAAGACATGCTGGGCTCCGCCGAAGTACACCGCCGTGTGGTTGGCGTTGATCGAGGCGCCCGGTGGCAGCCACCGTCCGATGTGCCCCAGCACGGAGGGCAGCAGCGGCCAGGAGACGGCTCCGCCGGAGGAGGGGTTGCCCAGCAGCACCAACAGCCCCCAGGTCGGCAGCATCGCCCACCGGCCCATGAGGGTGTTGAACATGGTGAAGACCATCCCGGACGTGAACATGGTGAGCGCCAGGATCAGCCAGGACTCCACAAACGGAAGACGGAGCGCGCCGAGCCACCAGTCCACCACCGAGGCGATGGCGAAGGCGCCGAGCAGTGAGTACGCGAGGGTGAAGGCGATCCGTTCCCCGGGATTCAACTCGCTCGCCTGGACGTTCAGCTGAATCGCCCCGACGAGCCCCACGATCACGGCGGCGAGCGAGACGTAGAAGAGCGCCAGCCCGCGCGGATCCCCCTTCTGGAGCGGCTTGACATCGCTGATCCGTACGGGGATCCCGACGGCCTCGGCCACGGGCAGGGCGGTCTCCGTGAGCAGCTGCGCCACGGATGCCCCGGCCGCGCCGGCCACCGCGAAATCCACGCGGTCCGTATGGAACGTCAGAATCGCGAAGACCTCCTGTTCCTCCACTCCGCGCCGCGCCGCCGCGTCGCTCGGAAAGCGACGCAGTTCGAGTGATCCGTTGAGGGCCTTCTCCATGCCCTTCACGAAGGCGGTGGCGTTCGCCGTGCCGGTGGGCCCCACCGCGGCGGCGGGGATCCGGTGGGGCGTCGGATTCGCCATGTTGTACGTGTAGGAACCCGCGAAGAGCCCGGCGGCAGCGGCGAGGATGAAGGTGAGGACGATCGCGGGGAGGAAGGGTGAGGCGGTGAAGGCGGACCAGCGTTCCCCCAGGGTCCGATGTCTGCCGTGCGCACCGCCGGAGCGTGGGTGACCTTCGTGATCCGCGTCCATGAAGGCACCGTAAACCACGCATATCGGAACGGCGTCGCGGTGGAGAGGCGCCGGATTCCGGAACGGGTTCAGCGCAGCAGAAGCTGAAGACCGCCGAGGACGGTCGCCCCGATCACCAGCCGTTCGAAGAGCCGTTGGTCGATCCGGTCCACACACGCCTTGCCGATGAGCGCGCCGGGGAAGACGAAGAGCACCAGGGCGGCGTCCAGCAGCAGGGACGGGCCGTCCACCAGTCCCAGTCCCACACTGAAGGGCAGCTTGGAGGTATTGACGATCAGGAAGAACCACGCGGACGTGCCCAGGAAGCCGAGCTTCCGGAAACCGGCGGAGAGCAGATAGAGCGACATCACGGGGCCGCCGGCGTTGGCGACCATGGTGGTGAATCCGCCGAGCACACCGTACGAACGTGCCTTGACGCGGCCGGCGGACGACCCCCCCGAGCCGCCTTCCCCGGCGACCACTCCCGTCGCTTCCGCCTTCTCTGCTCCCGCCGCCCGCTCTGCTCCCTCCGGTCCTTCCGCCGTGGTCTTCTCCTTCGCGCTGTCCGCGCCGCCGCGTCGCCGCCAGATCGTGACGCCCGCCATCAGCAGCAGAATCGCGCCGATCGAGGTGCGGACAGCCGCGTCATCGGCCCAGAGCAGGAAGACCGTGCCCGCCACCACCCCCGCGGCGACCGCGGGAAACAGCCGCCACAGGGTCGGCCAGTGGGCATGGCGCCGGTAGGTGAGCACCGCCACCACATCACCGACTATCAGTATCGGCAGCAGTACGCCCGTCGACTCACGCGCGGGCAGCACGGCGGCGAATACGGCCAGACTCACCGTATTCGCGCCGCTCACCGCGGTCTTCGAGAAGCCGACGAGCGCCGCCGCCGCGGCCAGCGCGGCGAATCCCCACCAAGATATGTCCATTTCGGCAACCGATGGTATGTCCCGGTGCGGGACCGCCACCGGGCGGACGGCGCTCGAAACGGAACTCAGGCCGGTACGGACCGGGCCGCCGGGGCGGTCAGCCGGCCGCCGCGCGCGAGCGCGAACACCGCTCCGGCGCAGGCCAGGCCCGTACCGGCCAGCACCGCCCAGGGCAGCCAGCGGGCGTCGTGGCGCTGTGCCACATCCCACAGCGCGCCCGTGCCCAGATTGCCGAGCGTGATGCCCAGCCCGGAGACGGTGTTGTAGAAGCCGTAGTGCGTGGCGACCAGCCGGTCGCCCGACAGCGCGACGACGGTGTCCATCTCGAACGGATAGACCACCGCGCTCCCCACGGCCAGCGCGACGACCGCCGCCACCAGCGCGGCGAGCATCCACAGCCGTGCCGTACGCCCGTCATCGGCGGGGACCAGGGCCGGCGGGATGAACGCCAGCCCCATGACTGTCAGCCCCCGCACCAGCGCTCCCCGCGGACTCCAGCGGCGCGTGGCCCAGCGCGTCAGCCGGGTCTGCCCCACCACCGCCACGGCGGCCGAGATCACGAAGAGCGCGCCCGTGGCCTTCTCAGCCGCCGGTCCCAGCGCGTCGGCGGCGGCCAGCGGCAGGGCCAGATAGACCTGGAAGGTCAGCACATACGAGCCGATCATGGCCAGCGAGAACAGCAGGAACGGCCGGTTGGCCAGCACCGTGCGCCACTGCGCGGCCACCCCCGCGGGCCGTCCGGCCGCCTCCTCCCCGCCGCCCCGGGCGGGCAGTGCGCGCCACTGGAGGACGGTCAGCGCCGCGAAGATCACCGCCGCGACCACGCACACCAGCCGGAAGTCGGCGGCGAGCAGGACGAGACCCACCGGCGGCCCCAGCAACATCCCGGCCTGGTAGAAGACGTTGAAGACCGCGAAGGCCTCGACCCGCCGCTCGCCCGCCTCGGCCGCCAGATAGGCGCGTACCGCCGGATTGAACAGCGCGCCCGCGAACCCGGTCGCCGCCGAGGCCACGATCAGCGCGGGCAGTTGGTCCACCCACCCCAGCAGCGCGAAACCGCCCGTGCGCAGCAGACAGCCGGTCATGATCGGCGTCTTGTAGCCGAACCGGTCGGCGAGGGCACCGCCGATGAGGAACATCCCCTGTTGCGAGAGCGTACGTACGCCGAGCACCAGCCCGACCGCCCAGGCGGCCAGCCCGAGCCCACCGGCCAGATGCGCCGCGAGATAGGGCATGAGCATGTAGAAGGCGAGATTGATGGCGAACTGGTTCACCATCAACAGGCGTGCCGCGGGCGGAAAGGACCGGGCCGCGGCCCAGGTACCCATGGCACCGGCCCCTCGGCCTCCGGCTGTCACGGAGCCCTTCACCTGGCCACCCCCGCCAGGCCGCCGCCCGCCTCCGGACCCGTCGTGGCGAGTGGATCCACCACCGTGGTGCAGCGCGTCCACCGGGTGACGGCGTGTTCGCCGGGATGCGCGATCTCCTGGGGATGGTCGGCGGGCCGGTGGCCGAGCAGTCCATGCTCACGGCAGTACGTGTCGTCGAAGACGGTCCCGACATAGCGCTGCGGACCGTCCGGGAAAACCGCCACGATCCGTTCCCCCGGCGGCCGTACGGCGGCCAGCCAGCGCGCGACCAGGGCGACCGCCCCGACGCTCCAGCCGCCCGTCGCGTACCGCGCCCGCGCCAGCGAACGCGCGGCCCAGACCGCCTCCGGGGCGGCCACCCAGTGCACCTCGTCGAAGAGGCCGTACGCGACATTGCGCGGGTGGATGCTGCTGCCCAGACCGCGCATCAGCCGGGGCGCCGCCGGCTGGCCGAAGATGGTCGAGCCGGTGGTGTCGACACCCACCACACGCAGGGCGGGGAAGTGCCGGCGCAGCACCGTACCGATCCCGGCGGAGTGCCCGCCGGTGCCGACACTGGCCACGAGTGTGTCGATCCGGCCCAGTTGGGACACCAGCTCCTGGGCGAGCGGACGGTACGCGGCCACATTGTCGGGGTTGTGGTACTGATCCGGGCACCAGGAGTCCGGATACGCGGCGAGCAGCTCCGTCACCCGCCGCCTGCGGGCCTCCTGCCAGCCGCCCACCGGATGCGGCGCCCGCACCAGCTCGATGTCCGCGCCGTACGCCGTCAGCAGCCCGGTCATCAGCGGTTCCATCCCGGGATCGGTGACGACGGTGACGGGATGGCCGAAGACCACCCCGGCCAGTGCCAGCCCCAGGCCCAGCGTGCCGGAGGTGGATTCCACGATCCGTGCCCCGGGCGGCAGTTCGCCGCGCTCCCGGGCGCGCGCCACCATGTACAGGGCCGTACGGTCCTTGATTCCGCCGGGGTTGTGTCCTTCCAGCTTGGCCCAGAAGCCGCGGCCGGGGGCCGTGAACGGGGCGCCGATCCAGAGCGTCGGGGTGTCGCCCACCAGCGCGGCCGGGCTGTGGGCCGGCTGGGGGGCGGGTGAAACATCGAAGTGGTCCATCGCGCAGAGCTCCAGTGGCCGGCCGCGCGTGGGCGCGGTCCCGGCCGTGGTGAGGGGGAACGGTCAGAGAGCGTGGAGAGCCACAGGACCTGCGTGCGGGCGCAGCCGCGCGCGGTCAGAGGCCCGGGGCCGTCATCAGTTCCGCCACACACCCAGCGCCGCGCGCCGCCGCTGTTCCGTGTCCCGGTGACTCCCCGCGTCCTCGCGTGCCGCACGGGCGCGCGGGCCCACCGGGTTCCGTACGGCGGTGTCCGCCGCGTCCGGACCGTCGTCCACGGCGAGGGATACGGCCCACGCGTCCGGGCGCTGCGGCAGGACGCTCGGTTCATCCGTGTCGGTGCAGGAGGCCGCCCCATGGCTGGCCCGACCGGCACAGCCGGCCACCGGCCTGGGCGGGTGGCCGACGGCGAGGTACTGCGGCGAGAGCGCCGACGTGGGCGTCGCCGCGCCCTGGAGCGGCGCGGCGGAGACCGGACCGTGCGCACAGCCCAGCACATGGAGCAGCGCGGCCAGCACGGTGAGCAGCACGGCGCACGGTCTCGATCCGCGCCCGCCCTTTCCGTGTCCCGCCGTACCGGTCATGTCGCGCAGCGTATGTGATCGGTCACCTCAGGTCGTCACCGGAGGGTGTTCGCCGCGCTGCCGGGTGCGTAACCCGTGGCTCCTGGGACAAGGCCCCTGACCTGCGACCGCTACGAGATCCGGCCGTACGCCGGGACGACGGGACCGCGAGATGGACGCGATGGACGCGGAGCGACCGCCGGAGTTCCACTCGGGCGTGGCCCACCCCGCACGGGTGTACGACGCCTGGCTGGGCGGCACACATCACTTCCGTCGGGGTGGGCCGCAAGCCCTGAGCGCGGAAAACCCGGAGGACATCGGCCGCCGTGATCCGTAACGTCCTGGTCGGCGTGGCGCGCGAGGGCCACGTGGGCATCAACGCGCCCGGCCGGCCCGGGCCGAGCCGTTCATCGGCACCTTCGGCCGGACCGGTTGAGGCCGATTCCAGGAGTTGACGAGTTGACGGGTATGGAGAACGCGATGCGGGCTGTCGGCCGACCGATCGTCGATCTGTTGTCCCAGTACCGGACACGGGATCCCCGGGAGGCCGCCGACGCGGCCCGCGTGCGCGCGCTCGCGGAGAGCGCGGACGATCCCTGGCTGCGTTCGATTCCGCTGCATGTGACGGCGTCCGCACTGATCGTGCACCCCCCGAGCGGACGGGTCCTGATGCGCTGGCACTCGCGCCAGGGCTCATGGCTCCAGGTCGGGGGCCATGGCGATCCGGGTGAGAGCGACCCCCTGGAGGTCGTGTCGCGGGAGGGCCGCGAGGAGACCGGGCTCGGGGACCTCGTCCCGTATCCGGACCCGTCCCTCGCGCGGCTCGTCCAGGTGGTGATCGTGCCGGTCGCCGCGGGCGGCGGTGAACCCGCCCATGAACACGCGGACCTCCGGTTCGTCCTGGCCACGGCCGAACCGGACGCGGCACGGCCGGAGAACCCGGACGCCCCGTTGCGCTGGATGACCCCGGCCGAGGCACGGGAGGCCACCTCCGAGGAGAACGTCCGTGAAGCGCTGCGGCGGGTGGAGGAGTTGCTAGACGAGTAAGTCCGAAGTGGCGTCGTCCGGTGCCGGCGCCAGCGCGAAGACACAGGCGACACCCGCCACCAGGACGGCGGCCAGCCCGACGACCCCCGCCAGCGTCAGCTGAAGCAGCAGCGCGCCGGCCGCCGCCCCGGCGAACATGGCGATCAACGAGCCGACCTTGCGGTGTGGTCTCGTACCGGTGCCCGTCCCGAGCACGCTCTCCGCCGTGAGCCCGGTGAGCGTCTGGGTGAGGACGGTCGTCATCAGGTCCCGGGGGGCGAGCACGCGCACCGTCGCGTTCTGCAGACCGGAGCAACCACCGAGCAGCGCGATGACCACCAGTACGAGCCGGCCCTCGGGGCGGAGCACCCCCGTACCGAGCAGCAGAGCCGTCAGCGTGAGTCCGGCGGCCTGGCAGGCGAAGGCCCAGACCAGCCAGAACCGGGGCCGGCCGCCGAGGAACTTGCTGAGATGCCCGCCGAAGAACGCCCCCAGAACGAAGGACGCCATGGCCACGATCGGTGCGAGCACCGGCATCCCGGACCCTGTCGCGACGGAGAATCCGAGGAAGACGACATTGCCGGTCATATTGGCGACGAAGACATGCCCCAGCCGCAGATAGCTCACCGCGTCCACGAGACCGGTCGCGAAGGTCATGGTCAGCAGCGCGCCGACGGCCCACCGCGGTGCCACGGGAAGGTTCTCGGGCACAGGGGCACCTGCTTTCCTTCGCGCTCGGCCTCACCCTCACCGGCGTACCTCGCCCTCACCGGCGGACGGTTTCCTGTGGGCGGCCTGTCGCACGGACCAACAGATCGACACCCTAGACAGTAAGTCCGAAGTGGCGTCGTTCGCCCGGCGGGCGGGCCGTCCTGTCCGCACCACGCCGACGGGCGCCGTGTGCGCATGAGGTATGAAGTACGGGAGTGGGCATGGCCGCCACGCCCGATCGCAGAGAAGGAGAACTCCGTGCTCCAGCCGCCCGGAAGCCCCGATGTCCCCCGTGACCGGGCCATACCTCCGGTGCCGAGGAACTGGGCCGGCAACATCACCTTCAACGCGGCGCGCGTGCACACGCCCTCATCGGTGGAACGGCTGCGGGAGATCGTCGCGGGAAGCGATTCGGTGCGCGCGCTCGGCAGCGGCCACTCGTTCAACACCATCGCGGACACCCACGGCGATCTGGTCTCGGTGGCCGGACTGCCCCGGATCGTGGAGATCGACGAGACGGCCGCCACCGTCACGGTCAGCGCCGGTCTGCGGTTCGCCGAGTTCACCGGGGCGCTCCACCGGGCGGGCCTCGCCCTGCACAACCTCGGCTCGCTGCCGCATATCTCCGTCGCCGGTGCCTGCGCCACCGGAACCCACGGATCAGGGGTCGGCAACGGAACGCTGGCCTCGGCGGTACGCGCGCTCGAACTCGTCACGGCGGACGGCGAACTGCTCGTCCTGGACCGGGCCGACGAGGACTTCGCGGGGGCCGTGACCGCCCTGGGCGCGGTCGGCGTCGTGACCCGTATGACGCTCGACCTCGTGCCCGCGTACGACATCCGGCAGTGGGTGTACGAGGGGCTTCCGTACGAGCGGCTGCGCGAGCGGTTCGACGAGGTGCTCTCCGCCGCGTACAGCGTGAGCGTCTTCACCAGCTGGCGTACGGAGCGGATCGAGCAGCTGTGGCTCAAGCAGCGGATCGGCGACGGCGACCCGGCCCCGGCCCCTGACCGCCGGTTCGGTGCCGTACGTGCCGACAGCCCCCGGCACCCGGTGCCCGGTATGGACCCGTCGACCTGCACGGCACAGTCCGGCGTCCCCGGACCGTGGCACGAACGACTGCCGCACTTCCGGCCCGAGTTCACTCCGAGCAGCGGCGAAGAGCTGCAGAGCGAGTACTTCGTCGCGCGGGAGGACGGCCGGGCGGCCTTCGACGCGCTGGCACGGATCAGGGAGCGCATCGCGCCGGTCCTCCAGATCGGTGAGATCCGGACGGTCGCGGCCGACGGACTGTGGCTCAGTCCCGCCTACGGACGGGACACCGTGGCCTTCCACTTCACCTGGCACCCGGACACCGCGGCCGTCACGCCCGTACTGGACGCGATCGAGGAAGCCCTCGCGCCGTTCGACGTCAGACCGCACTGGGGAAAGCTGTTCACGATGGGCCCGGCGCGGGTGGCGGCGCTGTACGAGCGGTACGCCGACTTCGAGACGCTGACGGCGAAGCTGGACCCGCGCGGGGTCTTCCGTAACGACCTGCTGGAACGATACTTCCCGGGCGGGGGCGCGGAGCGGCGGACGGCGGCTGACAGCGGTCACCGGCCGATCCGCACCACGTAAAAATGGCGGGATATACCCCGGAAGATCCTCCCGTCCCGCGCTCGGGGAGCACCGTTTTGCGGCACGCTACTCGGGTGAGCGCGAAACCCGATGAGGCAGCGGACGATGAGACGGCGGACGACGAGTCCGCGGGCGAGTTATTCGATGACGCGGCGGCCCGGCGGCTGCTGGAGCTGGGCCAGCGTGAGGAGGCGCTGCGGCGCAGGTTCCCGGTGAACGGATCCGACGGGGAGCGGACGTCGGTCTCGCACTACACGGCGTATGCGGCGATGCTCCACGAGGACGGGGGCTGGCGACAGCTCTTTCCGGCTGTTCCGGCCGAGGCGGAGGCCAGGACGGATCTCCGTGATGTGCTGCGGGTACGGGCCAGGGACGCGGGCGAGCTGGGACCGCGCTTCAGCCGGGCGGCCGAGGCGGTCGTACGCGGCGAGGACCAAGTGATCATCGGCGGTGAGGTCTACCGCGTGGTGCGGATCGAGCAGACCATCATCATGACCGGCCATGGTCCGCAGCCGCCGCAGCCACGGGACCAGGAGTTTCCGGAAGTGCTCGACGAACGTCCGGGGCCCCGGGGACCAGGACGGACGCTGGACGACTGAGCGGACCCCCGGTCCGACAGGGTCCAGGGGGTACGCCCAGGGGGGTACGCCCATGTACGGCGCTTACTCCCGGCGTGCCACCACCAGGGCACATCGAGGGCTTCCGTCGGGGCGTCGGCCGAGATCCGGCAGCGGGAGGAGCTCCGTGGTGAACCCCGTGCGGGCCAGTTCGTCCAGTACCTCGGGAAGCCTGAACGTGCGGTAGTACATGACGAATCGCGGATGCCAGAGCAGATTGCGCAGCCGCATCGCGGAATCGAAGCCCCAGAGCGCCCAGTAGAGCGGGGAGCCGACGCGGGGCGGGGCGGGAAGAGGAAAGACGAACAGGCCGCCGGGCCGGAGCACCGCGTGAGCCCGCGCGAAGAGCACGGGCCGTTCGGCGGGCAGGAAATGGCCGAACGCCCCGAAGCTGACGGCCAGATCGAAGACCGGCGCGAAGGGCAGGGCGCGCGCGTCGGCACGTACCCAGTCCACGGCCGCCGAGGTGAACTCGGCGGAGGCGGAGGCGGAGGCGGAGGCGGAGGCGGAGGCGGAGGCGGAGGCGGCGGCGGCGGAGGCGGCGGACGCGGAGCCGGAAGAGGAGGCAGCGGCGGCGGCGAGCATGCCCGCGCTGAAGTCGACACCGACGACGCGCTCGTCGCACAACCGCCGCAGCACACCCACTCCGGCCCCGGTGCCACAGCAGATATCGAGCCCCGTGGCGAACGGCCCGAGCGGCCGGACCGTACGTACCACCGCGTCCAGCACCTGATCGGGTGTACGGAACGGCGTGTGGTCGAACTTCGGCGCCAGCAGGTCGTAGCCGTGCTCGATGGACGAGAGCGCCTGCACGGCGAGTTCGCGAAGGGTCGGGCCCTGAGGTGTGAACATCAAGGCCCAGGGTAAGGCCCGGGCCGGGCGACCGTATGCGGACCGAGCACGGAGAAGACCCCTCACACCGGCGTAGGCGTACCCACCCGCTCAGAGGCGGAGGTTGCGGTGCAGCCGCCACAGCGCGAGGGCCAGTTGCAGCCGCAGCCGCCCCCGGGGATCGTGCACCGGCCAGCCGAGCCAGTGCTGTGCCTGTGCCAGCCGGTCCTGGAGCGTGGAGTGATGCATGTTCAGCTCGGTGGCGGCGGCGCGCAGGCTCGTGGCGTACGCGACCGTGTGGAGGGTGCCGGCCGCCCAGGGGGCCGCGGCGACGGCACGGTCCAGCGCCCGTACATCGGGGATCGGTTCCGTGTCGGGTCCGACGGAGCCCGCCAGCAGGGCGAGACCGCCCAACTCGTCCGCGTACACCGTCCTCGGCCCGGGGTCCTGGTCGGTGCCCTCCGCGGTGAACAGCGACGCGGTCCGGGCAGCCGCCGCGGACGCCGGCAGTTCGAGTACGGGCACGACGGGGCCGACACCGGCGCGCCGGCCCGCGGACGGCGGCGGCCGGTCGTCCGGGGAGTGCACCGCCTCGACCACCGGCACATCCCCCACGGGCGCCACCACCCGCGCCCATGCCACGTTCCGCAGCCCGAGCCGGCCGGCCGCACGCGACCGGGCGTGTTCCGGGGCCGCCGCGTCGAGCAGTACCTCCACCGAGGCGGGATCGGCGGCCGGGCCCGCCAGCGGCGCCCGGCCGCGGGTCCGGTCGAGGACGACACGGGCGGCGGCAGCGGCCCGTTCCAGCACCATCGCGTGGACTCCGTCGGGCGGTCCCTCGCTCTCCAGCCAGACCGCCGGGGCGCCGCCGGGCGCCAATGGGGCGGACATCCACGACGACAGCACCGGTCCGACGTGATTCCGGCGTACGCCGTCGGCGTCGACCCGGATATGTACGCCCCGCTCGTCGTCCACCAGCCGGGCCGGGCAGCCCGCCAGCACGGCCGCGCCGCGCACCAGCGACTCCAGGCCCGCGCGGCCCTCGACCAGCCGGTCGAAGTACGCGATCACCTGGAGGGCCGCGCCCGCGTCGGGGTCCAGCGCCGCAAGCTTGCCCGCGAGCTCCTTCACTCCCTCATCCTGCTTCTCCACGCGGCCGGTGCCAAGCGTTCCGTTCCTTTTCCTCTCTTTTCTCCCTTCCTCCCTCTGTCACGGCTCCCGGTCCGTCGGGAGGCCCGTTCGCGGGTCCGTGTATCAGTTGGCCGCCAGCAGTCTGCGCAGCCACGTCAGCTGGGCGTTCCGCGCGTCCTGGGAGATCGCCGCCTGCGGCGCCAGGCCGTCGAACCCGTGGAAGCCCCCCGGCCACACATGCAGCTCGGCCCGGCCACCGGCCTGCCAGAGACGACTGGCGTAGGTGACGTCCTCGTCACGGAAGGTCTCCGCGGAACCGACGTCGATGAACGCGGGGGGCAGCCCGGACAGATCCTCGGCGCGGGCGGGCGCGGCGTACGGGGAGACATCGGGGCCGCCGCGCCTGTCCCCGAGAAGCGCGGTCCATCCCGTGTGGTTCGCCGCCCTGTCCCACACCCCGCGGCCGGCCATCTGAAGACTGGAGGGGGTGTCGTTGCGGTCGTCGAGCATCGGGCACATCAGCATCTGCCCGGCCAGCGAGGGGCCGCCCCGGTCGCGTGCCAGCAGTGCGACGGCGGCGGCCAGACCACCGCCCGCGCTGCCCCCGGCGACGATGATCCGGCCGGGGTCGATGCCGAGTTCGCCGGCGTGCTCCGCCGTCCAGACGAGTCCCGCGTAGGCGTCCTCCACCGGCGCCGGGTGGGGATGTTCGGGGGCCAGCCGGTACTCCACCGAGACGATCACCAGGTTGAGTTCGCGCGCCCAGTCGAGGAAGGGCAGGACGCCCGTCCTGTTGTCGCCGAGGATCATGCCGCCACCGTGGATGTGGTAAAGCGCGGGCAGCGCCGGGCCGGCCCCGGCCGGGCGCGCGATCAGCAGGGAGATGTCCGGCTCGCCCGGCGGGCCCGGCACCGCGCGCTCCTCGATCTCGAACGCGCCGTCCTGCCGCAGGTCCTCGTCCGAGAGCTGCGGCAGGCCGCGGCTCCCTCGCAGGGCGGGGATGTCATCAAGGCTCTGGAGGACGCTTATCTGCTCACCGACGACACCGAGCGCCGCCGCGAGTTCCGGATCGAACGGCGGCGGCGGACCGTACCGGTCGGCCTGCGCATCGGAGGGCGGAGTGGCGTTCATGGGCATCTCCCTACGTCGCGGTCACGTCCCTGAGACCGGTACGGCCATCCTGCCTCCGGTCCCGAGCCTGTCGGGAGCGCCGAACGGCGGAGATCGTCCGCCGGACGGCGGGTGCCGCACGGGCCGGCCGGGATGCCGCGCGGGGTGCCGGGGGCGCGAGGGGCGGATCCCGGCCACGCGGGCCCGCCCACCGGCGGAATTCATGCGATCGCAATGCCCTGATCTCGACAGATCCCCCCGCGCGGTGCCACTCTCCCGCCATGCACCTCACCGCCCGAAGCCTGCTCCCCGCGCTTCCCGCCCTCCTCGTCATCGCCGTCACCACGGCCTGCGCCCCGCAGGACACCTCGACCGGGGCCGACGCGTCCGCGTCCGGGTCCGCCGCGTCCTCCTGCGACCCGGGCGCACTGCCCACGGAAGCGAAGGGGAAGCTGACGGTGGGTACGGACAAGCCGGCCTACGCGCCCTGGTTCCAGGACGACGACCCGGCGAGCGGCAAGGGGTTCGAGTCGGCGGTGACGTATGCCGTGGCCAAGGCGCTCGGCTACGGGAAGGACCACGTCGTCTGGCAGACCGTGCCGTTCAACAACTCGTTCGCGCCGGGCGAGAAGAACTTCGACTTCGACATCAACCAGATCTCCATCAGCGACGAGCGCGAGAAGGCCGTCGACTTCTCCTCGGGCTACTACGACGTACGGCAGGCCGTCATCGCGCTGAAGGACTCCCCGTACGCCAAGGCCACGACCGCCGCCGAGCTCAAGGGCGCCAAGCTCGGCGCGCAGGTCGGCACCACGAGCCTCGACACGATCAACCAGGTCATCAAGCCGACGAGTCAGCCCGCCGTCTACCAGAAGAACGACTTCGCCAAGTCGGCGCTGCGCAACGGTCAGGTCGACGCGATCGTCGTCGATCTCCCCACGGCCTTCTACATCACCTCGGCGGAGGTGCCGGACGCGAAGGTGGTCGGCCAGTTCGCGGAGTCGGCCGGCACCGCGGAGCGGTTCGGGCTCGTCCTCGACAAGGGCAGCGCCCTCACATCCTGTGTCAGCAAGGCCGTCGACGGGCTGCGGGCGGACGGCACGCTCGCCGCGCTGGAGAAGCGGTGGCTCGCCGACGCCGTGGACGCCCCGGTGCTCAAGTGACCTCCTCGAACACCGTCGGGCTGACGAAGGACAGCGGCGAGGACACATACACGCCCTCGGCGCGGCGGATCGCGCGCGAGCGGTACAAGCGCGCCCGCGCCCGCCGGGCCATCGCCGTCGCCGCGCTCTCCACCCTCGTGACGGGCGTGGTCCTGTTCCTCGTCATCACGGGCTCGCCCGGCTGGCAGCGCACCCGCGAGACCTTCTTCAGCGCCGAGTACGCGCGGATGGCCCTGCCCAAGGTCCTCGACGGACTGCTCCTCAATCTGCGGCTGCTGGCGATCTGCGGGGTGTGCGTCCTGCTGCTCGGACTGCTGCTCGCCGTCGCCCGCACCCTGCGCGGTCCTGTCTTCTTCCCCGTGCGCGCCCTGGCCACCGCCTACACGGACTTCTTCCGCGGACTGCCCCTGATCATCTGCCTGCTCATGGTCGTCTTCGGGGTCCCGGCGCTGCGGTTGGAGGGTGTCACCACGGACCCGGTACTGCTGGGCGGGACGGCGCTGGTCCTGACGTACTCCGCGTATGTCGCCGAGGTGTTCCGGGCGGGCATCGAGTCCGTACACCCCTCCCAGCGGGCGGCGGCCCGTTCGCTGGGACTGTCCAGTGCCAAGACGCTGCGGTACGTCGTGCTTCCGCAGGCCGTACGGCGTGTCGTGCCGCCGCTGCTCAACGACCTGGTGTCGCTTCAGAAGGACACCGGTCTCGTGTCGATCGCCGGCGCCGTGGACGCGGTGTACGCGGCGCAGATCATCGCCGGAAAGTACTTCAACTACACGCCGTATGTGGTCGCGGGCCTCGTCTTCGTCGCGCTGACGATCCCGATGACCCGCTTCACGGACTGGGTCACGGCCCGGATGGACCGCCGGCGCGTCCAGGGAGGAACCGTATGACGGCCCACGACGTCCGCGCGCCGGGCGGCGGCGACGGACCGGTGCTGCGTCTGGAGTCCGTACGCAAGACCTTCGGACGGGACCGGGTCGTCCTGCGCGATGTCAGTCTCGATGTGGCCCCGCACACCGTGACCGCGCTGATCGGCGCCTCGGGCTCCGGCAAGTCCACCCTGCTGCGGTGCGCCAATCTGCTGGAGGAGATCGACGACGGCGCGATCTTCCTCGACGGCGAGGAGATCACCGACCCGCGGGCCGACCCGGACGCGGTGCGCCGGCGTATCGGGGTGGTGTTCCAGTCGTACAACCTCTTCCCGCATATGACGGTCCTCCGGAACATCACGCTCGCGCCGCGCAGGGTCCTCGGCGTCTCCCGCGAGGAGGCGGAGACGCGGGCGCGCGAACTGCTGGAACGGCTCGGTCTCGGGGACAAGGCGGGGGAGTACCCGGACCGGCTCAGCGGCGGTCAGCAGCAGCGCGCCGCGATCGTACGCGCGCTCGCGGTACGGCCGCGGCTGCTGCTCCTGGACGAGATCACGGCGGCGCTCGACCCCGAACTCGTCGGTGAGGTGCTCTCGGTCGTGCGCGACCTGAAGGGCGACGGGATGACGATGGTGCTGGCCACCCATGAGATGGGCTTCGCCCGTGAGGTCGCGGACCAGGTGTGTTTCCTGGACAACGGCGTGGTACTGGAACGCGGCACGCCCCAGGAGGTGTTCGGGAATCCGCGGCAGGAGCGTACGAGGCGCTTCCTCCGGCGGATCGTCGAGGCGGGCCGGCTGTGACAGGTCCGGCCCGACCGGGACGGCTCTATCGGGGGCCGGGGAGGAGGGCTGGGCCGGGCACACAGGCGGCGGGGCGAGCGCCGGGGGCGGGGCGAGCGGCGAGGAGCGGTTCATGAAGCGGTCTCTCTAGCACGTACCGCACCGACGCTCGACACATATTCGACCAGGCTGATCAGCGCGTCCACCGAAGCGGCACGCTCACGCGCGTCACACATCACCACGGGTGTCTCCGGCAACAGGTCGAGCGCGCCGCGCAGTTCCTCCACCCCGTACTCCTCGCTGTCCGGGAACTGGTTGACCGCCACCGCGAACGGCAGTCCCCGAAGCTCCAGTTGCTCCAGGACGTCGAAGCTGTCCTCCAGCCGCCTCGTGTCGACGATGACGAGCACACCGAGGGCGCCCTCCGCGAGGCCGTCCCACAGATCCCAGAACCGTCGCTGCCCGGGGGTGCCGAACAGATAGAGGACCAGCCAGGAGTTGAGGGTGATCCGGCCGAAGTCCATGGCGACCGTCGTGGTGGTCTTGGTGCTCATACCGGCCAGATCGTCCACGCCGATACTCGCTTCCGTCATCACCTCCTCCGTGCGCAGCGGAGCGATCTCGCTGACCGAGCCGACCAGGGTGGTCTTCCCGACGCCGAAAGCGCCCACCACGAGAATCTTGACGGCCTGCTGGACCGTGTCGGGCAAGTAGCGGTCAGCGGAGCCGACGGAGACCATCCAGTACCTCCTGAAGCAGTTGCGAGTCGGGCAGAACGGCCTGCGGAACGCCGGAGCGCGCGGAGAGATGGCCACTGTCGACGAGATCGGATGCCAGCACCTTCACCAGACTCACCGGCAGTTCGAGATGGGCGGCGGCCTCCACCAGGGAGAGCAGCCGCTCGCACATCCGCACCAGCGCGCGCTCCTCCCGCGTAGCGGAGACCGGAACGTCGCGCGGGGGATCGATGGCGATGAGGAGGGTCTCGACCCCTATGGTGTTACGGGAGGGCCTGGAGCGTCCCTTGGTAATCACATAGGGACGTAACGCACTGGCCGCGTACTCACCGTCCGGTTCACTCACCGCGCGGACTCCTGTCGCGGCGGGCTGCTCAGATTGCCGGCGCCGATCTTCATGACCTGCGCCTGCATCTGACGGGCGACCAGCTTCGGGTCCACCACGGGTCCTGTCACCACCGCGAGATGGGCACCGTTGGCGCTGCGCATGAACAGGAACCCGCCGTTGAACTCCACCATCTGCTGATGGACGGCTCCGCCGTCCTCGCCGAACTCCCGGCCCAGGCTGCGGGCCAGGGACTGGAGACCCGAGCAGTTCGCCGACAGGCGGTCGGCGGAGTCCCGGTTCATCCCCTCGGAACTGGCGAGCAGCAGTCCGTCAGCGCTGAAGACGATCACCTCGCGCACCCCGGGAACCGCGGCGACCTCGGCGATCATCCAGCCGCGCTGCTCCGGGTTCTCCACGTAACTCATGCTCACGTCAGTCCTTCCGGTGAATCGGGTGTGGGGGAGGAAGAGCCGTCCTGGCCCTCGTACGGGACGGAGCCGGACGCCGGGACGGTCCGGCCGCCCTCGAAGAACTGCTCCATCCAGTCACCGGCCTGTTCCGGTGTGCCCGGCGGTGTGAGGGCGGTGGGGGCCGCCTCGACCGCGGGTGCGTACTCGTCGCGCCGTGAACGGCGCTGGGGGAGCCGACGGCCGTTCCGTGACGGGAGGGCCGACACGCCGGAGGCCGGGGCGTCCTGGACCGTCGCGTCGCGCGCGGCGGGCACCGACACATCGGGTGCCGGAGCCGCGGCGGTTTCGGGGGCGGCGGGCCGGGAAGCGACGGGCACGGTCGTGGCGGACTCGGGAGCGGCGGTTTCAGGGGCGGCGGTTTCGGAGACGGCGGATTCCGCGACGGTCGGCCGAGCGGCGGCCGGCCGGTCGGCGACGAGTCCGTCCCCGGAGGTGGTTCGCTCCGGCGGGGTACCGGTCGCGTCGGGCGCTGAGCTGGGCTGGGGCACGTGGGGTACCTGGGGTACGGGAGGGACGGGCGCGGTGGTACCGGCGGGGGCGAGGGTCTCCAGCACCCCCGTGGGCACCAGCACCACGGCGCGGACACCGCCGTACGGTGAAGGGCCCAGATCGACCTGGAAGCCGTGCCGGTCGGCGAACCGGCCCACGACCGGGAAGCCGGTCTGCGGGATCTCGCCGACCTCGCCGACCCCGAGCAGCCGGCTGCCGGAGACGATCTCGCGCGCCTCGGCCAGCCGGTACTCGTCCATGCCGAGACCGCCGTCGTCCACCTCGATGACCGCGCCGCGCTGCACCGTACGTACGGTCACGGGCACACCCGTACGCGGCGGTGAGTACTCGGTGGCGTTGGCGAGCAGTTCGGCGAGCAGATGGATCAGGGGTTCGACGACCGACGGGGTGACCCCGACGTCCGGATCGCCGGTGACCTCGATGCGCTTGTACGCCACGATCCGTCCGGACGCGGCCCTGACCACGTCCACCATCGCCAGCGGCTTCTGCCACTGCTGTCCCGGCCACTCGCCGCAGAGCACCTTGAGGCTCTGCGCGTGCCTGGCCTGCTGGGTCGCCGCGTGATCCACCTGCATGGTGGTCTCCAGCAGATCGGCGTCACCGGGATAGCGGTCCGCCAGCCCCGTCACCGCGGCCTGGATCCGGTGTGCCGAGGTCTGTACCCGGCTGGCCAGCTCGACCAGCGCGAGCCGCTGCGACTCCTCGCGGTGGTCCACCGCCTCGGCGACCTCGGTCAGCAGCCGGCCGAACCAGTCGGTGACCCCTTCCCCCAGCCGCTCGGGGCCATGCAGCGGGCCGGGGATCTCCGTCCTGGAGAGTGCGGCGGGCAGCCGCTCCTTGACGAGATGCTCGACCTCCTCCCGTACCAGCTCGGCCTGGTGCTGGACATGGGAGCGCCAGCGGGTGTCGCGACGGGCCGCGTCCGCATCCCGTTCCCGTGTCTCGTCGCCGTGGCGGACCATGTCGGACTCGGCGCGCCGGTGCTGTGCGCGCAGCACCGACAGGGAGACGAGGACCAGCAGCACGACCACGCCGTAGGCCATGGCCGCGCCGGTGCCGAGGTGCGCTATGGGCACGATCGCGACAGCGAATGCGGCGAGGGCGGCCAGCAGGGTCGTCGGCCAGAGCCACGGCGACCTGCGGGAGCGGGGGGAGGGCGCGGGGGAACGTGCCATGGGGAACCTTCGAGTTGGCTGAGAAATGTGGTGCGGAGGATTCACCCGGCAATGGTCACGGGGAGTGGGGGCGGCGCGGAGCCGGTACGACTGCCGGGTGCGAGGGTGTCGGTCGGCGGGGTATCTCAGTCCCACCAAGGCCATGCGACTTGATCACGGGTTGAACTACCTCTTCACCAGACGTTGTTGGGGGATCGTATCTCCGCCCGGCCTCTCCTGAGGTCATATCGGGGCCACTGGTAGTGACGACGATGTGGTACGCGGGTGGGCGCACGCCGGTGTTGTTCTGTGCATGATCGCCCTGGTCGAGCGCGGGTCCGTGCGCCCCGCGCGACCCTTCTGGCGAGGCGGTCCGTCCCTCGTGCCGCCCCGGCTCCGGGGGCGCGCGAAAGAGTGTCGGGGGCCTCGTGTATCCCCTTCGGGGTTCCCTGGGCGACAGTTGTTCATGAAAGCAAAGAAACGGCAAAGGTCAGTAGGCCCGGTGTCACGCGGACGGGTGCGCTACCGGATCGGGCTGACCGGTCAGGAGTCCGCCGTCGACGAGGTGCTGACAGGACGTCGGAACCCCGTCACGTTCGGATGCTCAAGGAGCCGGCGGACGGCAACGCCACCTGGACGCTCGGCCTGTCGCGCCGGCCCGAATCGGGCGCCCATGTCATGGCGGGCGCCCACGTCATGGCGGGCGCCCACGTCATGGTGGGCGAGCAGCCGTAGCAGCGCGCCCGCCGTTCGATCGGCGCTTGATGCGGTCCGATCAGCGTTTCATGCGGTCGATCTCGCGGATCTTGTTGGTCACATCGAGAGCGGCGACCTTGTACGACTCGGCGAGCGTCGGGTAGTTGAACACCGCGTCCACCAAGTAGTCGACCGTACCGCCGCACCCCATCACGGCCTGGCCGATATGTATCAGTTCCGTCGCCCCCGAGCCGAAGCAGTGCACTCCGAGCAGCCGGCGGTCCTCCGGGGACACCAGCAGCTTCAGTACCCCGTGCGCGTCGCCGACGATCTGGCCCCTGGCCAGTTCGCGGTAGCGGGAGATACCGACCTCGAACGGCACCCGCTCCTTCGTCAGCTGGTCCTCGGTCCGGCCGACGAAGCTGATCTCCGGGATGGTGTAGATACCGATCGGCTGGAGATGGTGCATCGGATTAACCGACTCGTCACACGCGTGGTACGCGGCGGCCCGGCCCTGCTCCATCGAGGTCGCGGCCAGGGCGGGGAAGCCTATGACATCACCGACGGCGTAGATATGCGGAACCTCGGTGCGGTAATGCTCGTCGACCGTGATCCTGCCACGCCCGTCGGCGGAGAGACCCGCCTTGCCGAGATCGAGTTCATCGGTCAGTCCCTGGCGCCCGGCGGAGTACATCACGGCGTCGGCGGCGATCTTCTTCCCGCTCTCCAGGATGGTGAGCGTGCCCGCCTCGTGCCGTTCGACCGCCGCCACCGTCTCGCCGAAGCGGAATGTCACGGCCAGATCCCGCAACCGGTACTTGAGGGCCTCGACCACCTCGACATCGCAGAAGTCCAGCATTCCCGCGCGCTGTTCGACCACGGTGATCCTGCTGCCGAGGGCGGCGAACATCGACGCGTACTCCATCCCGATGACGCCGGCGCCGACGATCACCATGGACCGGGGCACCTTCTCCATGCTGAGCACACTGTCCGAGTCCAGGACCGTACGGTCGTCGAACTCGACGCTCGCCGGGCGGGCCGGCCGGGTGCCGGTGGCGATCACGATGTGTTCCGCGGTGAGCAGCCGGTCCTGGCCGGTGGCGTCCCGTACGGCGACCGTGTGGTCGTCCATGAACCGGCCGGTGCCCGCGAGCAGTGTGATCTGGTTCCTGGCCAGCTGACTGCGTACGACATCGACCTCCAGGCCGACCACATGCCGGGTCCGTGCCGTCAGATCGGCGACGGTGATCTCTTCCTTGAGCCGGTAGCTCTGGCCGTACAGATCCCGCTGGGCCAGCCCGGTGAGATAGAGCACCGCTTCGCGCAGGGTCTTGGACGGGACGGTTCCGGTATGAATGGAGACACCACCGACCATGTCGGGGCGGTCGATCACAGCGACCCTGCGACCGAGCTTGGCCGCCGCGATGGCGGCCTTCTGGCCGCCCGGTCCTGATCCGATGACAAGCATGTCGAAGTCGGGCACGGGAGGAGTCTGTCAGTCGTGCGTGTTTCCGGGAAGAGCCGGCTTCTCGGTGAGACCCTGACCGGGCCTCACCGAGGGGAAGGCCCGTCCCACCGAGGAGGAATGGATAAACAGTGATTCTGAGAACATTCAGATGGGCGTTTGTCGTCACCGCGGCGGGCCTCGCCGTCGGGGGACTGTACGGCGGTTGGGCCGCTCTGGGGATCGTCGCCATCCTCGCCGTCCTGGAGATCTCGCTCTCCTTCGACAACGCGGTGATCAACGCCGGGATCCTGAAGAAGATGAGCGCCTTCTGGCAGATGATCTTCCTCACCGTCGGTGTGCTGATCGCCGTCTTCGGCATGCGGCTCGTCTTTCCCGTCCTGATCGTCTCCCTCACCGCCAAGATCGGCCCGGTCAAGGCGGTGGATCTGGCCATCAACGACAAGGACCGCTATCAGCAGCTGGTGACGGACGCCCATCCGTCGATCGCGGCCTTCGGTGGCATCTTCCTGCTGATGATCTTCCTCGACTTCATCTTCGAGGACCGGGAGATCAAGTGGCAGGCATGGCTGGAGCGGCCACTGGCCAAGCTCGGCCAGGTCGACATGCTCTCGGTCTGTGTCGCGCTGATCGTGCTGCTCGTCGCGTCCATGACGGTCGCCACCCAAGCCCACCAGCACGGCGGCGCACACGCGGACAAGGCTCAGACGGTGCTGACGGCCGGGCTCGCGGGGCTCATCACCTATCTGATCGTCGGCGGGCTCTCCCGCTTCTTCGAGAACCGCATCGAGGACGAGGAGGAACGGGTCGAGGAGGCGGAGAAGAAGCGCGGAGCCGGCTCGGCGATCGCGCTCTCCGGCAAGGCGGCGTTCTTCATGTTCCTGTATCTGGAGGTCATCGATGCCTCGTTCTCGTTCGACGGGGTCATCGGCGCCTTCGCCATCACCAACGACATCGTGCTGATGGCCCTCGGCCTCGGCATCGGGGCGATGTATGTCCGGTCGCTCACGGTCTATCTGGTCCGGCAGGGAACACTCGACGACTTCGTCTATCTGGAGCACGGCGCGCACTACGCCATCGGGGCGCTCGCGCTGATCCTGCTCATCACCATCCAGTACCAGATCAGCGAACTCATCACCGGTCTCGTCGGCGTTGTGCTGATCGGCTGGTCCTTCTGGTCCTCGGTCCGTCGTAACGCCCGTCTGGCCGCGTGACCCCTGAGAGCGGCGCCTTCACCCCGAGGTGACGGTGAAAAGGCCGCCGTCGGGGTCACGGAGGGTCGCCTCCTCCCCGGCCCTGGTCAGCCCCGGCGGAGTGACGACGACCCCTCCGGCCTCGGCGGCGGCCCGCGTGGCGGCGCTCACGTCGGCCACCCGGAAGTAGACATGCCAGCGCGGTCTGATCTGCGGGTTCGGTGCGCTCTCGATGGCTCCGCCGCGCAGCGCCGCGACCGTGTGCGCCCCGTCGCGCACCAGCACCTGATCGTCCTCGTAGTGGACCTCGGGGCCCTCCTTCTCCACCGACCCCCAGCCGAGGACCTGTCCGTAGAAGATGGCGGCGGCGAACGCGTCCCTGGTACGCAGCTCCAGCCGCGCCGGCGCGCTGCCCCGCCCCACGGACCAGCCGGCGACGGTCCTGCCCTCCCAGAGGCCGAAGACCGCGCCGTCCGGATCGGCGGCGAGGGTGGCACGGCCCGTATGCATGGGCAGCGGCCCGACCGCCACGGTCGCGCCCCGCTCCCGGATACGGCCTGCGACCAGGTCGGCGTCGTCGACGGCGAAGTACGGGGTCCAGGCGACCGCGGCCTGGAGACTCGGAGCGAGAGCCCCGATCCCGGCGACCGCCGCGCCGTGGTCGAGCGCGAGACTGAACTCGTCGCCCAGGGCCGTGGGCCGGAAGGTCCAGCCGAGGACTGCGCCGTAGAAGGTCTGGGCCGCCTCCAGGTCGCGGGCCATCAGACTCACCCAGCAGGGGGCCCCGGATACGGGGTGATGTGAGGCCGGCATGGTTCCTGTCCGCTCCCTTCCGGTCGGGCCCTCAGCCCATCGCCCGGTCGAGGTTGATCGCCGAGCTGATCAGGGCGAGATGGGTGAACGCCTGCGGGAAGTTGCCGAGATGCTCACCGGTCAGCCCGATCTGCTCGGCGTACAGGCCCACATGGTTGGCGTAGGTGAACATCTTCTCCAGCGCCAGCCGTGCCTGCTCCACCTCACCGGTGCGGGCGAGCGCCTCCACCCACCAGAACGAACAGATCGAGAACGTGCCCTCGGAGCCGTCGAGCCCGTCCGGCGCCTGCGACGGGTCGTAGCGGAACACCAGGTTGTCCATCACGAGCCGGTCGGCGATGGCCTCGACGGTGGACAGGAACCGCGGATCGACCGGCGAGATGAACTTGACCATGGGCATCAGCAGCAGCGAGGCGTCCAGGATGTTCTCGGGAGGCCGGCCGGGGTCGAGCGAGAGCCGCTGGACGAACGTACGGGCCCGCGGATCCCAGCCCCGCTCCATGATCTGGTGGTAGATCTCGTCCCGGGCGGCCGTCCAGCGGACCAGATCGCCCGGCAGTCCGCGCTGGCGCGCCATCCTGATCATGCGCTCGACGGCGACCCAGCACATCAGCCGTGAGTACGTGTGGTGCTGCTGGCCCGCCCTGGTCTCCCAGATGGACTGGTCGGCGCTGTCCCAGTGCCTCAGCAGCCACTCCAGGATCTCGCACAGATCCGTCCAGCTCTCGTGCGAGATACCCGCGCCGTACTTGTTGAACAGATAGATCGAGTCGATCAGTTCGCCGTAGATGTCCAGCTGGCGCTGGTCGCTGGCGTTGTTGCCGATACTCACCGGATACGAGCCCCGGTAACCCTCCAGATGCCCGAGCACCTCCTCGGGGAGCTGGTCGTGACCGTCGATCGAGTACACGACGCGCAGCGGACCCACCCTGCCGTCCGTCGCGGCCCGCAGCCGCTCGGCCAGCCAGCTGATGAACCCCTGGGCCTCCTGGGTGAAGCCCATCCGCAACAGCGCGTACAGGGAGAACGCGGCGTCCCTGATCCATACGTACCGGTAGTCCCAGTTGCGCGCGCCGCCGAGCTGTTCGGGAAGCCCGAGCGTCGGCGCGGCGATGATGGCGCCCGTCGGCTCATGCGTCAGCAGCTTGAGGGTCAGCGCCGAGCGGTGGACCGTCTCACGCCAGCGGCCGGTGTACGTGGACTGCCGCAGCCAACGCCGCCAGAAGTCCTTGGTGGCCAGGAAGAGCGCTTCGGCGGCCTCGGCGTCGACCGCGCAGGGGACCGGCCCGGTGGCGGCGCCGATGCCCGCGTCCGCGGCGAGGGACACGGAGGCGTAATCCGTTTCGAGATCGAACAGGGCGGTCTCACCCTCGGCGAGGTCGAACGTCGCGTACGCGTCGGTGTCGTCGAGCTCCAGCGCGACGGAGGAGCGCAGCGACAGCGCGAGGACGTCGCCGATGAACCGTACGCCGTCGGGCATCCGCTCCAGCCGGTGCCGGTCACGGCCGTAGTTCAGCCGCGGCGCGATCCGCACCCCCAGCCGCATCCGGCCACGTACGTTGACCACCCGGCGCACCAGCCGCTGCCTGTGGTGCGGGTCCTGCTCCCGCACGATCGGCATGAAGTCCTGGACCTCCACGATGCCGTCGGCCGTGAGCATGCGGGTGATCAGGATGTTCGTGTCGGGGAAGTAGAACTGGTTGTGGGTGGAGACCTGGCACACCGGCCGAATGGTCCAGCAGCCGCCGCGCTCCGCGTCCAGCAGGGACCCGAAGACGCTGGGAGCATCGAAGCGGGGAGCGCAGAACCAGTCGATCCGGCCGTCGGTGCCCACCAGCGCCGCGGTCCGCAGATCCCCGATCAGACCGTGCTCGGCGATCGGCAGATACGTCTCGTCCCGTTCGTCCCCGGTCGGGGTGTCCGTCTTCTGAGCGTCCTCGTTCATCGTGCTGTCGAGTCTCGCGCACCGGCCTCCGGCCCGCATGTCGGTTCAGAAGGGGGCGCCGTACACCCGCAGATAGTCGACCCGGTACGACATGGCGGTCACCCCCGGCTCGGGCGCGGGATGGTACCGACCGGCGCAGACGGAGAGATTGACGATGAGATGGGCCCGCCAGTCGCGGCCCACCCCCCTCCCGTCGGCGAAGACGCGCCGGCCGTTGACCCACCAGACGACGGTCCAGGACCGGAACTCCACCTTCAGCTCCACCCAGGCGCCGGGGCCGATTGCCGGGTGCGTGTAGTAGCGCGCGCCGCCCCGGACACGGTTCGACAGCTCCAGCAGATGGGGGTTGTCTGGGTGGTACTCGAAGATGTCGATCTCGTTCCCACCGTCCAGCCAGGTCCAGATCGCGGGCCACGCGCCGGTCTCGGTGGGCAGCTGTACGCGCGTCTCCAGCACGTCTCCGGTGCGGAGGGCGAACTCCTGGGGGCTGCCCTCGGTGGTCAGCAGTCCCGTGTTCCAGTAGCCGTCGGAGCGTGGGGTCGCCCGGAAGACGCCGGTGCGGCTGTACTCCGCGTCGGGCACGAGATGGTCGAGCTTGTTGTCTCCCCGATTCGTCGGCCCGCCGCCGGGATACGCCCATGAGCGCCCCGCGACCCACTGTTCCGTGGAGGAGAAGTCGGCGGTGAAGCGTGGTGTACGAGGCCCCCGAGGTGTCCGGGACGGGTCGGCCGTACCGCTGCTCATGAGACGTCCCCTCCCGAGGAGCGGGCCACGCGGTGAGCGCGAGCCGGCCGTTCCCATGCTAGGGATCCATGGCCGGGCGCGGGGGTGGCCGGACCGTGTGGGCGGGGGCGGCTCTTTGTTCGTATGTCACCCGGTGTGTCACCGGTGGGTCACCCCGTGTGTCACCCGGTGCGTGGCCGCTGGCTCGCCGGGAAGCGCCGGGTCCACACGAGAACCAGGACGGACGCCACCGCCGCGAGGGCGCACCAGGTGGAGATGAACTCCAGCCGCCAGAACGCCGCGCACAGCAACGCCCCGTACGCGACGACCACGCCGAGCAGCCGCACCGTCGGATCGCCGCCCAGGAGCAGGGCGCCGACCGTGGCGAGGAGATAGGCCACCACGAAGAGCGGGGTGTGCGGGAGGCCGAGCGCGTACCCGACGGTATGGCCGCGGATCTCGGCCGTCACCGTCAGATGGACGAGGAAGTACGACAGCGCCGCCGCGGTGCCGAGCCCGATCGCGGCCGGAACCATCAGCCGGCGCCGCGCCCGGGCGGGCGCGGCGAGCAGGACGGCGAACGGCACCCACACCGCCAGGACGGGCAGCGCGATCACGGCCCAGGCGAGGGTGGCCGGACCCGCGCCGCCGCCCGAGCGCCACACGGCCGATTCGATGAGCTGGTGGGCGCCCAGGAGCAGCGGCAGCGCGGCGAGCGGCAGATCACGGGCCCTGCGCACGCGCGCCACACAGGCCACGCCGACCACGGTGATACCGGCGCCCACCACAAGATCGGCTGTCGCACTCCAGCACACCCGTACCACGGTACGCGTCGGACCGTTTCCCGCCCGGCCGCCCGCGCGGCGCCAATATCTGTGGTCGCTGACGCAGAAATCAGCTTGATGAACGATGAAGATTTGTGGCAGGGCGGGCGGAGTGATAATGCCCGCTGTGCCCGGCCGCTCGCGCCGTGCTACTGTTGATCTCAGTTGCGGTTGTGGTTCCCAAAGACTTCAAGTGCTCTTACCGGCTTTATGTGCCGGTGGGTGCGCTTTTGTATTTCCGGGTATTCTCCGGACGGGGTAATCATCGCAGTGACGTGGGGTCCGCACAGTGCGGACCTCCGGGCTAAATGCCCCGAAGGAGATCAACATGGCCAGTGGCACCGTCAAGTGGTTCAACGCGGAAAAGGGTTTCGGCTTCATCGAGCAGGACGGCGGCGGCGCCGACGTCTTCGCCCACTACTCGAACATCGCCGCCCAGGGCTTCCGCGAGCTGCAGGAGGGCCAGAAGGTGAACTTCGACGTCACGCAGGGCCAGAAGGGCCCGCAGGCGGAGAACATCGTTCCCGCCTGACGCTGAATTCATGACGTAGCTGGGGTCCGCACCTGGAAAGGCGGGCCCCAGCTCGTTGTTTTTCTATATTTCCTGTGTTTCCCACGTTCCCGCTGTTTTCCCGCGTTTTCACAGAGCCCGTTCCGTGCACGTTGACGGTGTACGGAACGCGATGCACGGTTCCGGCTGTTTACCGCCCCGGCGCGGCTCTGGTCTCTGTATGTATCGGCTCGTTCTTGCGATTCTTTGTGCGGATTTCCTGCCAAGAATTCTCGATACGTGCCCATCGAGAAAGGTTCTGAATGAACCGCGCAGCACGCACGAACGACCGTTACTCCCGGACCCGTACGGGCGGCGCCGCCGGCTCCGGCCGGGGCAGCCGCTTCGGCTCGGGCGCCACCGGCCGCGCCGGCTCCCAGGGGCGCTCCGGCGCCCCGGGCCGTTCCGGCGGTGGCTCCGGGCGGCGCCCCGCCGCGCCGAAGGGCGAGTTCGCCCTCCCGGTCACCCTCACCCCGGCCCTGCCCGCGGTCACGTCCTTCGCCGATCTGGACATGCCGTCCGAGCTCCTCAAGACGCTCACCGGCCTGGGGGTCAGTGAGCCCTTCCCGATCCAGGCCGCCACCCTGCCCAACTCGCTGGCCGGCCGGGACGTGCTCGGCCGGGGGCGTACCGGCTCCGGCAAGACCCTCGCCTTCGGTCTGGCGCTGCTGGCCCGTACCGCCGGACAGCGCGCTCAGCCCAAGCAGCCGCTCGCCCTGATCCTCGTCCCGACCAGGGAGCTGGCCCAGCAGGTCACCGACGCGCTCACCCCGTACGCCAGGTCGCTGAAGCTGCGGCTGGCCACGGTCGTCGGCGGTATGTCGATCGGCCGGCAGTCCAGCGCGCTGCGCGGCGGCACGGAGATCGTCGTCGCCACCCCGGGACGGCTCAAGGACCTCATCGACCGTGGTGACTGCCGGCTGGACCGGGTCGCCATCACGGTGCTCGACGAGGCCGACCAGATGGCCGACATGGGATTCATGCCCCAGGTCACCGCGCTGCTCGACCAGGTACGCGCCGAGGGCCAGCGGATGCTGTTCTCCGCCACTCTCGACCGCAATGTCGACCTCCTGGTCCGTCGCTATCTCCATGACCCGGTGGTCCACTCCGTCGACCCGTCCGCGGGCACGGTCACCACGATGGAGCACCACGTACTCCACGTGCACGGCGCCGACAAGTACGCCACCACCACCGAGATCGCGGCACGGGACGGCCGGGTGCTGATGTTCCTGGACACCAAGCACGCCGTCGACCGGCTCACCGAGCATCTGCTGAACAGCGGTGTACGCGCCGCCGCGCTGCACGGCGGCAAGTCCCAGCCCCAGCGCACCCGCACCCTCGCGCAGTTCAAGACCGGCCATGTCACGGTGCTGGTGGCCACCAATGTGGCGGCCCGCGGCATTCATATCGACAATCTCGACCTCGTCGTCAATGTCGACCCGCCCAGCGACCACAAGGACTATCTGCACCGCGGCGGGCGTACCGCACGGGCCGGCGAGTCCGGCAGTGTCGTCACGCTGGTCCTGCCGAACCAGCGGCGCGAGATGAACCGGCTGATGGCCGACGCGGGTATCACCCCGCAGACCGCCCAGGTCCGTTCGGGCGAGGCGGAACTGAGCCGTATCACGGGTGCCCAGGCGCCCTCGGGTGTTCCTGTCACCATCACCGCGCCGGTCCCCGAGCGGGCCGGGCGCGGTCCCTCCCAGTCCCGTGGCCGTGGCCGCGGGGGCCAGGGCCGCCGCGGCTCGGCCGGCTCCGCGTCCAAGGCGCGCACCGGCGGCGCGCAGCGCCAGTCGCCCCGTAACAGCGCCGCCTGACCGGTCGGCCGAACTCAGCGGAAGAGCCCCGGTACCAGCTGGTACCGGGGCTCTTCCGCTGTGGTGTGCCGGGCCGACCGACACGGCCCGAGGGGGTTCGGAGGGGGAGCGGCGGGTCTCAGTCGTCGGAGTAGCTGAGGTCTCCCACCGTCCAGGCGTTCACATCCCCGATGGCGATGCGGTACATACCGCCGGTCTCCGGGATCCCGAGACTTCCCTGGAGGATTCGCGCGACATGGAAATGCAGATGGGTGGGCGGCTCGTCCGGTCGCGGTGAGCGGGCATCCGCGCCGGCCGGTCCGAAGACGGCGGCGAACGGCCCCAGTCGCTCGGAGTCCTCCAGGACCTCGGCGACCCGCTCCCTCCACACAACTTCCGGCGCCAGCCGTCCTGTGATGACGGCGCCCTGGACGACCACGGTGAGGGACATCTGATTGCTTTGCTCGGACTCCACGGTGGTGGCGATGTCAACAAGCAGATGATCAGGCTTCGACATGGGCGCCGACTCTACTACGCGGGCGGCGCCCTGAGTGAGCGTATGAAACACCGCCCGCGGGCCGTCCGGCGCGTGAGTGATCAGTCCGGCGTGTATCACCGCACGTCGGGGCCCAGCAGCGCCGTGGCGGTTTCGAGCGGGGTGAGCGGCTCCGGGGCGACGGCGGCGGGAGCCGGGACGGCGTGGCAGGTGAAGCCGAGCCGGGTCAGCGCCCTGGTCACCTCGAAGGAGGTGAAGTCGCGGCGGTCCTGCCGTGTGATGACCTCCCCCACCTGCTTGACGGGGTAGGCGCGGCGGCCGATGACCACGGATTCACCGGTGATGGGTTCGGGCTTGATGCCCTTCATCGCCTGCTGCACCTCGCTCTTGACCAGCTCGAAGGGGAAGCGGGCGATGACGCAGCGCATAGTGCCTCGGGGGGAAGAAGGGGACGTGCGGAGAGTTCAGCATCCCACAAGAACCAGCGTGGGGGAGACGGTGACGGTGGCGGGATCGGAGGGGCATCAGGGAAGTCTCTCCGAGTAGGTGATCCGCTTCAGGTGGTAGTAGTCGGCGACACAGCGGGCCGGCCAGACCCTGTTTCCGTGGTGCCCGAACGGTTCCCCCATCCCGCTGACGGACAGCGGCCTGTACGGGAGAACCCGCGCGCCCCGCGCCGCCTGCTCCCGCAGCCACTGGTCCTGGTGGTCCCACTTCTCGGCGCGTACCCGCATGTTCTCGCCCAACTCGCCGAGCGGAAAAGCGAGTCCGACGCACACCGCGACGCACATCGCCGCCCCGGCGGCTGTCGCGACGACGCCCGTACGCCCGGTGTGTCCCCGCAGCGCCCGGCCCAGGAGCGCTCCGGCGCCCACCAGCAGCGCGACATACAGCAGGAGGTAGTCGTTCCAGGTCCGGGGCGCGACCACCACATGCGAGCCGAAGAGCGGGTACGTGATGACCGTGCAGAGGTATCCGGCGACCAGGAAGGTGACGGTGCCCGCGCCCAGCAGGAAGAGCGGGCGGCACGGCAGCAGTGCCGGAGCGCGCCCTTCCTTGCTCCCGGTCAGCAGCGCCAGCAGCACACCGGCCGCGAGGGCGCCCAGATACGGCCAGGTGGTCAGCAGGGTCCCGAGGATGTCCAGGTACCCGTCCAGTGAGTCCGCCAGCGATTCGGGCGCGAACATCGAGGCGGTGCCCGCGTCGTACCGTGCACGGCGGTTGCGTGATCCGGGGGAGGTGACCAGCAGCAGTGTGCCGGTCCCGATCCCGGCCACACCGGCCAGGCACCAGACGCGCGCGCGGGCCCGTACGCGGGGGGCGAGGATCCGGCGGTTGAGCAGCAGCAGGGCCGTGAGCACGACCAGTGCGACGACCGATGTCTCCTCCGAGAGTGTGCCGAGGAAGACGCCCACGACCAGCGCGGAGGCCGCCGCCACGACACGTCCCCGGCGCGATCGGGCCCACAGCAGGGGCACCGCCGCCGCGCACGCCAGTACCGGTGCGGCGGTGTGCGAGACGGAGGAGGCGGGCCAGTAGAAGGTCTTGTACGTGTTGAGGCTCGCGAAGAGGAACACCACCGTCACCATCGACGCGACGAACAGTGGTACTCCGCGCGGCGCCGTCCGGCCCGCCAGGCGCAGCAGCAGTACGGTCACGGCCCACAGCAGCCCCAGCATCACCACACCGCTGACCAGGCCGAACCACTGGTGGCCCGCGACCCCGAACTTCGCGTACACCCCGACCAGCAGGCCATTGCCGAGCCGTCCGTTGTCCGTGAAGTAGAACTTCCCGACCAGCGCCGCGATGCCGTGATCGCGCACGCTGGGCAGAAAGCACCACTCGTCCGCGCTGGGACGGACATGGCGGCCGAGCCAGAAGGCCGACGCGAGAAGACCCAGAGGCAGTGTCAGCAGGCCCAGTACCGCGTATCCCGGCCATGAACGCGCGGAAATCGCGGGTGGTACGGATGATCCGCGGCCGTTCTCCCGCTTCCGCCCGGTTCCTTCGCCCGGCTGTTCTTCGCCCGGCTGTTCCGGGATGGCGACGCTCGACGCGCCCGCGGCCATGGACACCACTGCCTTTCGAGAGGGGACGGGCTTTCGGGAGCGGACGGAAACGTTCCGTATCCGGCGGAACCGCGACCGCCCGCCGATGCCTTATCGCTCCGAACGGGCTTGTCCCACGGAAGCCGCCGACGGCGCACCGGACGGAAAGGACGTGCGCGTCGATTCCGTTTCCCGGACCACATAGTGCGGACGGCGCTTCGCCTCGTGGTAAATCCGCCCGACGTATTCGCCGATGACGCCGAGCGTGGCGAGCTGAATTCCGCTCAGCGCCACGATGGCGGTCATGAGCGTCGTATAGCCAGGCGCGTCCACACCATTGAGGGCGACATTCGCGATGATCCACAGCGCGTAGACGAGCGCGGAGAGAAAGAGCCAGAGGCCGGTATGGATGGCGAGACGCAGTGGGCGGCTGTTGAAGGAGAGCAGTCCGTCGATGCCGTAGTTCAGCAGATTCCGGCCGCCCCACTTCGAGGTGCCCGCGGCGCGCTTGACATTCCGGTAGGTGAAGCTCGCCGTGTCGAAGCCGATCCAGGAGAAGATTCCCTTGGAGAATCTGTTGCTCTCCGGCAGGGACAGCACACTGTTCACGGCGTGGCGCGAGAGCAGTCTGAAATCACCCGCCCCGTCGACGACATGGACATCCATACAGCGCCGCACCAGCCGGTAGTAGACCCTGCTGAGCGCGGTGCGCAGGGCGCTCTCGCCCGCGCGGTCGCGCTGCGCCACGACCTGGTCGTAGCCGTGCCGGTGCAGCTCCAGCATGCGGGGCACCAGCTCCGGGGGGTGCTGGAGATCCGCGTCCATGAGCACCACCGCGTCGCCACGGGACATGCGCAGTCCCGCGAGCATCGCGGCTTCCTTACCGAAGTTGCGGCTGAAGGAGGTGTAGCGGACGCGTGCGTCCGCCGCCGCCAGTTCGCTGAGCTGTCGTCTGGTGCCGTCCACGCTGCCGTCGTCCACGTAGCAGATCTCTAAAGTCTGCCGGGTCGGTTCGAGCGCGGCGAGCAGAGCGGTGTGAAAGGTGCCGAGCACCTCGCTCTCGTTGAAACACGGTACGACAATGGAAATCTGAGGGGTCGTCATCTCACTCCACATACCCGTGGTGGGCGGGAAGGAAGGGGCACCGAAAGGGAACGGGTCGCGAGGGGAAACCGTTGATGTGCGGTGCTTTTCGTGGTGTTGAGGGGGCGTTACCCGATCCCGCCCGTACTGTTTCCGGAGCTGTCACGGAAAGAGTGGTACGCGCGTGGGGACGTGTATGTCAGCGGGCGCCGGCGGACGGGCATATGGGCAGGAAGAGCTGTGATGGAACGTTCCTCACTCTTCTTCCTCCGGTTCACGCCGCGTTCACTGATGCGGTGGCAACTATAAGATTTATCTATCTCCTGCTCAAGCGTCACGTCGGCATGGCGCCGAGGCGGCTGAAGCGTTTCCTCGGCATCGTCACACCGTGTAGGCGAGCTCGGCGGACGATGGAATGCGAGACCCGGGTGCTGTGATATACGGCACAGTCGACGGCCCGGAGGAAGATCCCGCATTTCAGGGGCATGACAGGTCGATATCACGCACATGATCCGCGGATTGCCCGCACCGGGAACGCGTCCGATTGCTGCCCGCTCGCGAGGGTTCTTCGGCCGCGGAGTGTGTGGGTCGGCGGCGATGTGTAACTCGTCGCTGAGTGTGACGAGTTGACCCCTGGGAGGCAAGGCCAGTTAACTACCGGCCAGTCACCTCCATGGTCTGCCCCCCACGGTCAACCCCCCACTTCGATCCGGGAGACTTCATGCGGATGCCGGAATCCGTCGCGTCCATTGAGTTCTCACTGCCCCAGTCGGTCATCGCCGTCAACCCGCTGCACCGCCCGTCACCACGGCTGACGGCCGCCGCGGCGCGGGCGGGTGCGCTCAGTGTGCTGGAACTGTCCACCGGTGATCCGAGGAGCGTCGCCGACACACTCGACCGCACCCTCCGCTGGTCGTCGCTGCCGTTCGGTGTGCGGATACGGCCGGGCTGCACCGTCACCGCGGCGGAGCTGCCCGAGGCGGTGGACACTGTGCTGCTGGCGGACCCCGGGCGCACACCGGGGGAGTTCGCCGGGCGCCGGGTCCTGGTGGAGGTGACCGATCCGGCGGGCGCGCGGCAGGCCGCCGGAGCGGGGGCGGCCGGACTGATCGTGCGCGGTGCGGAAAGCGGTGGCAGGGCGGGTGAGCTGAGTACGTTCGTCCTGCTCCAGCGGGTACTGGCCGACCCGGAGATCGCGCTGCCGGTCTGGGCCTGCGGTGGTATCGGGCCGCACACGGCCGCCGCCGCTGTCGTGGGAGGCGCGGCGGGTGTCGTACTCGACACCCAGTTCGCACTGTTCGACGAGGCGGGCCTGCCCGCGGAGCTCACCGGAGCGCTCACCGGGCTCGACGGCTCCGAGACCGTGCTGCACCACGGGACGCGGGTGCTGCGCCGTCGTGGTCCCGGCGCCCCCGAACTCCCTTCGGATCCAGCCGAGTTCGCCGCCCGGGTCGGCAGCGACGACCTGCGCACCCAGTTCCTGCCGGTCGGGCAGGACGCCTTCCTCGCGGCCTCCTTCGCCCGGCGCTGGAAGTCGGTGGGCGATGCGATACGAGGCGTCAGGGCCGCGATATCCGCCGCCGTCGAGGACGACCAGGCCGCCGCCGCGCTGGCCGCCGGCTCGCCGGGCGCACGGGCGCTCGGCACCCAATTCCCCATCGCCCAGGGGCCGATGACCCGGGTCAGCGATGAGCCGGAGTTCGCCGCCGCCGTCGCGGCCGGGGGCGGCCTGCCGTTCCTGGCGCTGGCCCTCGCGAACGCGGACCGCACCCGGACGATGCTGGAGCGCACCCGCGACGCACTCGGCGACGCCCCCTGGGGAGTCGGTGTGCTCGGTTTCGCCGACGAGGAGATCAGGTCCGCACAGCTGGAGGTCGTACGGGAGCTGCGGCCGACGCACGCGATCATCGCGGGCGGCAGGCCCGCCCAGGCCGCCGCACTGGAAGCGGAGGGCATCGCCACCTTCCTCCATGTGCCCTCGCCGGGGCTGCTGCGGCAGTTCCTCGCGGCCGGCGCGCGTCGGTTCATCTTCGAGGGCGCCGAGTGCGGCGGGCATGTCGGACCGCGCAACAGCTTCCCGCTGTGGGAGGCCCAGACCGAGGTCCTGCTCGACTTCATCGCCGAGAACGGTGACGAGACCGCCGCCGAGCTGACCGTCCTGTTCGCCGGAGGCATCCACGACGCGCGCTCCGCCGCGATGGCGGCGGCCCTCGCCGCCCCGCTGACCAGGGCGGGAGCCGCGTTCGGTGTGCTGATGGGCACCGCGTACCTCTTCACCGAGGAGGCGGTCGCGGCCGGCGCCATCCAGCCCCTCTTCCAGCGCCGTATCGTCGCCGCCGAACGGACCGATCTCCTGGAGACCGCCCCCGGGCACGCCACCCGCTGCGCCCACAGCGCCATCACCGACGACTTCGCGCACCTCAAGGCCGAACTGCGGGAGCAGGGCGTGCCCGACAGGGAGATCTGGGAACAGCTGGAGCGGTTCAACGTCGGCCGGCTCCGGCTCGCCAGCAAGGGCATCGAGCGGGTCGGCGACGAGCTGCGGCCGGTCGACGAGACACGCCAGTCCGACGAGGGCATGTTCATGGCCGGGGAGGTCTGCGTCCTGCGTGAATCCGTCACCACCGTCGCGGCGCTCCACGAGTCCGTCGCCGACGGGGCCGCCGGATGGCTGCGCGCCCGGGCCGCCGGGCTGCGCACCGCACTCGGGCTCGACCGCGTGGACGATGCCGAGGAGAGCGCCCCCGAGCCGCTGCGGATCGCGGTGGTCGGCATGGCGGGCATGTTCCCCGGCGCCCCCGACCTCGCCGAGTTCTGGGCCAACATCCTGGCGGGGAAGGACTGTGTCACCGAGGTCCCGGCCCACCGCTGGGACGCGGAGCGGTACTACGCGCCGGACGGCGACGGTGAGCACACCCCCTCGCGCTGGGGCGGATTCCTGCCCGAGATCCCCTTCGACCCGCTGCGCTACGGCATCCCGCCGGCCTCGCTCGCCAGCATCGAACCCGTCCAGCTGCTCGCGCTGGAGGCCGCGCGGCGCGCGCTCGCCGACGCCGGGTACGACGGCGCGGACACCGATCACGCCCGTACCTCCGTGGTGTTCGGCGCGGAGGCGGGCAGCGATCTGTCCAACGCGACGACCCTGCGCACGGTGCTGCCCGGGTATGTCGGCACGATCCCGTCCGCGCTCGACGAACAGCTGCCCCGGCTGACCGAGGACTCCTTCCCCGGGATGCTCGCCAATGTCATCGCGGGCCGGATCGCCAACCGGCTCGACCTCGGCGGCGCCAACTACACCGTCGACGCGGCATGCGCGTCCTCGCTGACCGCCGTGGACGTGGCCTGCAAGGAACTGGTCACCGGCACCAGCGATCTGGTGCTCTGCGGCGGCGCCGACCTGCACAACGGCATCAACGACTATCTGCTGTTCTCCTCCGTGCACGCGCTCTCCCCGACCGGCCGCTCCGCCACCTTCGACGGCGCCGCCGACGGCATCGCGCTCGGCGAGGGCGTGGCCTGCGTGGCGCTCAAGCGGCTGGCCGACGCCGAGCGCGACGGAGACCGGATCTACGCCGTGATCGACGGCGTCGGCAGCGCCAGCGACGGCAGGGCGCTCGGCCTGACCGCGCCCCGCCCGGCGGGCCAGCGCTCCGCGCTCACCCGCGCCTACCGCAACGCCGGTGTGTCCCCCGCCGACGTCGGTCTGATCGAGGCGCACGGCACCGGCACCGTCGTCGGCGACCGTACCGAACTCGCCACGCTGACCGAGGTGTTCACCGAAGCGGGCGCCGAGCGGGCCGGCTGTGCGATCGGCTCGGTGAAGTCCCAGATCGGCCACACCAAGTGCGCGGCGGGACTCGCCGGACTGATCAAGACCACCCTGGCTCTCCACCACGGGGTGAAACCCCCGACCCTGCATGTGCGGCGGCCCAACGCGGCGTGGGACGGCGACAGCAGCCCGTTCGTCTTCCACACCGACGCCCGGCCGTGGGCCGCCGAGCCCGCGGACCGTATCGCGGGAGTGAGCGCTTTCGGATTCGGCGGCACGAATTTCCATGTCGTTCTACGCGCGTATGACCAGGCGCCGGCCGCCCATACGCTGGACACCTGGCCCGCGGAGCTGTTCACGTTCCGTGGCCGGGACGCCGCCGCGGCGCGCCGCGCGGCCCGTGCGCTCCTTGAGCTGATCCAGCGCGGAGGCGAGTGGCGACTACGTGACTACGCGCGTCACGCGGCCCACCGCGGCGACCAGGCCGCGGTACGCGGCGAGCCGGTACGGATCGCCGTCGTGGCACCGAGCCTCGCGGCGCTGCCCGAACTGCTGCGCAGGGCCGCCGACGGGGAGCACGACCCGGAGGCCGGGCTCCATGTCTCCGACGACATCGCGACGGACGGCACCGCGACCGACGACCCCGCGACGGACAGCACCGCGACCGGCGCCACCGGCACCGACGGTGAGGGACCGGGAAAGCTTGCCTTCCTCTTCCCAGGGCAGGGCAGCCAGCGCCCCGGCATGCTCGCCGAACTCTTCGTCGTCTTCCCCGAGTTGCAGCGCTATCTCCAGCTCGGCGCCCGTTGGGCGGACGCGCTCTACCCGCCGGCCGCCTTCGACGAGGAGACGAAGGCCGGCCAGCTGGCCCGGATCACCGACACCGCCGTCGCCCAGCCCGCGCTCGGTGTGGTCGAACTCGCCGCCGCCGAACTGCTCGCCTCGCTCGGCGTACGCCCGGCCATGGCCGCGGGCCACAGCTACGGCGAACTGGTCGCGCTCGGCGTGGCCGGGGCGCTCGCGCCCCAGGATGTCCTGACCGCGAGCGCCGCCCGCGCCGAGGCGATCCTCGCCCAGGTGGCGGACGGCGACGCCGGCACGATGGCGGCCGTCACCGCCACCGTCGAGCAGGTCGAGGACGTGCTGCGGTCGGCCGGGCTCGCCGAGGAGGTCGTCGCCGCCAACCACAACGCGCCCCAGCAGACCGTCATCTCGGGACCCACGGAGCCGATGGCCACCGCTGTCACCCGGCTGCGGGACGCCGGCCACTCGGTGAAACCGCTCCAGGTGGCCTGTGCCTTCCACAGCCCCCTGCTGGCCGGCGCGGGCGACGCCTTCGCCGAGCGCCTGGAGTCCATGACCGTCTACCCGACCACCTTCGACGTCTGGGCCAATCGCACGGCCGAGTCGTACCCGGCGGATCCCGCGGCGATCCGGGCCGGTCTCGCCGCGCAGATCGGCGCGCCCGTCCGGTTCACCGAGCAGATCGAGGCCATGTACGCGGCGGGCGCCCGGGTCTTCGCGGAGGTGGGTCCCGGCCGCGTACTGAGCGGGCTGGTCTCGGCGGTCCTCGGTGACCGCCCGCACCGTACGGTCCCGCTCGACGGCGGCAGGGGCGCCGGACTGACCGGCTTCCTCACCGCCCTGGCCCGGCTCGCCGTCGGCGGGGCCGATGTCCGCACCGGCCGGCTCTTCCAGGGACGCGACGCGGTCGACCCCGAGACCGCGGTGCCCGAGCGCACCGCCGGCTGGACGGTGGACGGCCAGCTCGTCCGTCTCGCCGACGGCACCATTCCCCCCAACGCCCTGCATCCCGCCCGACCCGTTACGGAGCTGATCGTGCCGGAGAACTACGCCCCCCACGGCGCCGCGACGTCCGGTCCCGACGCACTCGTCGCCGAATTCCTGCGCACCAGCCGGGACTTGGTGGCGGCGCAGCGAGACGTCATGCTGAGCTATCTCGGCGGCCCCGCGGCCGTCGCCGCGGACCGGCCGCCCGTCTACGCCACCGCACCCCAGCTGACCGCCCCCGTCGCGCTGCCCGCCGCGCCCGTACCCGCGCCCGTACCCGCGACCGCTCCCGTCGCGCCCGCCGCCCCGGCTCCCGCCGCCTCGGCCGCTGGTCCGGCGCTGGACCGTGAGGCGGTGTTGGATGCGGTGCTGGCGGTGGTGGCGGAGCGTACGGGTTATCCGGTGGACATGATCGAGCCGGATCTTGATCTGGAAGCGGATCTGAGTGTGGACTCGATCAAGCGGACGGAGATCGCGGGTGAGTTGGCGGTCCGGCTGGGGCTGCCGGTCGATGGTGGTGCGGAGCTGGACGGGCTGAGCGCGGCCCGTACCGCCGCCGGGATCGCCGGACTGCTCGCCACCCGGCTCGGTGGAGGGGAGAGCGCCGAGACGACCGACCCCCGGACGGCGCCCGCCGCGTCCGGGACACCCGCCCCGCCCGCCGCCGAGATCGTGCCCCCGCAGCGGCTGGAGTTCACCGAGGCCGAACTGCCCACGGTCACCGGGACCGTGGACAGCGGAAGTACGGTCCTGCTGCTGGGCGGCGGTGAGCTGGCCCCGCTCGTGGCCGACCGGCTGCGCGCGGCCGGCGCCGTGCCCCGGCTCATACCCACCGGAGAGCTGCCGGAGGGCGGCGCCGACGCCGTGCTCTATCTGGACGCCCTCGACGCGGCCGAGGCGCCGCTGCCCGAGGCCTTCCCGCTCTTCCAGAGCGTGCTGGCAGGCGCACCACGCCGACTGCTCGCCGTCGAGCGCAGGACCGAGGGCGCGGCCAGCGGGCTGCGCGGCTTCTTCCGCAGCGTCGCCCGTGAGTACCCTGACCTCGCCGCGACCCTGGTCGAGGTGGCGCCGGGCGCGGCGCCGGACGCGGTCGCCGACGCACTGGTCACCGAACTCGCCGCCACCGAACGGGAGCCGGTCGTGCTGACCGATGGTGCCACCCGGCGCGCCCTGCGGCTGACCCTCACCGATCTGGGCGCGCTGGCCGCCACCGGCGCGGGCCCGGCCGGTGACGGGGTCGCCGAGGCCGAGGCGGCCGGGCTCGACCGGGACGCGGTCGTCCTGCTGGTCGGCGGAGCACGCGGGATCACCGCGCGGTTCGCCCGTACGATCGCCGCCGTCAGCCGGTGCCGTATCGAACTGATGGGCCGCACACCGGTCCCCTCCGGCACCGAGGACCCGGCGACCGCCGGAGCCACGGACCGCGCCGGGCTGCGGGCCGCCTTCCTCGCCTCCGGGGTGACCTCGCCCGCCGAGGTCGAGCGCCGGGTGTCCGCCACGCTCGCCGCGCGCGAGGTGCGCGACACGATCGCCGGACTGCGCGAGCTCGGCAGCCAGGTCCGCTACCACTGCGTCGATGTGCTCGACACGGAGGCGGTACGGGCCACGGTGAAGGACATCCACGCCGAACACGGCAGGCTCGACGGTGTCGTCCACGCCGCCGGCGTCATTGAGGACAAGCTGATCGCCGAGAAGCCGGTCGAGTCGTTCCGCCGGGTGTTCTCCACCAAGGTGGGCGGGGCGCGCACGGTGCTCGACGCGGTCGACTCACTGCCCACCGGGCCCCGCTTCGCCGTACTGTTCGGCAGTATCGCCGCCGCGCTCGGCAACCGGGGCCAGTCCGACTACGCCGCCGCCAACGACGCGCTGGAGGAGCTGGGACGCCGCTGGTCCACCGCCGACCGGCGCGGGCTGACCGTCCACTGGGGCCCCTGGGCCGCCGCCGAGACGAACGGCGGCATGGTCACCCCGGAGCTGATGCGCTCGTACGCGTCGCGCGGGATCAAGCTCATCGACCCCGAAGAGGGACCGCTGAGCCTGCTGCGTGAACTCGCCTGGGGCGCCCCCTCGGTGCACGCCGCGGTCTACACCGCCTCCGGCTGGTGACCGGGATGGATCCCCGGACGTCCGCGGGCTCAGGGACACCGGTGGCCATCGTCGGGATGGCCGCGTTCTTCCCCGGCGCCCGGGACCTGGACAGCTACTGGCACAACATCGTCAACGGGGTCGACGCGATCAGTGACGTACCGGCCGACCGCTGGGACGGCGAGTTCTACGCGCCCGACGGCCCCCGGCGCAGCGACCGGGTGTACTGCCGGCGCGGCGGATTCGTCGACCAGGAAGCCGAGTTCGATGTCACGCGGTTCGGCATCATGCCCACCTCCGTGGCGGGCACCGAGCCCGACCAGCTGATCGCGCTCGATGTCGCCCACCGGTCCATCGAGGACGCCGGCGGGGACCCCGTACTCCCCGTCGACCGGCAGCGCGCCGGGATCGTTCTCGGCCGGGGCGGTTATCTGACGCCCGGGCTGGTCCGGCTCGACCAGCGGGTGCGTACGGCCGGCCAGGTCGTCCGTACGCTCCGGGAACTGGCGCCCGAGCTGGGCGAGGCCAGGATCGAGGAGGTACGGGCGGCGTTCGCCGCGCAACTCGGCCCCGAGCAGCCGGAGTCGGCCATCGGGCTGGTGCCCAATCTGGCCGCCTCGCGGGTCGCCAACCGGCTCGATCTGCGCGGCCCCGCCTACACCGTGGACGCCGCCTGCGCGTCCTCGCTGGTGGCGGTCGACCACGCGGTCCGTGAACTGACGGCCGGGCGTTGTGATGTCATGCTGGCCGGTGGTGTGCACCACTGCCACGACATCACCCTCTGGAGTGTGTTCAGCCAGCTCGGCGCGCTCTCGCCGAGCGAGCGGATCCGTCCGCTGCACGCCGGCGCCGACGGGGTGCTCATCGGTGAGGGCACCGGGGTCGTGGTGCTCAAGCGGCTCGCGGACGCCGAGCGCGACGGCGACCGTGTCTACGCCGTGGTGTCCGGGACGGGGGTGGCCAGCGACGGCCGCTCCGCCAGCCTCTTCAACCCCGACCCCGGCGGCCAGATCCGCGCGGTGCGGCAGGCATGGGACGCGGCGGGCCTCGATCCGCGCGCGGCCGACGCCCTGGGGCTGCTGGAGGCCCACGGCACCGCCACCGTCGCCGGTGACCGCGCCGAACTGACCACGCTCGCCGAGGTGTTCGGCCCGGCCGTGGGCGAGCGGGCGGCCATCGGCTCGGTGAAGTCCATGATCGGGCACACCATGCCCGCCGCCGGGATCGCCGGGCTGATCAAGGCGGCGCTCGCGATCCACCACGGGGTGCTGCCCCCGACCCTGCACTGTGACGAGCCGAATCCCGCCCTGGACACCACCCGGTTCGCCCCGCTCGCGAAGGCCAGGCTCTGGGCGGAGTCCGCGACCGGCGCCCCGCGCCGGGCGGGTGTCAACGCCTTCGGCTTCGGCGGTATCAACGCCCATGTCGTACTGGAGCAGCCGGCCACAGCCCCGGCCGCGCGGCAGGCCCGTACGACGGTGACCGAGCCCGAGCGGGTGCTGCGGCTCGCCGCGGCGAGCCCCGCGGAGCTGGCCGCGCTGCTGGCCGCCGACGACTCCACCGTCCTCGCGGCCGGGCTCGACGAGCGCGCTCCGGCCGCCGGGCCCGTACGGCTCGGGATCGTCGACCCGACCGCGCGCCGGCTGAAGCTGGCACGCAAGGCCGTCAGCAAGGGCACCGCCTGGCGTGGCCGCAGCGATGTGTGGTTCAGCCCGCGCCCGCTGCTCGGTCCTGCCGGTGGCGGACGGACCGCGTTCGTCTTCCCGGGCCTCGAAGCGGAGTTCGAGCCCCAAGTGGCCGAACTGGCCGAGCGGTTCGGTCTCCCGTGGTCGGCCGGCGAGGACGCCAGGGTCGGTGATGTGGGACGGCACGGAGCCGCGGTGTTCCAGCTCGGACGCGTCCTCGACACCGCGCTGCGCAGGCTCGCCGTCGTGCCCGACGCGGTCGCCGGGCACAGCGTGGGGGAGTGGACCGCCATGGCCTGCGGCGGCATCCACGCCGCCGATGAGGTGGACACCTTCCTCGCGGGCTTCGACCCGGACGCGCTGCGTGTGCCCGGCGCGGTCTTCGCCGTGCTCGGCATGCCCGCCGACAAGGTGCTGGCCGAGCTGGGCGGACGTACCGATGTGGTGCTCTCGCACGACAACGCGCCGAACCAGTCGATGATCTGCGGTCCGGAGGAGGCCGTCGGCGAACTGGTCCTGCGCTTCCGGGGCCAGGGCGTGATCGGACAGGTGCTGCCGTTCCGGTCCGGCTTCCACACCCCGATGCTCGCGCCGTACCTCGATCCGATCCGGCGCGCGGCGGAGACGTACACCCTCCATCCGCAGACCACCCCGGTCTGGTCCGCGACCACCGCCGCGCCCTACCCGGCCGAACCGGCCGCCGTACGGGAGCTGTTCGTCCGGCATCTGCTCGAACCGGTGCGGTTCCGGCTCATGATCGCGGCGATGCACGGGGCGGGGTACCGCGCGTTCATCCAGCTGGGCGCGGGGCAGCTCGGCTCGCTGATCGACGACACTCTGGCGGGCGAGGACCGGCTCGTCGTCTCCGCCCACTCCACGGCCAGGGACAGCCTGGCGCAGCTGCGCCGGGTGGTCACCGCGCTCTGGGTGGACGGCGCCGCCCCCGATGTCACGCCACTGCTGGGGCCCGTGACCGCGACGGACATCCGTACGCCGACCGCGAGCGCGCGGCCGGCCCGGCCAGGGGTACGGCTGGAGCTCGGCGGGGCGCTCGTGTCCCTGCCCGAGCACACCAGGAGGGCGCTGACCGGGATCGTGTCCAGGCCCGTCACGCCCGCGGCCTCGCCCGCGCTCGCCGTCGCCGACGGCGGGGCGCTGGAGTCGCTCGGCCGGGCCGGCGCGCGGTTCCCGGTGGCGGCCGAACTCTCCGCGCTGCTGAACGAAACCGCGGCCGTGGCGAACGAACTCATCGGCGCGGGCGCCACACTCCGGCGCCCCGCACCGGCCCGCCGGGGACCCTCGACGGGGACGCCCGCCCCCGCTCCGGCCGTGGCGCCGGTCCCCGAAGTACTGCGGGTGGACGTCACCGCGATGCCGTATCTGCTCGACCACTGCTTCTTCCGGCAGCGCCCCGGATGGCCCGACGAGGCCGACCGCTGGCCGATCGTGCCCGCCACCACCGTCATCGGCCATCTCATGGAGATCGCCGAACGCGCCGTGCCCGGAACGCGGGCCGTCGCCGTGCACGAGGTGCGGCTGCTGAAGTGGATCGAGGCCATGCCGTCCGTCGACGTACCGGTGGTGGTACGGCGGCAGGCACCGGACCTGGTCGAGGTGAGCCTGACCGGCTACTCCCGGGCGGTGGTCGAACTGGCCCCGCGCTACCCGGAAGCGCCCGCGCCGTGGCCGGTCGACCCGGCCGCCGAACGCGCCCCCGGCCTGCGGGCAGAACAGCTCTACAGCGAACGGTGGATGTTCCACGGGCCGCGCTTCCAGGGCGTCAGCGAACTGACCGCCCTCGGTGATCTGTCGGTACGGGGCGTCATCACCGCGCCGGACGCCCCCGGCGCCCTCCTCGACAACGTCGGACAGCTCCTCGGCTACTGGATCATGGCGACGCTCACCGAGCGCACCACGGTCTTCCCGATCGGAATGGACCGGATCCGTTTCCACGGGCCGGAACCGAAGCCGGGGGAGCGGCTGGACTGTCTGATCCGGATCACCGAGATCACCGACCTCACCCTCACCGCGGACATGCAGCTGGTCCACGAGGGCCGGGTCTGGGCGGAGTTCACCGGCTGGCAGGACCGGAGGTTCGACACCGATCCCAACATCCGGGCGGTGGACCGCTTCCCGGGCCGCAACACCCTCTCCACGGCCGAGCCCGAGGGCTGGACGAGGGTGCATGAGCGCTGGCCCGACCTGGCCACCCGCGAGCTGATCATGCGCAATATGCTCGGCGGCGCAGAACGCGCCGGCTATGACGCGCTGCCCCCTGTCCGGCGCCGTCAGTGGCTCCTCGGCAGGGTCGCCGCGAAGGACGCGGTCCGCGGACTCCTGTGGCGGGAGGGCGCGGACGAGATCTGTCCGCAAGAGATCTATCCGGCCGAGATCGCCCTACGCAACGACGACACGGGGCGGCCCCTCGCCCACGGGGTGCACGGACGCGCGCTGGGCGAGCTGACCGTGTCGATCGCCCACTGCCGGGAGACCGGAGTGGCCATCGCCCGGCGCGGACCGTGCGGGATCGATGTCGAGGAGATCACCGACCGGCCCAGGTCCGCCGTCGAGATGGCCTGCGACAGCGCCGAACTGGCCCTGCTGGACCGGCTGGTGGCAGCGGCCCCGGACAGCGGGCCCGGCTGGTTCACCCGGTTCTGGACGGCCAAGGAGGCCGTGGCCAAGGCACGCGGTACCGGTCTGCGCGGCAGACCCCAGGAGTACCGCGTGGTGGCGGCGGACGCGGAGAGGCTGCGCGTGGTGACCGAGGGCCGGGCGTACGAGGTGAGTGTGCGGCAGGTGGCCAATCCACCGGGGCTGCCCGAGCGGCGGTACATCGTCGCCTGGACGACCGATGACAACGAGACAGGAGAGTCTGATGAGCACTGAGGCGATCGGGATCATGACCACGGAGCAGCTGGACACCGATGACGCCGCTGTGCTGGCGGACATCACCCGCATGCTGCGCGAACTGCTGGAGGAGGACGGTCTCGACGACGCCGAGATCAGCCGGGAGACCACCTTCCACGACGATCTCGAACTGGAGAGCATCGATCTGGTGACGCTCGCCGGCATCCTGCGCGAGCACTACGGGGAGCGGGTCAACCTCGCCCTGTTCATCGCCGACCTCGAACTCGACGAGATCATCGCCCTCACCGTCGGTGAGCTGGCCGACTATGTCGCGGCGTCGCTGCGCTCCACCGCCACCGGACAGGGCTGAACCGATGACCAAGATTCGTACCGGCGAGATCACCACCCATGTGCAGCGGCTCCCCGCCGCCACCCGGCCCGCGGACGGCGGCGAGACGCCCGTCGTCGTATTCGTGCACGGTCTGCTCACCGACAGCCTGGCCAGCTACTACTTCACCCTGGGCCCGGCCTTCGCCGCCGCGGGCTTCGACGTGATCATGTACGACCTGCGCGGCCACGGCCGCAGCGACCGGCCGGCCACCGGCTACCGCCTTGAGTCCTTCGTCGCCGACCTCGCCGGACTGCTCGACGCGCTCGGCGAGACCCGCCGGGTGCATGTCGTCGGCAACTCCTTCGGCGGTACGGTGGCCGCCGCGCTCGCCGCGTGGCACCCCGACCGGGTCGCCACGGTCACCATGATCGAGTCCGAGCCCCCGGTCGCGGAGTGGACCCGGCACATGGCCGACGGGCTCGCGGACGCCAAGAGCCAGCTCGCCCGCGAGGATGTCATCGGCTGGATCTCGGCCCATCACGGCGCGCACACCGCCCGGCTCTCCCGGGGCGCCGGCCGTATCCTGCGCGTCACCACCCTCGCCGAGGACATCCCCGCCGGACGCGTCATCGACGACGATCTCTCCGCGCTCGGCTGCCCGGTCCTGGCCATCTTCGGCGACGAGTCCGGTCTGAGCGCCCAAGTGGACTCCCTGGAAGCCAAGTTGGCGTTCTGCCGCACCGTGGTCCTGGCCGAGCAGGGCCACTCCGTACTGGTGGAGCGGACCGAGGAGACCCGCGATCTGATCCTGGAGTGGATACGGGACCACACGCTCGCCGGGGCGGTGCGGTGACCCGCTTCCTGCTCGTCGTCCCACCCCTGGTCGGGCATGTCAACCCGCTGGTCGGGGTGGCCGGTGAACTCGCCCGGCGGGGGCATCCGGTGGCGTGGGCGGGCCAGGCCGACCAGATCCGCCGGCTCGCCGGCCCCGACGCCATGGCCCTCGACTGCCCCATGCCCGAGAACGGACTGGTCAGGCCGCCGGAGCTGACCGGACCCGCCGCCTTCCGGTTTCTGTGGGAGGAGTTCTTCGTCCCGCTCGCCGACCTGATGGCGCCGGGGATCGAGGACGCCATCGACGCGTTCCGCCCGGATGTCGTCCTCGGTGACCAGCACGCCGTGGCGGGCGCGCTGATCGCGGAGCGCAGGGGCATCCCCCATGTCACCTCCGCGACCACCTCGGCCGAACTCATCGACCCGCTGGCCGGGATGCCCAAGGTGGCCGCCTGGCTCGCTGAGCTGCTGGGCGCGCTGCGCGCGCGTATCGGCGACCCCGCGAGCACGGCCGACCCGCGGTTCTCCCCGTACGGTGTCATCGCCTTCACCGGACGCGAACTGCTCGGTGACACGCCGCTGCCCTGGGAGCGGACACATCTGGTCGGACCCGCCATCGCGCCGCGCGCCGACCGCTCCGACTTCCCGTGGGACGAACTGGATCCGGGGCGCCCCACCGTGCTCGTCTCGCTCGGCACGGCCAACGCGGACGCGGGCGGCCGGTTCCTGGCGGAGGCCGTCACCGCCCTCGACGGGCTCGGGGACGCGGTACAGGGCGTCGTGGTCGACCCCGGCCATACGCTCTCAACGGTGCCACCGGGAGTCCTCGTACGCGCCCACGTACCCCAACTCGATCTGCTGGCACGGGCCGACGCCGTCGTCTGCCACGCCGGACACAACACCGTGTGCGAGTCGCTCTGGCACGGGCTGCCCCTCGTCCTCGCCCCCATCCGCGACGACCAGCCCATCGTCGCGCAACAGGTGGTCGACGCGGGCGCGGGCGTCCGGGTCCGCTTCAACCGGGTGAACGCCGCCCGGCTGGCCACGGCCGTCGAAACCGTACTGGACAGCGCCTCGGGCCACCGCGCCGCCGCCGAGGCGATCGGCCGGTCCTTCCGCGCGGCGGGCGGCCAGGTCGCCGCCGCCGACCAGTTGGAGCGGATCGCGGCACACCACGTGCCCGTCCCCGCGGCCCACTGAACACCCCACCCACCCACCGTCCTCTGCTCCCCCCGGCGAACCCCCCTCCCGACCAGCGAACCCGGACCCCCCCCATGACAACGGTTTCCGCTCCTCCCGCGATGGCCGGGACCCCTCGGCCGCCCGCGCCGGCCCAGACCCCCGAGCCGCCCGCGACACCCCCGCTGCGCGTTCTGCTGCGCTACGCCCGCCCGCACCGGACGGTGCTGCTCGCCACCCTGCTCCTCGTGCTCGCCGCCAGCGCCGCCGGACTCGTCCAGCCGCTGGTGGCCCAGCACGTACTGGACGGACTGAGCGACGGGCGCGGGGTGCTCGGGCCCGTACTCCTGCTGGCCGCGCTCGTCGTCCTGGGCGCCGGGCTCACCGGACTCCAGTCCTGGTGGCAGCAGCGCACCTCGGAGCGGGTGGTCCGGCAGATCCGCCGCGATCTGGTGTTCCGGCTGATACGGCTGCGCGTACCCGAGCTGGACCGCCGACCTCCGGGCGACCTCATCTCCCGCGTCACCTCCGACAGCGCCCTCGTCCAGAACGCCGCCACCGAGGGGCTGGTGATGGTCTCCAACGGAGTGCTCAGCATCCTCGGCGCGGTGGTCCTGATGGGCGTGGTGCATCCGGGACTGCTCGGGGTCACCGCCGGCGTGCTGATCGCCGTCGCGCTGGTGATGATGCTCGTCCTGCCCCGGATCCGTGAAGCGGTCGCCCGCGCGCAGGAGTCGGTCGGCGCGGTGGGCGCCGCACTGGACCGTACGCTCGGCGCCGCCAGGACCGTGAAGGCCAACGGCGCCGAGGGCAGGGAGACCGAACGCGCCGGAGACGCCATCGAGGGCGCCTACCGCGCCGGACTGGCCGGCGCGCGCTATGTCGCGCTGGTGAAGGTCCTCTCCGGCGTGTCCATCCAGGCGGCGTTCCTCGCGGTGCTCGGCGTGGGCGGCGCGCTGGTGGCCTCCGGCGGCCTCGAAGCCTCCGCCCTGATCGCCTTCCTGCTGTACGTGTTCTATCTGGCGAGCCCGGTCGGCTCACTGGTCGCCGGGCTGAGCATGCTGCAACAGGGGCTCGGCGCCGTCGGCCGTATCGAGCAGGTCGAGCACATGCCGGTCGAGGACGATGTGGACGACCCGCGCGAGCCGGGCGCCGCCGTGGCCGCGCCCGGCGCGCCGCCGGTCGAGTTCCGGGACGTACGGTTCTCCTACCCCGGCCGCGCACCCGCCCTGCGCGGTATCTCGTACACCGTCGCGGGCGGCACCCAGACCGCGCTGGTCGGACTCTCCGGCGCGGGCAAGACCACGATGTTCGCCCTGCTCCAGCGCTTCCACGAACCGGCCGCGGGACAGATCCTGATCGACGGCGTCGACATCGCCACCCTGCCCCGGTCGGAGGTGCGCAGGCGCATCGCCTATGTGGAGCAGGAATCGCCGGTGATGGCCGGCACCATCGAGGACAACCTGCGCTACGCCGCGACCGGCGCGTCGGACGAGGACATCGCGGAGGTCCTGCGGCTCACCCGGCTCGACTCCCTGATCGACCGGCTGCCCGAAGGACTGCGCACCGAGGTCGGCAACCGCGGCGTCACGCTGTCGGGCGGCGAGCGGCAGCGGCTGGCCATCGCGCGCGCTCTGCTGCGCCGGCCGGAGGTACTGCTCCTGGACGAGGCCACCGCCCAGCTCGACGCGAGCAACGAACGGGCGCTGCGGGAGGCGGTGGACCAGGCGGCCAGACGCTGCACCGTGATCCTGATCGCGCACCGGCTGTCCACCGTGACCGGCGCCGACCAGATCGTGGTCCTCGAACACGGTCTGGTGCGCGCCGCGGGAACCCACGCGGAGCTGGTCGAGGCGGATGTCCTCTACCGCGAACTCGCCTCCTCCCAGATGCTGGTGAGCGAAGGCGACGAGGGCATCGACGCATGGGCGGCGGACATGCCGCGCTGACAAAGAGAAACGGCAAGGCATAGGGCAGGGAATATGGCAGTGGGGACGTTCCGCGGAACAGAGCGGAACGCCCCCACTTATTCAATCGACAGGCCGGCAGGCCGGTCGCTCCGTCAGCCGGTGAGGGCGTTCAGAGCGGCCAGATAACCGTCGCGGTGGCCCGCGGTGTTCGGGTGGTAGGACTCGTTGAGCTTGTCCCATTCCAGGCTGGTGACCCAGGTGGAACCGGACGAGCAGATCGTGTGCGGGTCGAATACCGGTCGGGCGTCCAGGAATTCAAAACCGGCGGCCGCCGCACGGGCGGACATGACGGAGGCCAGGGTGTCGGCCGCGGAGTTCAGCGCGGTACGTTCGGTGTCACTCAGTCCGAAAATGCCGCAGGAACCCCCGATGGTGTAGAGCCGGGGATATCCGATGACGATGACTCTCGCGTTGGGCGCGGCGGCACGCACCGCGCCGTAGGTCTGCGCGAGCGCCGGGGACAGAACCGCCTCCGCCGCCTGCTTCGCCAGCGCGACACCGTTGAGGCAGTCCCGGTCGTCGATGGTGAGGACGCAGTTGGTCAGTACGTCGACAAAGCCGACATCGTTACCGCCGACCTGCAGCGTCACCAGTGTCGTGTCCGCGGTGAGCTGCGGTATCTGGGAGCTGATCACCTCGGCCGTGGTCGCACCCGAACACGACGCCTCGACGAACGCCACCGAGCTGTGCTGAGCCGCCCACAGCCGGGGGTAGGTCAGCGGGCCACGGCGGCATTCGTGGTTGGGGTCGTCGTAGGTACGGGTGCCGGGAGCGACCGCGTACGAGTCACCCATCGCCACGTACTTACCGTCGGCGGCGTACGCGGACGGCGAAATCGTGACCGCCGCGACGATTGCCAGAAAGACGGCGAACAGTGCCTTTATTGAACGCACGGAGATGCTTCTCCAGGAGTGGGGGGACAAGGACCACACCTGGATAGCAGTTCACGACGGCGAGTGACGAAGGATTCAATGAAAAACTGATGACGTTTCATGTGCCACATGGATCGCGGTGGCCACCAGACCCCGTTCCGCGATCCAACGGCCCTGGAATTCACCGATATGACGGTCGTTCACGAAGGGGCCCGGTACCAGAAGCCTTGCCTGAAAGGTCCGTTCGACCGGATCGATGTCGATCTCCGCCTCGGAGAAGTCGAGTTCGCGACCGGTGAGCGGATACCACACCTTGAAAACGCTCTCCTTGGCGCTGAAAATCAGCCGGTCATAGCTGACCCCGGGGTGACGTTCGGTGAGGTTTGCGATCAGAGTCCGCTCGGGCGGCAGCGTGATGACGTCCAGCACACCCTCGGGCAGCGGAGCGTCGGGCTCCGCGTCGATGCCGAGCGCCACCGTCTCCGCGGACCTGGCCACCACCGCGGCGCGGTAGCCGTCGCAGTGCGTCATGCTGCCGACGATGCCTTCCGGCCACTGGGGCGCCCCGCGCCGGTTGGGCAGCAGCGGTACGGGCCGCTGCCCGAGACGGCGCATCGCGCGCCGGGCCAGGAACCGTACGGTGGTGAACTCCCGCTGCCGCTTGGGCACGGCGTTCGCCACCAGCGCCTTCTCCTGCGGGAACAGCTCTTCGCCCGGCTCGTGCCCGTCGTCGTAGGCCGCCTCGGCGGCGACCGCGGCGGGCAGCACCTCCCCGATCACCGGGCCACCTCTCCGACGGGCTCGGGCAGGATCTGCCGCAACGGCTCCCTGGGCGGGCGTTTGCGCCACTCGCGTGGATAGCCGACCGACACCTCCTCGAAGCGCACCCCGTCGTGCCAGGTGACCCGGGGGATGTGCAGATGGCCGTAGACCACGGCGGCGGAACGGAAGCGCACATGCCAGTCGGCGGTCAGTTCCGTACCGCACCACTGCGCGAACTCCGGGTAGTACAGAATGCGCGTGGGGTGGCGGACCAGCGGGAAGTGGTTGACCAGAACCGTACGCAGGGACGGATCGATCGCCGACAGCCGGCGTTCGGTCTCCTCGACGCGCGACCAGCACCAGGCGTCCCGGCCGGCGAACGGGTCGGGGTGCAGGAAGTACTCGTCGGAGCAGACCACGCCCGCCTCATGGGCCAGCCGCAGTGACTCCTCCGTCGTGGTGGCGCCTGGCGCGCGGAAGGAGTAGTCGTAGAGCACGAAGAGCGGAGCGATCGCCACCGGACCGCCGGCGCCCCGCCAGACGGGATAGGGGTCCTCCGGGGTGGCGATGCCCAGCCCCCTGCACAGCTCCACCAGATGGAGATAGCGCTTCTCGCCGCGCAGATCGCACGGATCCGATGGATGGGTCCACAGTTCATGGTTCCCCGGCGCCCAGATCACTTTCGCGAAGCGCTCGCTGAGCAGCCGTAGCGCCCACTCGATATCGGCGTACTTCTCGGCGACATCGCCCGCGACGATCAGCCAGTCGTCGTCCGAGGCCGGGCGCAGTTCCTCGACCAGCGCGCGGTTCTCGTCGTACACGACATGCAGATCGCTGACGGCGAGGAGTTTTCCGTCGGGCACAATACCGTCCTTATCGGTCGGGCTCGCACGCCGGTGATCGGACCGGCGCGCTGACCCTTCGAGATTACGCGGAAGCGGGCGGCGACGCGTCAGCCACCGGAAACCGCATCCTCGGCGCCCGGCCGGGGGGAGCCATGGGCGCGGGCGGCGTGCAGACGCGCGTAGGCGCCCTGTTCATGGATCAGTTCGTCATGGGTGCCGCGCTCCACGATCCGCCCCGCCTCCATGACCACGATCACATCGGCGTCGCGGATGGTGGACAGCCGGTGCGCGATGACGAAGCTGGTCCTGCCCGCGCGCAGGGTGTTCATGGCGCGTTGGATCAGGACTTCGGTACGGGTGTCGACGGAACTGGTCGCCTCGTCGAGGACCAGCACGGCGGGCCGGGCGAGAAACGCCCTGGCGACCGTGATCAGCTGCTTCTCACCCGCGCTCACGCCCGCCGACTCGTCGTCCAGCACGGTGTCGTAGCCGTCCGGCAGGGTACGGATGAAGCGGTCGGCGCAGGTGGCGCGGGCCGCCGCGACGATCTCCGCACGGGTGGCCCCGGCGTGGCCGTACGCGATGTTGTCGGCGATCGTGCCGCCGAACAGCCAGGTGTCCTGGAGCACCAGACCGAACTGCGCGCGCAGATCGTCACGGGTCATCGTCGCGATGTCCGTGCCGTCGAGCAGGATCCGGCCCTCGTCGACCTCGTAGAACCGCATGAGGAGATTGCCCAGCGTGGTCTTGCCGGCCCCGGTCGGTCCGACGATCGCCACCGTACTGCCGGGTTCCACGGTCAGGGAGAGATCATCGATCAGCGGGGTCTCGGGGGTGTAGCGGAAGCCGACGTGGTCGAACTCCACCCGTCCGGTGATCCGTTCCGGCCGGACGGGGTGGATCGGGTCGGGGCCTTGTTCCTCGGCGTCGAGCAGGGTGAAGACCCGCGCCGCGGAGGCGATCCCGGACTGGAGACGGCCCGCCACACTGGCGACCTGCACGATCGGCTGGCTGAACTGCCGGGAATACAGGATGAACGCCTGTACGTCCCCCAGCGTCAGCGTGCCGCTCACCACCTTCCACGCACCCACCACCGCCACCACCACATAGCCGAGGTTGGCGATGAACATCATGGCGGGCTCGATGGTGCCCGAGGCGAACTGGGCCTTGGCGCCCGCCCGGTACAGCGCCTCGTTGTGCGCGTCGAAGCGCCGCTCGGCCTGCTCGCGCCTGCCGAAGCCCTTGATCAGTGAGTGGCCCGTATAGACCTCCTCGACCTGCGCGTTCATTGAGCCGGTGGCGGCCCACTGCTCCGCGAACCGGGGCTGGGCGCGCTTGCTTATCCACGCGGCGAGCACCCCCGACACCGGCACGCTCGCCAGCATGATCAGCGCCAGGGACGGCGAGATCACCAGCATCAGGATGAGCATGGTGATGATGGAGAAGACCGAGGTGATCAGCTCGGCGAGGGTCTGCTGAAGGGTTTGCTGGAGGTTGTCGACATCGTTGGTCGTTCGGCTCAGCACCTCGCCCGCCGGATTGCGGTCGAAGTAGCGCAACGGCAGCCGTCCGAGCTTCTCCTCCGCCTTCTCCCGCAGATCGAAGACCACGCGCTGGACGACGGCCGCGACCAGTCGGCCCTGCGCCAGCATGAACAGCGACGCCGCGACATACAGCACCAGCAGGAGCAGCAGCAGGTGCCCGACCGCGCCGAAGTCGACGCCTCCGGTGGTGACCCCCGTGCCCCCCGGCGACGCGTCGCCGGATCCGTCGAGCAGACCGTCCACGATCAGGTCGGTGGCCTTGCCCAGCAGGAGCGGACCGAACGCGTTGAGCGTGATCCCGCCGATGCCCACCAGAAGGGCGACGGCGATCCGGGGCCGGTGCGGCCGGAGCAGGCCGAGGAGCCGGCGGCCGGGCCCGCGGGACTCAGTTGGGCTGGGGCCGGCCAACGAGACCATGAACGGTCTCCTCCTCGGTGAGCTGGGAGAGGGCGATCTCGCGGTAGGTGGCGCTGTCGCGCAGCAGTTCGTCATGGGTGCCGCTGTCGACCACGCGTCCGGCGTCCAGGACGACGATGCGGTCGGCGTACTGGACGGTGGCGACCCGCTGGGCGACGGTGATCACGGTCGAACCCGCGATCTCCGGTGCCAGCGCGGTGCGCAGCGCGGCATCCGTGGCGTAGTCGAGCGCGGAGAAGCAGTCGTCGAAGAGATAGACGGCGGGCCGGCGCAGCAGCGTGCGCGCGATGGCGAGCCGCTGGCGCTGGCCGCCGGAGACATTCGTGCCGCCCTGGGAGATCTCGGCGTCGAGCCCGCCGGGCATGCTCGCGACGAACTCGGCGGCCTGGGCGGTCCGCAGGGCGTGCCACAGCTCGTCGTCGGTGGCGTCCGGATTCCCGAAACGGAGGTTGGTCGCGACGGTCCCGGAGAACAGATACGGCTTCTGCGGTACGAAGCCGACGGCTCGGCTGAGGACATCGGGGTCAAGCCGCCGTACGTCGACGCCGTTGACCCGTACCGCCCCCTCCGTGACATCGAACAGCCGCAGGACGAGGTTGAGCAGTGTCGTCTTTCCGCTGCCGGTGGAGCCGAGGATCGCCACGCTCTCCCCGGGGCCCGCCGTCAGATCGATTCCCTGGAGCACCGGCTTCTCCGCGCCCGGGTAGCGGAACTCCGCCCCGCGCAGCTCCAGTTGGCCGATGTCGCCCGACGCGGCCGGGACCGGCTCGGAGGGCGGGGAGACACTCGTCGGTGTCGCCAGGATCTCCTGGATACGCGCGGCGGACACCTTCGCGCGCGGTACCGACAGGAACACGAACGCGACCATCACGACCGACATGAGGATCAGGGAGAGATAGCTGAGGAAGGCGCTGAGCGCGCCGATCCGGGTCGCCCCGCTGTCGATCCGGTGCGCGCCGACCCAGAGGATGGCGACCATGAACCCGTTCATGAGCAGCAGCACCACGGGCAGCATCGACGCGATGAGCCGGCCGACCCGCCGCGAGACCTCGTACAGCTCCGTGCTCGTACGGGCGAACCGCTCGCGCTCGTAGCCGTCCCGTACGAAGGAACGCACCACGCGTACGCCGGTGATCTGCTCGCGCAGCAGCCGGCCGAGCCGGTCGAGATACGTCTGCATCCGCTCGTAGAACACACCCATCCGGGCCAGCAACAGCCCGAACGCGACGGCGACGACCACGACGAGGACCACCAGGATCAGCGCCAGCGGAACGTCCTGCTGAAGCGCCAGTACGACGCTCCCCAGACACATCAGGGGCGCGGCCACCACGATGCCGAAGCCCGACTGCGTCAGCGTCTGCACCTGCTGCACATCGTTGACGGTCCGGGTCAGCAGTGACGGCGTACCGAAGCGGCCCACCTCCCGGGCGGAGAAGTCCAGCACCCGGCGGAAGACGACGCGGCGGATGTCGCGTCCCATCGCCATCGCCGTACGGGAGGCCAGGGACACCGCGCCGATCGCCGCGGCGACCTGGACGAGCGCCAGCGCGACCATGACCGCGCCGAGCCGGGAGATATAGCCGCTGTCCCGGGCGACGACACCGTTGTCGATCAGGGCGGCGCCCAGCGTCGGCAGCAGCAGTGTGCCGAGGATCTGGATCAGTTGCAGGAGGACCAGCAGGGCGGCGGCTCGCCGGTACGGGCGCACATGGGTACGCAGAAGTCTGAACAGCACGGAAAGACGCTCCGGTTGACAGAGCCGGCCCGAACGCCGACGCACACAGTGCACCGCATCACGGTCCCGAAAATTACTAGTGTTCCGTCTCTCCGCGGCTTCCTGACGGGGCTCTGACTCGGGAATTCCCTAGTAAGCACGGGATTTCTTGACACCGTGGTCGGCGGCTTGCGAGCGTGCCGATGTCTATCGTCCGGACAGAAGCGTATTCGATGCAAGGTCGTCGACCGAGCTCTGCGTTTGGGCGGTCTCTCCGTGGTCGAGAAGGGGTTGGTATGACCAAGCGTGCGCTGATCACCGGAATTACCGGGCAGGACGGTTCTTATCTGGCCGAGCATCTCCTGTCACAGGGCTACCAGGTATGGGGATTGATCCGAGGACAGGCCAACCCGCGAAAGTCCCGGGTCAGCCGTCTCGTCTCCGAACTCTCGTTCGTGGACGGCGATCTGATGGACCAGGGCAGCCTGGTCTCCGCCGTCGACACCGTGCAGCCGGACGAGGTCTACAACCTCGGCGCGATCTCGTTCGTGCCGATGTCCTGGCAGCAGGCCGAACTCGTCACCGAGGTCAATGGCATGGGCGTCCTCCGCGTCCTTGAGGCGATCCGGATGGTGAGCGGTCTGAACAGCTCACGCACCGCGGGAGACGGCCAGATCCGCTTCTACCAGGCGTCGTCCTCGGAGATGTTCGGCAAGGCCGCCGAGACCCCGCAGCGTGAGACGACGCTGTTCCACCCGCGCAGCCCGTACGGCGCCGCCAAGGCGTACGGCCACTTCATCACCCGCAACTACCGTGAGTCCTTCGGGATGTACGCCGTCTCCGGCATGCTCTTCAATCACGAATCCCCGCGCCGGGGCTCGGAGTTCGTGACCCGGAAGATCTCCCTCGCCGTCGCCCGGATCAAGCTCGGGCTCCAGGACAAGCTGCACCTCGGAAACCTCGACGCGGTACGTGACTGGGGCTTCGCCGGCGACTATGTGCGCGCGATGCACCTCATGCTCCAGCCCGACGAGCCGGATGACTACGTGGTGGGCAGCGGCACCATGCACTCGGTACGCGACGCGGTGCGCATCGCCTTCGAACACGTCGGCCTGGACTGGCAGGACTATGTCGTCATCGACCCCGAGCTGGTCCGCCCGGCGGAGGTGGAGATCCTCTGCGCGGACAGCGAGCACGCCCGTACCAAACTGGGCTGGAAGCCCAGCGTCGACTTCCCCGAACTGATGCACATGATGGTCGACGCCGATCTGAATCAGGTCTCCAGGGAACACGAATACGGGGACCTTCTGCTGGCCTCCAACTGGTAGCGGAACGAAGGGCCGCGGAGGACTAGGGAATTCCCGTAGCGGTCCGTACCACACTCGCCACATGGCTTCCCGCTGAACGGCTGCGAAGCCATGTGGCTTTCTATTTTTCGCATTGCACGGCGAGCGCGAGATGCCCCGCGTGATTCATGTTCGGCCGCTGGCTGTCGAGATGGGTTGAGTTGAGATGGACAACGAACAGAAGCTCCGGGACTACCTCAAGCTTGCCACCGCCGATCTCCGACGGACGCGGCAGCGGGTCAATGAGCTGGAGACGGCGGCCCAGGAGCCGATCGCCATCATCGGTATGACCTGCCGCTACCCCGGCGGTGTCAGCAGCCCGGAAGACCTCTGGCGGCTGGTCGAGGCCGGTGAGAACGGCATCACGGCGTTCCCCACCGACCGCGGCTGGGACGCCGAGGCGCTCGCCTCGTCCAGCACCTCGTCCGGCGGATTCCTGCACGACGCCCCCGACTTCGACGCGGACTTCTTCGGTATCTCGCCGCGCGAGGCCGTGGCGATGGACCCCCAGCAGCGTGTCGCGCTGGAGTCCGCCTGGGAGGCGTTCGAACGCGCGGGCATCGACCCGACCTCGGTCAAGGGCAGCCAGACCGGCGTGTTCATGGGCGCGATGGCCCAGGACTACCGGGTCGGCCCCGCCGACGGCGCCGAGGGGTTCCAGCTCACCGGCAACACCGGCAGCGTCCTGTCCGGACGTATCTCCTACACCTTCGGCACCGTCGGCCCCGCGGTCACCGTGGACACCGCCTGCTCCTCCTCGCTCGTGGCCGTCCATCTCGCCACCCAGGCGCTTCGCGCGGGGGAGTGCACCCTCGCGCTGGCCGGCGGTGTCACCGTGATGTCGAGCCCCGGCACCTTCATCGAGATGGGCCGGCAGGGCGGCCTCTCCGCGGACGGCCGCTGCCGCTCGTTCGGGGACACCGCCGACGGCACGGGCTGGGCCGAGGGCGTCGGTGTCCTCGTCCTGGAACGGCTCTCCGACGCCCGGCGCAACGGGCACGAGATCCTTGCCGTGGTACGTGGCACCGCCGTCAACCAGGACGGCGCGTCGAACGGACTGACCGCCCCCAACGGCCCCTCCCAGCAGGAGGTCATCCAGCAGGCCCTGATCAACTCCCGGCTCTCCGCCGCCGAGGTCGACGCCGTCGAGGCGCACGGCACCGGCACCACCCTCGGTGACCCGGTCGAGGCACAGGCCCTGCTCGCCACCTACGGCCAGGGCCGCGACGAGAGCCGGCCGCTGCTGCTGGGCTCCGTCAAGTCGAACATCAGCCACACCCAGGCCGCCGCCGGTGTCGCCGGTGTCATCAAGATGGTCATGGCGATGCGCCACGGAGTGCTGCCGCGGACCCTGCTGGCGGACGAACCCTCCTCGCATGTCGACTGGTCGCGGGGCGCGGTCCGCGTCCTCACCGAGAACGCCCCCTGGCCCGAGACCGGCGCGCCCCGGCGCGCGGGCGTCTCCTCCTTCGGTATCAGCGGCACCAACGCGCACACCATCGTCGAACAGGCCCCGGCCGCCACCGAGAGCGATGACGCTGCCGACGCCCCCGCGGACGGCGCGGGCATCGAGCCGGGCACCGTACCGCTGCTGATCTCCGGACGGACCCGGCAGGCCCTGCGCGCCCAGGCCGCCGGGCTGCTGGCCGCGCTGGCGGCCGACCCCGCCGCGACCGTCCTCGACACCGCCTACTCACTGGCCACCACCCGGGCCGGCTTCGAGCACCGCGCCGTACTCATGGCCGCCGACCGCGACGGCGCGCTCGCCGCGCTGACGGCGCTCACCGAGGACGGGGAGACGGCGGGCCCGCCGGCGGGCGCCGTCCAGGGCGCCACCCGGAGTGACGGGAAGCTGGCGTTCCTCTTCACCGGCCAGGGCTCCCAGCGCCTCGGCGCCGGCCGTGAACTCCACGCCAGATTCCCGGTGTTCGCCCAGGCGCTGGACGCCGCCTGCGCCGCACTCGACCCGTTCCTCGACCGGCCGCTGCGCGAGGTGCTCTGGGGCGAGGACGCCGACGCGCTGAACCGTACCGAGTACGCGCAGCCCGCGCTGTTCGCCGTCGAGGTCGCGCTGTACCGGCTCGTCGAGTCCTGGGGCGTCAAGCCCGACTATCTGACCGGCCACTCGATCGGTGAGATCACCGCCGCCCATGTCGCGGGCGTACTGTCGCTGACCGACGCGGCGGCCCTCGTCACCGCCCGCGGCCGGCTGATGCAGGCGCTGCCCGAGGGCGGTGCGATGATCGCCGTACAGGCCACCGAGGACGAGGTCACCCCGCTGCTGTCCGGCCACGAGGACGCGGTGTCGATCGCCGCGGTCAACGGCCCCTCCGCCCTCGTCCTGGCCGGTGAGGAGAGCGCGGTCACCGAGATCGCCGGCCGCCTGGCGGACGGGGGCCGCAAGACCAAGCGGCTGACGGTCTCGCACGCCTTCCACTCGCCGCTCATGGAGCCCATGCTCGACGAGTTCCGCGCCGTGGTGGCCGGCCTGTCCCTCCAGGCCCCCCTGCTGCCGTTCGTCTCCAACCTCACCGGCGAGCCCGCCACGGTCGCGCAGGTGACCTCCGCCGACTACTGGGTGGACCATGTCCGGCGGGCCGTACGGTTCGCCGACGGCGTCGGCTGGCTCGCCGGGCACGGCGTCACCACCTTCCTCGAACTCGGCCCCGACAGCGTGCTGTCCGCGATGGCCGAGGACTGCCTCGACTCGGCGGACACCGCGGACCACGCGGCGCTCCCCGCGCTGCGGGCAGGCCGCCCCGAGGCCGACACCCTCACCACCGCGCTGGCCGGACTGTACGTACGCGGCGTCACCGTCCGCTGGGCGGAGTACTTCGCGGGCACCGGCGCGCACCGCCACGACCTGCCGACCTACGCCTTCCAGCGCCGCAGGTACTGGCCCAAGGGCGGCGCCCGGAACCAGTCGGCCGATCTGCGGGCCGCCGGGCTCGGCGCGGCCCACCACCCGCTGCTCTCCGCCGCCGTCTCCCTCGCCGACTCCGAGGGCGTCCTGCTCACCGGCCGGCTCTCGCTCCAGTCCCACCCGTGGCTCGCCGACCACGCCGTGCGCGGCACCACGCTGCTGCCCGGCACCGCCTTCCTCGAACTCGCCCTGCGCGCGGGCGACGAGGTGGGCTGCGATCTGGTCGAGGAACTGACCCTGGCCGCGCCGCTGATCCTTCCGGAACGGGGCGGTATCCAGGTCCAGCTGTGGATCGGCAACCCGGACGACTCCGGCCGTCGCACCGTCAATGTCTACTCGCGCCCCGAGGGAAGCGACGAGACGGCCTGGACGCGGCACGCCACCGGCGTACTCTCCGTCGACGGGCGGGCCGAGGAGCGGGGCGCCGGGTTCGACGCGGCCGTCTGGCCCCCCGCCGGGGCCGAGCCCGTCGCCGTCGAGGGCGTCTACGACCGGCTGGCCGACGACGGCTTCGCCTACGGTCCGGTCTTCCAGGGGCTGCGGGGCGCCTGGCGGCGCGACGGCGAGGTGTACGCCGAGGTCACGCTGCCCGAGGGCGGCGAGGCCGACGCGGACGCGTTCGGTCTGCACCCCGCGCTGCTGGACGCGGCGCTGCACGCGGCGTCCTTCGTCGAACTCGGCGCGGAGAGCCGCGGCGGACTGCCCTTCTCGTGGGAGGGCGTGTCGCTGCACGCGACCGGCGCCACCGCGCTGCGGGTACGGCTCACCCCGGCCGCCGGGGACGCGGTCTCGATCACCGTCGCGGACACCTCCGGCGAGCCGGTCGTCTCCGTCGAGTCGCTGGTGCTGCGCGCCGTCGCGGCGCAGCAGGTGGGCGCCGCCGCCACGGCCGCCCGCGACGCGCTGTTCGGCCTGGACTGGATCCCCGTACGCGAGGGGACGCGGGCCCCCGAGTCCGTCGCCCTGGTCGGACCCGACGTGTTCGGACTCGCCGGGCCCGAGGCGCCGGCCGGCCCGCTCGCGGTCCATCCCGAGCTGGCGGCGCTGGCCGCGGGCGGGGAGCCGGTACCGGCCGTCGTACTCATGACGGTCGGTGGCACCTCCGGGGACGACGCGGCAGCGTCCGCGCACGCGCTGACCGCGGACGTCCTGGCGGCGGCGCGGGCCTGGCTCGCGGAGGAGCGGTTCACCGGATCACGGCTGGTGTTCGTGACGCGCGGCGCGGTGGGTGGCACCGATGTGGCGTCGGCCGCGGCGTGGGGGCTGGTGCGCTCCGCGCAGTCGGAGCACCCCGGCAGCTTCGGCCTGGTCGATCTGGACCCGGCGGGGCCACTCGCGCTTCCGCTCCGGGCGCTGGGTACGGACGAGCCGCAGCTGATCGTCCGGGACGGCGAGCCCAGGGCCGGGCGGCTGGTGCGCAGGGCGCTCGGCGAGATCGGGACAGGGCCGGTCTGGGACACCGACGGCAGTGTGCTGATCACCGGAGGTACGGGTGGTCTGGGCGCGGTGATGGCGCGGCATCTGGTGGCGGAGCATGGAGTGCGCCGGCTGCTGCTGGTGAGCCGCCGGGGTCCGGCCGCCGAGGGCGCCGAAGCCCTGACGGACGAGCTGACGGAGCTGGGCGCCGAGGTCTCGGTCGAGGCGTGCGACGTGGCCGACCGCGAGGCTCTGGCCGGGCTGCTGGCCCGCCACACCGTCTCCGCGGTGATCCACACGGCGGGTGTGCTGGACGACGGTCTCATCGCCTCGCTCACACCGGAGCGGCTGGCGGCGGTCCTGCGCCCCAAGGCCGACGCGGCCTGGCATCTGCATGAACTGACACGCGGTCAGGAGCTGGCCGCGTTCGTGGTCTTCTCGTCGGTCGCCGGAGTGATCGGCAGCGCGGGACAGGGCAACTACGCGGCCGGAAACGCCTTCCTGGACGCGCTGATGGAGCACCGTCGCGCCGAGGGCCTGCCGGGTGTGTCCCTCGCCTGGGGCCCCTGGGACCGTACCGGCGGTATGACGGGCTCCCTGGCGGAGTCCGAGGCGGAGCGGCACGCACGCTCCGGGGTGCCCGCGCTCCCGGTCGAGCAGGGCGTGGCGCTGTTCGACGCGGCGCTGACCACCGGCGAGGCCGCCGTCGTACCCGTACGGCTGGATCTGCCGGTGCTCCGCGCACAGGGCGATGTCCCGCCGCTGCTGCGGTCGTTGATCCGTACCCGCGCCCGCCGGACGTCCGTCGCGGGATCGAGTACGGCCGGCGGTCTCGTCCAGCGGCTGACCAGGCTGGAGGCGACCGAGCGCGCCGAGCTGCTGCTCGATCTCGTACGCGGACAGGTCGCCCTCGTCCTCGGCCACACCAGTGGCGCGGACATCGACGCCGGGCGCGCCTTCCGCGAGCTGGGCTTCGACTCGCTGACGGCGGTGGAGCTGCGCAACCGACTGGGCACCGTCACCGGACTGCGGCTGCCTGCCACCCTGGTCTTCGACTACCCGACCGTGCGCGCTCTCGCCGCCTATCTCCTCGATGAACTGCTGGGCTCCGACACGGCTGTCGCCGGGCCCGCCGCCACCCGGACCGCCGCGGTGGCCGACGATCCGATCGTGGTCGTCGGGATGAGCTGCCGCTACCCGGGCGGGGTGGCTTCGCCGGAGGATCTGTGGCGTCTGGTCACCGAGGGCGCGGACGCCATCTCCGGCTTCCCCACCAACCGCGGCTGGGACGTCGAGTCGCTCTACCACCCGGACCCGGACCACGCCGGTACGGCGTACACCCGCTCGGGCGGATTCCTGCACGAGGCGGGCGAGTTCGACCCCGCCTTCTTCGGGATGAGCCCGCGTGAGGCGCTGGCGACCGACTCGCAGCAGCGGCTGCTGCTCGAAGCCTCCTGGGAGGCCGTGGAGCGGGCGGGCATGGACCCGACGACGCTGCGCGGCAGTGCGACCGGTGTGTTTGCCGGGGTGATGTACAGCGACTACGGCGCGGTGCTCGCCGGTCCGGAGTTCGAGGGCTTCCGGGGCGGCGGCAGCTCGGCGAGCCTGGCCTCCGGCCGGGTCTCGTACACGCTGGGCCTGGAGGGTCCGGCGGTGACGGTGGACACGGCGTGCTCGTCGTCGCTGGTGGCGATGCACTGGGCGATGCAGGCGCTGCGCAGCGGTGAGTGCTCGCTGGCGCTGGCCGGTGGTGTGACGGTGATGTCGACCCCGTCGGTGTTCGTGGACTTCGCACGCCAGCGCGGCTTGTCGCCCGACGGCCGCTGCAAGGCGTTCTCCGACTCGGCCGACGGCGTGGGCTGGTCCGAGGGCGTCGGCATGCTGGTCCTGGAGCGCCTCTCGGACGCCCGGCGCAACGGCCACGAGATCCTCGCCGTGGTCCGTGGCTCGGCCGTCAACCAGGACGGTGCGTCGAACGGCCTCACCGCCCCGAACGGCCCTTCGCAGCAGCGGGTGATCCGTCAGGCGCTGGCCGGCGGCGGACTGGCGGCCGATGACGTCGATGTGGTCGAGGCGCACGGCACGGGTACGACGCTGGGCGACCCGATCGAGGCCCAGGCCCTGCTCGCCGCGTACGGCAGGGACCGTGACCCGGAGCGTCCGCTGCTGCTCGGCTCGGTGAAGTCGAACATCGGTCACACCCAGGCCGCCGCCGGAGTCGCCGGTGTGATCAAGATGATCATGGCGATGCGCCATGGCGTGCTGCCCCGGACACTGCACGTGGACGCTCCGTCCTCGCATGTGGACTGGTCCGAGGGCGCGGTGGAGCTGCTGACCGAGCAGACCGCCTGGCCCGAGACCGGCCGCCCGCGCCGGGCCGGTGTCTCCTCGTTCGGGATCAGCGGCACCAACGTCCACACCATCATCGAGCAGGCCCCGCGCACCCCGGCCCCCGCGCACACCGCGCCGCGCCGCGAGCCCGGAGCCGTGCCCTGGCTGATCTCGGGCCGGACCCGGGACGCCCTGCGCGGCCAGGCCGCCCGGCTGCTCTCCTACGTACAGGCGCGGCCCGAACTGGACCTGGTGGACGCGGCGTTCTCGCTCGCCACCACCCGCACCCGGTTCGACCAGCGCGCGGCCGTGGTGGCCGAGGACCGTACCGCGCTGCTGCGGTCCCTCAGCGCACTGGCCACCGACCGCCCCGACGCCGGACTGATCGAGGGCGAGGCGGCACGGCGGGGCAGGACCGCGATGCTCTTCACCGGCCAGGGCAGCCAGCGGGCCGCCATGGGACGCGAACTGTACGAGCGGTTCCCGGCGTTCGCCGACGCCCTCGACGCGGTGTTCGCCGAGCTGGATCCGCTACTCGACCGCCCGCTGCGCGAGGTGCTGTTCGCCGACGCGGGCACCGCCGAGGCCGCGCTGCTCGACGAGACCGGCTGGACCCAGCCCGCGCTGTTCGCGGTCGAGGTCGCGCTGTTCCGTCTCGTACGGTCCTGGGGCGTCACGCCGGACTACGTGGCCGGTCACTCGATCGGTGAACTCGCGGCGGCCCATGTCGCGGGCGTGCTGACGCTCGCGGACGCCTGCGCCCTGGTCGTGGCCCGCGGCCGGCTGATGCAGGCGCTGCCCGCCGGCGGCGCGATGGTCGCGGTGCGGGCGGCCGAGGACGAGGTCACCCCGCTGCTGGCCAGCCGCGAGGACTCCGTCTCGATCGCGGCGGTCAACGGCCCCGACTCGGTCGTCGTCTCCGGGGACGAGGACGCCGTCCTGGAGATCGCCGCCGCGTTCGACGCGCGCGGGCGCAAGACCAAGCGCCTGCGGGTGAGCCATGCCTTCCACTCGCCGCGCATGGCCGCGATGCTCGACGCGTTCCGCACCGTCGCGGAAGGACTCACCTACAGCGCGCCGCGCATCCCGCTGGTCTCCAACTTGACCGGCGCCCTCGCCGCCGACGAGCAGGTGTGCTCGGCGGAGTACTGGGTCGCCCATGTCCGCGACGCGGTCCGCTTCGCCGACTGCGTACGCACCCTGCGCGACGCCGGCACGACCACCTTCCTGGAACTGGGCCCCGACGCACCGCTCTCCGCCATGGTCCAGGACACCCTGGGCGACACCTACGAAGCCGAACTCATCCCGCTCTGCCGCGCCGACCGCGCCGAGGAAGTGGCCGTCACCACCGCGCTGGCCAGGCTCCAGGTCCAGGGCGGCACGGTCGACTGGCCGGCCTACTTCGCGGGCGGCGGCGCCCGCCGCGTCGATCTGCCGACCTACGCCTTCCAGCACACGTACTACTGGCCCGAGCTGCCACCGGCCCCAGGTGCGGCGACCGCCGACCCGGGGGACCAGCGGCTGTGGGCCGCCGTGGAGCGCGGCGACGCCGATGAGCTGGCCGCCATCCTCGGTCTGGGCGAACAGGAACACGACTCCCTCGGCTCGCTGCTGCCCGCGCTGACCTCCTGGCGCCGCGGCAACCAGGAGAAGACCCTGCTGGACTCGCTGCGCTATCGCGTCGAATGGACGAGGCTCGACAAGCCGGCCGCCCCGGTCCTGGACGGCACCTGGCTGCTCGTCACCAGCGACACCGACGGCTCTCCCGCGGAGGACGGCGCGCGTGCGGAGGACGGCGGCGATCTCGCCGAGCGACTGGCGGGCGCGCTCAGCGCCCACGGCGCGCGGGTACGCCGTCTCGTCCTGGACCCCTCGTGCGCCGACCGGCGGACGCTGGCCGCGCGGCTCGAAGCCGCCGCGTCCACCGACGATGTGGACAGCGCCGCCCAGGTGCTCTCCCTGCTCCCGCTGGACGAGCGCCCGAGCGACAGCTACGCGCCGCTCACCCACGGCCTCGCCCTGACGCTCGCGCTCGTCCAGGCGCTGGACGACACCGGAGCCAGGGGACGGCTGTGGACGGCCACCCGGGGCGCCGTGTCCACCGGCCCCGCCGACCCGGTCACCCGCCCCGCCCAGGCCGCCGCCTGGGGCCTGGGCAGGACCGTGGCCCTGGAGTACCCACGGCTCTGGGGCGGACTGATCGATCTGCCCGGCACCCTCGACCAGCGGGCCGCCCAGCGGCTCGCGGGTGTGCTCGCCACGAAGGACGCCCCCGACGGCGAGGACCAGATCGCGCTGCGCGCCTCCGGAGTCTCCGGCCGCCGGCTCGTCCGGTACACCGTCGACGCGCTGCCCGCCGCCGAGGAGTTCACCGCCCGGGGCACCGTACTGGTCACCGGCGGCACCGGTGGCCTCGGCGCCGAGGTCGGCCGCTGGCTGGCCCGCTCCGGCGCCGAGAATCTCGTCCTCACCTCCCGGCGCGGTCCTGACGCCCCCGGCGCCGCCGAACTCCGCGCCGAGCTGGAGGAGTTGGGCGCCCGCGTGGAGATCGTCGGCTGCGACGCCGCCGACCGTGACGCGCTCGCCGCCGTACTCGCCGGCATCCCGGCCGAACTGCCGCTGACCGGCGTGGTGCACACCGCGGGCGTCGGCCAGTACGGCCCCCTGGCCGAGCTGACCCCCGCCGAGTTCGCCGAGCTGACCTCCGCGAAGCTGGCGGGCGCCGCCCATCTCGATGCCCTGCTCGGGGACCGCGAACTCGATCTGTTCGTCCTCTTCGGCTCCGTCGCCGGTGTCTGGGGCAGCGGCGGCCAGAGCGCCTACGGCGCCGCCAACGCCTATCTCGACGCCCTCGCCGAGCACCGGCGCGCCCGGGGGCTGACCGCCACGTCCGTCGCCTGGGGCCCCTGGGCCGAAGCCGGTATGGCCACCGACGAGACGGTCTCCGACACCCTCAGGCGCCAGGGACTCGGTTTCCTGGAGCCCGGCCCGGCCATGACCGAACTGCGCCGCGCCGTCGTCCAGCGGGACACCACCGTCACGGTCGCCGATGTCGACTGGGCGCGCTACGCGCCGGTCTTCACCTCCGTACGCCCCAGCGCGCTGCTCGCCGGGCTGCCCGAGGTACGGGCGCTCGCGAGCGCCGCCGAGCAGGACGGCACCGGCGGCGCCCCCGAGTTCGTCTCGCGCGTACGCGCCCTGGACGAGGCCGAGCAGGACCGGTTCCTCGCCGATCTCGTACGGAGCGAGGCCGCGGCGGTCCTCGGCCACAGCTCCGCCGACGGCGTCCCGGAAGGACGGGCCTTCCGCGACATCGGCTTCGACTCGCTGACCGCCGTCGAACTGCGCAAACGGCTCTCCGGTGTCACCGGCCTCACCCTGCCGAGCACCATGGTCTTCGACTATCCGACCCCGGTGGAGCTGGCGCGGTATCTGCGGGCCGAGATCCTCGGCTCCGTCCTGGAGGTGACGGGACCGGTCGCCACCGGCGCGGCCGACGACGAACCCATCGCCATCATCGCCATGAGCTGCCGCTTCCCCGGCGGCGCCGACTCCCCGGAACAGCTGTGGGACCTGGTCACCAACGGCACGGACGCGGTGACGGAGTTCCCCGTCAACCGCGGCTGGGACGCCCAGGGGCTCTTCGACCCCGACCCCGACCGGCAGGGCAAGACCTACTCGACGCTCGGCGGATTCCTGCACGAGGCCGACGCGTTCGACCCCACGTTCTTCGGTATCTCCCCGCGCGAGGCGCTGGTGATGGACCCCCAGCAGCGGCTGCTGCTGGAGACCACCTGGGAGTCCTTCGAGCGCGCCGGGATCGACCCCGCCGAGGCACGCTCCAGTCTGACCGGCACCTTCATCGGCTCCAGCTACCAGGACTACGGACTCGGCGCGGGCGACGGCGCCGAGGGCCATATGGTCACCGGCAGCAGCCCGAGCGTCCTGTCCGGACGTATCTCGTATGTCTTCGGGCTCGAAGGCCCCGCCGTCACCGTCGACACCGCCTGCTCGTCCTCGCTGGTCGCGCTGCATCTGGCCTGCCAGTCGCTGCGCAACGGCGAGTCCACGCTCGCCGTCGCGGGCGGCGCCACGATCATGACCACGCCCGCCCCCTTCGTCGCGTTCAGCCGGCAGCGGGCCCTCGCGCAGGACGGCCGCTGCAAGGCGTTCTCCGACGAGGCGGACGGCATGACGCTCGCCGAGGGCGTCGGTATCCTGCTGGTCGAACGGCTCTCCGACGCCCAGCGCAACGGACACCCCGTCCTCGCGGTGATCCGCGGCTCGGCGATCAACCAGGACGGCGCGTCCAACGGACTGACCGCCCCCAACGGCCCCTCGCAGCAGCGCGTGATGCGCCAGGCGCTGGCCAACGCCCGCCTCGCCCCCTCCGACATCGACGCCCTGGAGGCGCACGGCACCGGTACGCCGCTCGGCGACCCGATCGAGGCGCAGGCGCTGCTGGCGACCTACGGCAGGGACCGCGACCCGGAGCGCTCCCTGCTGCTCGGCTCGGTCAAGTCCAATATCGGGCACACCCAGTCCGCCGCCGGTGTCGCGAGCGTCATCAAGATGGTGATGGCGCTGCGCCACGGCGTCCTCCCGAGGACGCTCCACGCGGAGAACCCGTCCTCGCACGTGGACTGGTCCTCCGGCACGGTGCGGCTGCTGCACGAGGCCGTCCAGTGGCCCGAGACCGGCCGCCCGCGCCGGGCCGCCGTCTCGTCGTTCGGTATCAGCGGCACCAACGCCCATACGCTGCTTGAGCAGGCGCCCGTGGCCGACGGGCCCGAGGCGGCCGAGGAGACCGCTCCCGCGCTCCCGCCGGTGCCCGTCGCGGGCGGCGTCGTCCCCTGGGCCGTCTCGGCCAGGACCGGCGCCGCGCTGCGCGAGCAGGCGGCCAGGCTGGTCTCGTACATCGAGAGCGCGGACCCCGCGCCGCGCGCGATCGATCTGGGCCACTCGCTCGTCGCCTCCCGCTCCGTCTTCGAACACCGCGCCGTGGTGGTCCCCGCCGAGGACGGCGACGCGCTGGAGGCCCTGCGCGCCGTCGCGGCCGACGGACCGTCGGCCGTGGTGGCCAGGGGCGTGGCCGATATCGAGGGCAAGACGGTCTTCGTCTTCCCGGGACAGGGCTCGCAGTGGGCCGGAATGGGCGCCCAACTCCTGGAGGAGTCACCGGTCTTCGCCGAGCGGATCGGCGAATGCGCCGCCGCTCTGAGCGAGTTCGTGGACTGGTCCCTCGTCGATGTGCTGCGGGAGACGGAGGGCGCCCCCACGCTGGAGCGCGTCGATGTCGTCCAGCCCGCCTCGTTCGCGGTCATGGTGTCGCTGGCGGCCCTCTGGCGCTCCCGGGGCGTGGAGCCCGCCGCGGTGGTGGGCCACTCGCAGGGCGAGATCGCGGCGGCCGTCGTCTCCGGCGCGCTGTCCCTGCGCGACGGTGCCCGGGTCGTGGCGCTGCGCAGCCAGGCGATCGGCCGCACCCTGGCCGGACACGGCGGAATGATGTCCGTGGCGCTCCCGGTGGACCAGCTGGAGAGCCGGCTGGAGACCTGGTCGGGCCGGGTGTCGGTGGCCGCGGTCAACGGGCCGCGCTCGGTCGTCGTCTCCGGCGAACCCGAGGCACTGGACGAGCTGTCGGCGCGGCTGACGGCCGAGGAGGTACGGGTCCGCCGGGTCGCGGTGGACTACGCCTCGCACTCCGCGCAGGTCGAGAATCTGCACGACGAACTCCTCGATGTCCTCGCGCCGGTCAGCCCTCGCGCCTCCGACGTCCCGTTCTTCTCGACGATGACCGGCGACTGGCTGGACACCGAGGAGATGGACGCGGGCTACTGGTTCCGCAATCTGCGCCGGCGGGTCCTCTTCGCCGACGCCGTACGCGAGCTGCTGGGCGCGGGACACCGCGCCTTCATCGAGGTCAGCTCGCACCCCGTACTGACCATGTCGGTCCAGGACATGATCGACGAGACGGCCGAACCGGCCGTCGCCACCGGCACGTTGCGCCGTGATCAGGGCGGCGTCCCGCGCTTCCTGCTCTCGCTCGCCGAGGCCTACGTACGCGGAGTCGAGGCCGACTGGGCCGGACTGTTCGACGGCACGGACGCCCGCCGGGTCGATCTGCCCACCTATGCCTTCCAGCACGAGAGGCTCTGGGCCATAGCGCCCGCCCCCGGGAACGCGGTCGCCGCCGACCCCGCCGACGAGGAGTTCTGGACGGCGGTGGAGCAGGCGGACCTGTCCGCGCTGACCTCCACCCTGGGCACGGACGAGGACTCCGTGGCCGCCGTACTGCCCGCACTCTCCTCATGGCGCAGGTCCCGCAAGGACCGCTCCACCGTCGACTCCTGGCGCTATCGGGTGTCCTGGACGCCGGTGAGCACCGTTCCGCAACGGTCGCTGACGGGCAGCTGGCTCGTCGTCTCCGCCGAGGGCCAGGACGCCGACGAGGTGGCCGACGCGCTGAGCGGCCAGGGCGCCGAGGTGATCAGGCTGGTGCTCGACGAGCCGTGCGTGGACCGCGCGGTTCTCGCCGAACGGCTGCCGGAGACCGGTGAGTTCGCCGGGGTCGTCTCCACACTCGCCGCCGCCGAGGAGCCCGGGACGCTCCACCCCGGACTGACTCTCGGACTCGCGCTGACCGTCTCGCTGGTACAGGCCCTGGGCGACGCCGGAATCGAGGCCCCGCTGTGGTTCCTCACCCGGGGCGCGGTCTCCACCGGCCGCTCCGACGAGGTCACCTCCCCCGTCCAGGCACAGGTGTCCGGCGTCGGTTGGACCGCCGCGCTTGAGCACCCGCAGCGCTGGGGCGGCGTCATCGATCTGCCGCAGGCGCTCGACCGGCGGGCGGCGGGACGGCTCGCCTCGGCGCTCGCGGGCGCGCTGGGCGAGGAGGACCAGCTCGCCATTCGCCCCTCCGGGGTCTTCACCCGTCGTATCGTCCGCGCCGGAGCCGGTGAGCAGGGAATCCCCCGCGACTGGACACCGCGCGGCACCACGCTCATCACCGGTGGCTCCGGCACTCTCGCCCCGCATCTCGCCCGCTGGCTGGCCGGACAGGGCGCCGGGCACCTGGTGCTGATGAGCCGCCGGGGCATGGACGCCCCGGGCGCGGCCGAACTCGTCGCGGAACTCGCCGCGTCGGGTACGGAGGCCACCGCCGTCGCCTGCGATGTGACCGACCGCGAAGCCGTCGCCGCGCTCCTCGCGGATCTCAAGGCCCAGGGCCGTACCGTACGCACGGTCGTCCACACCGCCGCGCTCATCGAGCTGTACACCCTGGCCGAGACCACCATGGACGCCTTCTCCCGCGTCCTGCACGCGAAGGTGACCGGCGCCCAGGTCCTGGACGAACTCCTCGACAACGACGACCTGGACGATCTGATCCTCTACTCGTCCACCGCCGGTATGTGGGGCAGTGGGGCACACGCCGCCTATGTGGCGGGCAACGCCTATCTCGCCGCGCTCGCCGCCCACCGGCGCGCCCGCGGCCTGCGCGCCACCTCCCTGTCCTGGGGCATCTGGGCCGACGACATCAAGGCCGGCCGCGTCGACCCGAAGATGATCCGGCGCAGCGGTCTGGAGTTCATGGACCCGCAGCTGGCGCTGACCGGACTGAAGCGGGCCCTGGACGACGACGAGACCGTCATCGCGGTCGCCGACGTCGACTGGGAGACGTACTACCCCGTCTACACCTCCAGCCGCCCCACGGCCCTGTTCACCGAGGTCCCCGAGGTCCGGGCGCTCACCGAGGCCGCCGAGCAGGGCACCGGCACCGTCGTGGAGGGCGAGTTCACGGCCAGGCTGCGCGCGCTGTCCGCCGCCGAGCAGGAACGGCTGGTGCTGGAGGTCGTCCGCACCGAAGCCATGGCCGTCCTGGGCCTCTCGGCCCCCGACGCCCTGCCCGACCAGCGCGCCTTCCGCGACGTCGGTTTCGACTCGCTCACCGCCGTCGGACTGCGCAACCGTCTCGCCTCCGTCACCGGGCTGACGCTGCCGACGACCATGGTCTTCGACTATCCGAGCCCCGCCGCGCTCGCCGGATTCCTCCGCTCCGAACTGGCCGGCGCGCAGAGCGCCACCGGGGCGCCCGCGCTCCCCGCGTCCCTCACGGGGTCTCGCTCAGGGTCTCTCTCAGGGGCTCGCTCCGGGTCCCTCTCCGGGGCCGACGACGACCCGATCGCCATCGTCGGCATGAGCTGCCGCTACCCCGGCGGGGTCACCTCCCCCGAGGAGCTGTGGAAGCTCGTCCTGAACGGTACGGACGCCATCTCCGGCTTCCCCGCCGACCGCGGCTGGGACGCCGAGGCGCTCTACGACCCGGACCCGGACCGCTCCGGCAGGACCTACTCCGTCCAGGGCGGATTCCTGCGGGACGTCGCCGAGTTCGACCCGGGCTTCTTCGGTATCTCACCGCGTGAGGCCATGTCGATGGACCCGCAGCAGCGCCTGCTGCTGGAGACGGCCTGGGAAGCCTTCGAACACGCCGGGATCGATATCGTCGCCCAGCGCTCCAGCCTCACCGGCACCTTCATCGGCGCGAGCTACCAGGACTACGCGTCCAGCGTGGCCAACTCCGCGGAGGGCTCAGAGGGCCACATGATCACCGGCACGCTCTCCAGCGTGCTGTCCGGCCGGGTCTCCTACCTCTTCGGCTTCGAGGGCCCCGCCGTCACTCTCGACACCGCCTGCTCCTCCTCGCTGGTCGCGCTGCATCTGGCCTGCCAGTCGCTGCGCGACGGCGAGAGCTCCCTCGCGCTCGCCGGCGGCGTCAGCATCATGTCCACCCCCAGCGCCTTCGTCGGCTTCAGCAGGCAGCGCGCGCTCGCGGTCGACGGCCGCTGCAAGGCGTACGCCGAGGCCGCCGACGGCATGACGCTCGCCGAGGGCGTCGGGCTGGTCCTGCTGGAGCGCCTTTCCGACGCACGGCGCAACGGCCACACCGTACTCGCGGTCGTACGCGGCTCCGCCGTCAACCAGGACGGCGCCTCCAACGGACTCACCGCCCCCAACGGCCCCTCACAGCAGCGGGTCATCCGCCAGGCCCTGGCCAACGCCGGACTTGAGTCCCGCGAGATCGATGTCATCGAGGGCCATGGCACCGGCACCGCGCTGGGCGACCCCATCGAGGCACAGGCGCTGCTCACCACCTACGGACAGGACCGGGACGCCGAACGGCCCCTGCTCCTCGGCTCGGTGAAGAGCAACATCGGCCACACCCAGATGGCCTCCGGCGTCGCCAGCGTGATCAAGTTGGTGCACGCCCTCCAGCAGGGCATCGTGCCGAAGACGCTGCACATCGACACCCCCTCCTCGCATGTGGACTGGTCCTCCGGCGCCATCGGGCTGCTGACCGAGCGGACCGACTGGCCCGAGACGGGCCGGCCCCGCCGCGGCGCCGTCTCCTCCTTCGGACTCAGCGGCACCAATGTGCACACCATCCTCGAACAGGCCCCCGCCGACGAGCCCGCCGAAGGCCCGGCACCGGACAGCGAGCCCCGCCCCGGCCTCCTCCCGCTGGTGGTCTCCGCCAGGAGCGAGACCGCGCTGCGCGCCCAGGCGGGACGGCTGCTCTCGCTGGTGGAGGAGCGCCCCGACGCGCGCCTCACCGACCTCGCCTTCTCCCTGGCCACCTCACGGGCCGGCCTGGAGCGCCGCGCCGCCGTGGTGGCGGGGGAGCGCGACGAACTGCTGCGGGGCCTGCTGGCCCTGCGCGACGGACTGCCTGGCCCCGGGGTCGTCCAGGGCGGTACGGGCCGCGGCCGTACGGCGTTCCTCTTCACCGGCCAGGGCAGCCAGCGCCCCGGCATGGGACGGGAACTGTACGAGCGGTTCCCCGTCTTCGCCGACGCGCTCGACGCCGTACTGGCGCGGGTCGACGGCGCGCTCGACCGGCCGCTGCGCGAGATCCTGTTCGCCGCCGAGGGCTCCGCGGAAGCGGCCCTGCTCGACCGGACCGAGTACGCGCAGCCCGCGCTCTTCGCCATCGAGGTGGCGCTGTTCCGGCTGGCCGTGTCCTGGGGCATCACCCCGGACTATCTGGCCGGGCACTCCATCGGTGAACTCGCCGCCGCCCATGTCGCCGGAGTGTTCTCCCTGGAGGACGCGTGCGCCCTGGTGGTGGCGCGCGGCCGGCTGATGCAGGCGCTGCCCGAGGGCGGCGCGATGATCTCCCTCCAGGCCGCCGAGGACGAGGTCCTGCCGCTGCTCGCCGGACGCGAGGACCAGGTCTCCATCGCCGCCGTCAACGGCCCGGAGTCGATCGTGATCGCGGGCGCCGAGGACGCCGTCCTCGATATCGCCGCGACGCTCGGGGCCGACGGCCGCAAGACCAAGCGGCTGCGGGTGAGCCATGCCTTCCACTCGCCGCTCATGGACGCCATGCTCGACGACTTCGCGCGGGTGGCGCGGGGCATCACGTACCACCCGCCGGTGATCCCCCTCGTCTCCAACGTCACCGGTTCGCTCGCCGCCGACGACCAGGTGAGCACCCCGGAGTACTGGGTCACGCATGTGCGTCAGGCCGTTCGCTTCGCCGACGGGATCAACTGGCTCTCGGCACAGGGCGGTGTGCGGACGTTCCTGGAGACCGGCCCCGACGGCGTGCTCTGCGGCATGGCCAGGGACAGCCTCACCGACGCGCCGCGTACCGGACTGCTGCCGCTGCTGCGGGCGGGCCGCCCCGAGGAGCAGACGGTCGTCACCGCGCTGGCCGGGGCGCACGCCCACGGCGTGGACATCGACTGGGCCGCGTACTTCGCGGACTCCGGCGCACGCCGGATCGAACTGCCCACCTACGCCTTCCAGCGCGAGCGGTACTGGCCCGACACGCTCGCCGTCACGGATACGCCGGTGAGCGCGGGCAGCGCGGCGGACGCCGAGTTCTGGTCGGCCGTGGAGCGCGACGACATCAGCGCGCTCGCCACCTCGCTGGGTCTCGACGACACGACCGTCACCGCGATGGTCCCGGCACTGACCGCCTGGCGCCGCCGCCGCGACGAGCAGTCCGAGGTGGACGCCTGGCGCTACCGGGTCACCTGGAAGCCACAGACCGGATCCACCGCGCCGACCGCGCTCACCGGCCGCTGGCTCGTCCTCGCGCCGCCGTGCACGGAGGACGCCGAGTGGTCCGACGAGGTCGTCCGCGCCCTCGCCACCCCGACCGTCAGCTGCCAGGTCACCGGCGCCGACCGGACCGCACTCGCCGCCCGGCTGGCCGAACTCCACGCCGAACACGGGGAGTTCGCCGGAGTCCTGTCACTGCTCGGCCTGGCCGGCTGTGAGAGCGTCCCACGCACCGGCGTACCCGACTCCCTCATGCTGACCACCGTCGCCGTACAGGCGCTCGGCGACGCCGGGATCGGCGCGCCGCTGTGGACCGTCACCCGCGGCGCGGTCTCCGTGGGCCGCTCCGAGGCGGTGGTCGGACTCGACCAGGCCGCCGTATGGGGCCTCGGCCGCGTCATCGCGCTGGAACAGCCCGACCGCTGGGGCGGCTGCGTCGATCTGCCGGAACAGCTCGACACCCACACCGCGCGCAGGCTGCGCGGCGTCCTGGCCGGGACCGGCGGCGAGAGCGAGGCGGCCGTACGCGCCTCCGGCGTCTTCGTACGCCGGCTCGCCCACAGCCCGGCCACGGGCAGCGGCGGGTCCCTCCCGGACGGGGCGAAGGGGTGCCCGTCCGGCACCATCCTGATCACCGGCGGCACCGGCGGCCTGGGCGGACATGTCGCCCGCGGGCTCGCCCGCGCCGGCGCCGAACATCTGCTGCTCGTCAGCCGGCGCGGCGAGGACGCCCCCGGCGCGGACGCGCTGCGCACCGAACTGACCGGACTCGGCGCCCGGGTCACCATCACGGCCTGCGATGTCGCCGACCGCGAGGCGCTGGCCGCCCTGCTCGCCACCGTCCCCGAGGACACCCCGCTCAGCGCGGTCATCCACACGGCCGGTGTGGTGGCGGACAGTGTGGTGGACGCGCTGACCCAGGAGAGCTTCAGGACCGTCCTGGACGCGAAGGTCGCCTCCGCGCGCCACCTGCACGAACTGACCGCCCAGCTGCCGCTGTCCGCGTTCGTCCTCTTCTCCTCCACGGCGGGCGTCTTCGGCGCCGCGGGACAGGGCAACTACGCCGCGGCCAACGCCTATCTGGACGCCCTCGCCGAATACCGGCGCGCACACGGACAGACCGCGCTCTCGGTGGCCTGGGGCCCCTGGGCCGGATCCGGCATGGTCGCCGACGCGGCCGAGATCGAGACCCGCGTACGGCGCGGCGGATTCGAGCCGCTCGCCCCGGAACCCGCTGTCCGCGCCCTGCTCCGCGCGATCGAGCGGGACGACACCGCCCTCGCGCTCGCCGACATCGACTGGACCCGCTTCCTCCGCGCCTTCGCGCCGACCCGCCCCCTGCCGCTCGTCGGCGACCTGCCCGAGGTACGGCAGTCCGCCACCGCCCCGTCCGGCGCCACGGACGGGGAGCCGGAGCTGCGGCAGCGGCTCGCCGAGCTCCCCGCGGCCGAGCGCGGCGGATACGTACGGGACCTGCTGCGCGGCCAGGTGGCCGCCGTGCTCGGCCACTCCGACGCCGGTGCCATCGAGGACGACCGGGCCTTCCGTGACCTCGGCTTCGACTCGCTGACCACACTCGAACTGCGCAACGGGCTCGCCGCCGCCACCGGGCTCAGCCTCCCCGTCTCGCTCGTCTACGACCGGCCGACCCCGCGCGAGATGGCCGACTTCCTGCTCGCCGAACTCCTCGGCTCGCTGCCGGGACCGGCCGCCGCCGAGCCGGTGGCAGGGGGACGCCCGCTCGACGACGACCCGATCGCCGTCGTCGGCATCAGCTGCCGCTTCCCCGGCGGGGTCTCCTCGCCCGAGGAGCTGTGGCGGCTGCTGGACGAGGGCCGGGACGGCATCACCCGCTTCCCGGACGACCGGGGCTGGGACATCGGCGCCCTCGGCGCGGGCGCCTCCGACACCCTCGAAGGCGGATTCCTCACCGGGGTCGCCGACTTCGACGCCCGTTTCTTCGGTATCTCGCCGCGCGAGGCACTGGCGATGGACCCGCAGCAGCGCCTGCTGCTCGAAGCGACCTGGGAGGCGCTGGAGCGGGCCGGGATCGACCCGTCCGGCCTGCGCGGCTCCACCACCGGCGTCTTCGTCGGCACCAACGGCCAGGACTACCCCACCCTGCTGCGCCGGTCCGGCTCCGACGTCCAGGGGTATGTGGCCACCGGCAACACCGCCAGCGTCATGTCCGGCCGGCTCTCCTACGCCCTCGGCCTGGAGGGCCCGGCCGTCACCATCGACACCGCCTGCTCCTCCTCACTGGTCGCGCTGCACTGGGCCGGGAAGGCGCTGAGCGCCGGTGAATGCTCACTGGTGATCGCGGGCGGTGTCTCCGTGATGTCGAGCCCCGACTCCTTCGTCGAGTTCTCCACCCAGGGCGGACTGGCCCCCGACGGCCGCTGCAAGGCGTTCTCCGACTCCGCCGACGGCACCGCCTGGTCCGAGGGCGTGGGCATCCTCGTCCTGGAACGGCTCTCCGACGCCGTACGCAACGGACACGAGGTCCGCGGCGTCATCCGCGCCACCGCCGTCAACCAGGACGGCGCGTCCAACGGACTGACCGCCCCCAACGGGCCCTCGCAGCAGCGCGTCATCCGGCAGGCCCTCGCCGACGCCGGACTGACCGCCGCCGACATCGACGCCGTCGAGGCCCATGGCACCGGCACCACCCTCGGCGACCCGATCGAGGCCCAGGCCCTGCTCACCACCTACGGCCGCGACCGGGAGCGCCCGCTGCTCCTCGGCACCGTCAAGTCCAACCTCGGCCACACCCAGGCCGCCGCCGGTGTCGCGGGTGTCATCAAGATGCTGCTGGCGATGCGGCACGGCACCCTGCCCAAGTCGCTGCACATCGGCACCCCTTCCACGCATGTCGACTGGACGGCGGGCGACGTGCGGCTGCTCACCGAGCCGGAGGCATGGCCGGAGACCGGCCGCCCGCGCCGCGCCGGAGTCTCGGCGTTCGGTGTCAGCGGTACGAACGCGCATGTCATCGTCGAGCAGGCACCGGCCGTCGAGGCGCCGGCGGAGCGGACCGCCGAGCCCGTCGCCACCCCGGCCGTCGTGCCGTGGATCGTCTCCGGCAGGACCCGTGAGGCGCTTCAGGCCCAGATCGACCGGGTCACCTCCTTCGCGGCGGCCCACAGCGACCTGTCCCCGCTGGACATCGGCCGCTCGCTCGCCACGGACCGTACGGTCTTCCCGCACCGCGCGGTGCTGCTGGCCGGCGCCGACGGCGTACGGGAGAGCGCGCGCGGTGTCGCGAGCCGCGCCCCCGGCAGGACCGCGTTCCTCTTCTCCGGCCAGGGCAGCCAGCGCGGCGCCATGGGCCGCGAGCTGTACGAGCGGTTCCCCGTCTTCGCCGAGGCCCTCGACGCGGTCCTCGCCCATCTGGACACCGAGCTCGAATTCCCGCTCAGGGAGGTGCTGTTCGCCGATCCGGGCACCTTCGAGTCGGAGCTGCTCGACGAGACGGGATGGACCCAGCCCGCGCTGTTCGCGGTCGAGGTAGCGCTGTTCCGGCTCGCCGAATCCTGGGGCCTCACCCCGGACGTGGTGGCCGGTCACTCCATCGGTGAGATCGCCGCCGCGCATGTGGCGGGGGTGTTCTCCCTGGCGGACGCCTGCCGGCTGGTCGCGGCCCGCGCCACGCTCATGCAGGCGCTCCCGCAGGGCGGTGCGATGGTCGCCCTCCAGGCCACCGAGGACGAAGTCGCGCCGCTGCTGGACGGCGATGTCTCGATCGCGGCGGTCAACGGCCCGCGCGCGCTGGTCATCGCCGGTGCCGAGGACGCCGTCCTGGAGGTCGCCGAGGTGTTCGCCGGCGACGGCCGTCGCACCAGGCGGCTACGGGTCTCGCACGCCTTCCACTCGCCGCTGATGGACCCGATGCTCGCGGACTTCGCCCGGGTCACCGAGTCACTCACCTACGAGGAACCCCGTGTCCCGGTGGTCTCCAATCTGACCGGGGCCCTGGCGACGGCGGACGAACTGCGCTCGCCCGCCTACTGGGTGCGGCACGTCCGCGAGGCCGTACGGTTCGCCGACGGCGTGCGCACCCTGCGGGACGCCGGGGTCGGGACATTCGTGGAACTGGGCCCCGACGGGGTGCTCGCCGCGATGGCCCAGCAGAGCCTGGACGGTGTCGAGCCCGCGCCCGCGGTGGTGCCGCTCCTGCGCAAGGACCAGGGCGAGGAGGCGGCCGTGGTCGCCGCGCTCGCCGCGCTGCACACGCACGGCACGGGACCGCGCTGGGCCGCCTTCTTCGAGGGCCTGGGCGCGCGCCGGATCGAACTGCCGACGTATGCCTTCCAGCGCGAGCGGTACTGGCCCGAGCCCGCCGCGCTCGCCGCCGCCGGGGCACCCGACCCGGTGGACGCCGAGTTCTGGTCGGCGGTGGAGCGCGAGGACCTGGAGTCGCTGGCCGCCTCGCTGGATCTGGACGGCGGCACCGTCACCACGATGGTGCCCGCGCTCTCCGCCTGGCGCCGCCGCCGGGGCGAGCAGTCCGCCGGCGCCAACTGGCGCTACCACGAGACCTGGACACCGCTCGCCGCCCCGTCCGTGACCGAGCCGTCCGTGACCGAGCCGTCCGGCGACTGGCTGGTGATCGTGGACTCCGGCGCCGACTCGGCGTGGCACTCCGCCGCCGTCGAGGCGCTGCGTACGGGCACGGCCCGGCTGGACACGGTCGCCGCCGACCCCGCCGACGCCGACGGACTGGTCGGACTCCTGGCCGCGGCACGCGCGGACCGGGACGGATCCCCCTACACCGGCGTCGTCTCCCTGCTCGCCACCGGGGTCCCGGATGCCACGGGCGCCACGGAGCTGCCGTCCGACGCCGCCTGGTCCGACGCGCTGCTGACGGCCCTGGAAGCGGCGGGGATCGACGCGCCGCTGTGGTGCGTCACCCGGGGCGCCGTCTCCGTGGCCCCCTCCGAGCCGCCGCTCAGCGCCGGACAGGCCGCCCTATGGGGCCGGGGCCGGGTCACCGCGCCGGCGCACCCCGACCGCTGGGGCGGTCTGATCGACCTCCCCGGGACACTCGACGACCGCACCGTCGCCGCCTTCGCGACTGTCCTGACGAGCCGTCAGGACCGGGCCGGCGAGGACCAGATCGCGGTCCGCGCGAGCGGAACCTTCGGACGCAGGCTGGTCCGTACGACCACCACGGAGGCCAACCCGTCCGGTGACTCCTGGCGCCCCACCGGCACCGTACTCATCACCGGCGGTACGGGACCGATGGGCGGCCGGGCCGCCCGCCGGCTGGCCCGCGACGGCGCCACGCACCTCGTACTGACCGGCCGTCACCCGTCCGACCTCGCCGGGTCCGACGCGCTCGAAGCCGAACTGAAGCGGCTCGGCGCCACCGTCACCTTCGCCGTCTGCGACACCTCCGACCACGACGAGCTGACGGCGCTGCTCGCCGCGCTCCCCGAGGACGCGCCGCTGACCGCGGTGATCCACGCGGAGGGGATCACCGGTACCGGCGACTCCGGATCCGCGGGCCTCGCCGGCGCGCTCGCCGGAGTGAGCGGACTCGACACCGTCCTCGGCGACCGGCCGCTCGACGCGTTCGTCCTCTTCGGCACCGTCGCCGGAGTCTGGGGCGTCCAAGGCCAGGCGGACGAGGCCGCGTTCGGCGCGTACCTCGACGCCTTCGCCCGGCAGCGCCGTGCCAGGGGCGCCACCGCGCTCGCCGTCGCCTGGAGCGCCTGGTCCGGCGTGGTCGACACCGCCATGGCCGCGCATCTGCGGATGAACGGACTGCCCGTTCTGGACGCCGAGACGGCGCTCGCCGCGCTCGGCAGGGCCGTCGCGGACGGCGGGCCCGCCGTGACCGTGGCCGATGTGCGCTGGGAGACCTTCGCACCGGCCTTCACCCAAACCCGCCGCAGCGCCCTGCTGGCCGGCCTGCCCGAAGCACGCGAGGCCCTGGACGCGGCCGAACGCGACCGCGGCGACGAGCGGCCGGCGGCCGGCGCCTACCGGCTGGGACTGCTGGAACTGCCCGAGGCGGAGCGCGCCGACGCCCTGCTCACCCTGGTCACCGACAAGGTCGCCATGGTCCTCGGACACCCGGACACGGCGGTCGTCGAATCCGATCTGCCCTTCCGCGACCTCGGTTTCGACTCCCTGACCGCCGTCGATCTGCGCAACCAGCTCACGGCCGCGACCGGCGTCACCCTGCCCGCCACCCTGGTCTTCGACCACCCCACCCCGGCCGAACTCGCCGGTCATCTCCGAGGCCTGCTGCTCGGCGAACTGCCGGACGCCGCGGCCCCCGTGGTGGCCTCGGCCCGTACCGGCGACGACCCCGTCGTCATCGTCGGCATGGCGTGCCGCTACCCCGGCGGTGTCGGCTCGCCCGAGGACCTGTGGCGGCTCGTCATGGACGAGACCGACGCCGTCGGGGAGTTCCCCACCGACCGGGGCTGGGATCTGGACACCCTGCTCGGCGGCCCGCCGGAGGGCGGACGCGGACGCAGCACCACCGGAAACGGCGGCTTCCTCTACGACGCCGCCGACTTCGACCCCGGGGTCTTCGGCATCTCGCCGCGCGAGGCCATCGTGATGGACCCGCAGCAGCGCATCGTGCTCGAAGCGGCCTGGGAGGCGCTGGAGCGCGCGGGCATCGACGCGGCGACCCTGCGGGGCAGCACCACCGGCGTCTACGTCGGCGGCGGCAGCGGTGACTACCGGCCGCCGGCCGAGGCGGGCCAGTGGGAGACGGCCCAGTCGGCGAGCCTCCTGTCCGGCCGGCTCGCGTACTCCTTCGGTCTCCAGGGACCCACGGTCTCCGTCGACACCGCCTGCTCCTCGTCGCTGGTCGCGCTGCATCTGGCGGCCCAGGCGCTGCGGTCGGGCGAGTGCTCCCTCGCGCTGGCCGGCGGTGTGACCGTGATGGCGACCCCGGCGGGCTTCGTCGAATTCAGCGCCCAGGGCGCGCTGTCGCCCGACGGCCGCTGCAAGGCGTTCTCGGAGGACGCCGACGGCACCGGCTGGTCCGAGGGCGTGGGCATGCTCGTCGTCGAGCGGCTCTCCGACGCCCGGCGGCGCGGCCACCACGTCCTGGCGGTCCTGCGCGGCTCCGCCATCAACCAGGACGGCGCCTCCAACGGACTGACCGCGCCCAGCGGACCCGCCCAGCAGCGGGTGATCCGGCAGGCGCTCGCCAACTCCGCCCTGACGGCCGCCGAGGTGGACGCCATCGAGGCCCATGGCACCGGCACCAAGCTCGGTGACCCGATCGAGGCGCAGGCGCTGCTGGCGACCTACGGCCAGGACCGCGACCCGGACCGCCCGGTGCTGCTCGGGTCGCTGAAGTCCAACATCGGTCACACCCAGGCCGCCTCGGGTGTCGCGGGCGTGATCAAGATGGTGATGGCGATGCGGCACGGCACCCTGCCGAGGTCGCTCTACACCGAGACCCCGACCTCGCACGTGGACTGGACGGCCGGCGCCGCCCGACTGCTCACCGAGCCGGTCGCCTGGCCCGAGTCGGGCCGCCCGCGCCGCGCCGGAGTCTCCTCGTTCGGTGCCAGCGGTACGAACGCCCATGTGATCCTGGAGCAGGCGCCCGCCGGCGCCCCGGCGCCCACCGCGCCCGACGCGCCCGTCCGTGAGCCGGGGACGCTGCCGGTCCTGCTCTCCGGCAAGTCCGACAACGCGCTCCGCGCCCAGGCGCGCAGGCTGCTCGCCCAGGTGACGGCGCGGCCCGACGCCCCGCTGACCGACCTGGCGTTCTCGCTCGCGACGACCCGCGCGGTCTTCGAGCACCGGGCCGCCCTGACGGTCACCGACCGGGACGGTCTGCTCGCGGGACTCGCCGCTCTCGCCGAGGGCGGTACCGCCTCGGACCTGGTCGAGCACCAGGTGGAGCGGGTCGGAAAGCGTGCGTTCCTCTTCTCCGGCCAGGGTGCGCAGCGGCTCGGCATGGGCCGCGAACTGTACGAGGTCTTCCCGGTGTTCGCGGCGGCGCTGGATACCGTACTGGCCGCGCTGGAAACCGAGTTGGGGCGGTCGCCGCGCGAGGTGATGTGGGGCGAGGACGCCGGGGCGCTGAACGGGACGGGCGTCGCCCAGCCCGCGCTGTTCGCCGTCGAGGTGGCGCTCTTCCGGCTGGTGGAGTCCTGGGACCTGAGGCCGGACTTCGTGGCCGGCCACTCGATCGGTGAGATCGCCGCGGCCCATGTGGCGGGGGTGTTCTCGCTGGAGGACGCGGCCCGGCTGGTGGTGGCCCGTGCCCGGCTGATGCAGGCCCTGCCGTCCGGTGGCGCGATGGTCGCCGTACAGGCCACCGAGGAGGAGGTCCTGCCGCTGCTGTCGGAGCGGGTCTCCGTGGCGGCGGTCAACGGCCCGATGTCGGTGGTGATCTCCGGTGACGAGGACACGGTCCTTGAGGTCGCGGCCCAGCTGGAGGCCCAGGGCCGCAAGACGAACAGGCTGCGGGTCTCGGGCGCCTTCCACTCACCGCTGATGGACCCGATGCTGGACGAGTTCCGCACCGTCGTCGCCGGGCTGTCGCTCCGGGCGCCCCGTATCCCGGTGGTGTCCAACCTGACCGGAGCCCAGGCCACGGCCGACGAGCTGTGCTCGCCGGAGTACTGGGTACGGCACGTCCGCGAGGCCGTCCGCTTCGCCGACGGCGTACGGACGATGGCGGAGCGCGGCGTGACCACGTTCCTGGAGCTTGGCCCGGACGGGATCCTCTCCGCACTCGCCCAGGAGACGGCGCCGCGCGGCGCCGTGGCCGTACCGGTCCTGCGCAAGGGCCGGGGCGAGGAGACCACGCTCGTCACCGCGCTCGCCCGGCTGCATGTCCACGGGGTGAGCCCTCGGTGGTCCGCGTTCTTCGCGGGTACCGGAGCCCAGTGGCTGGACCTGCCCACCTACGCCTTCCAGCACGGCCGGTTCTGGCCGGACGTCATGCCAGGCGCCACCGCCGCCGGCGCCGACACGGGGGAGACGGAGGCCACGGACCGCGCGTTCTGGGACGCCGTGGAACACGAGGACTTCGCCTCGCTGGAGTCCGCCCTGGACGTCGAGGGCGACGCCCTGTCGAAGGTGCTGCCCGCGCTGCTGGACTGGCGCAGGCAGCGGAACGACGAATCGGTCATGGAGGGCTGGCGCCACCGGATCGTCTGGAAGGCCCTGGCCGGCGCGTCCCTCGCCCACCGCAAGTCGCTGACGGGCACCTGGCTCGCGGTGGTCCCCGCCGAACTGGCCGAGGACGCCTGGGTGTCCGCCGCGCTCGACGCGCTCGGCACCAAGGTCGTACGGCTCGCCGCGGGCAGCCCCGACCGGACCGAACTGGCCGGGGAACTGCGCGCACTCACCGGAAGCGTCCACGCCGAGGACGGCACCCGCCTCTCCGGTGTCCTCTCGCTCCTGGCCCTGCGCGAGACCCTCGCGGGCAGTGTGCCCGAGGGAGCCGCCCTCACCGCCGTACTGCTCCAGGCGCTCGGCGACGCCGGGATCGACGCGCCGTTGTGGTGCGCCACCCGGGGCGCCGTGTCCGTCAACCGCGCGGACGGCGCGCACCGCCCGCTCCAGGCCGCCGTATGGGGTCTCGGCCGGGTCGCCACGCTGGAGTACCCGGAACGCTGGGGCGGTCTGATCGACCTTCCCGAGACGCTGGACGAGCGCGCCGCCGCGGGCCTCGCCGGAACACTGGCGGGCCTCGACGGCGAGGACCAGGTGGCGGTACGCACCTCCGCGGTCCTCGCCCGACGGCTGGTACGGGCGCCGGGCAAGCGGTCAGCCCGCGCCTGGGACCCGGCAGGCACCGTCCTGATCACCGGCGGCACCGGCGCCCTCGGCGCCCAGGTCGCCCGTAGGCTCGCCAAGGACGGCGCCCAGCACCTGGTGCTGCTCAGCCGGAGCGGCCCCGGGGCACCGGGCGCCGACGCCCTGCGCGCCGAACTCGACGCCCTCGGCACGACCGTCACGATCGCGGCCCGCGATGTCGCCGACCGTGCCCAACTGGCCGCCGTACTCGCCGACATCCCGGCGGAGCACCCGCTCACCGGCGTGGTCCACGCGGCCGGTGTCCTGGACGACGGAGTGCTCGACCGGCTCACCCCCGAGCGGTTCGAGGCGGTCTTCCGCTCGAAGGTCACCTCGGCCCTCCTGCTCGACGAACTGACCCGTGAGCTGGACCTCGCGGCGTTCGTGCTCTTCTCCTCCGCCTCCGCGGCCGTGGGCAACCCCGGCCAGGCCAACTACGCGGCGGCCAACGCGGTCCTGGACGCCCTGGCCGAACGGCGCCGCGCCCAGGACCTCCCGGCGACCTCCATCGCCTGGGGCGCCTGGGGCGGCGGCGGAATGGCCGACGGCGCCGGCGCCGACGAGGCCGCCAGGCGCGCCGGAATCGGCGCCATGGACCCGGGGCTGGCCTGCGAGGCGCTGCTCCGGCTGGTCATGGAGCCCGAACCGACCGCGGTCGTCGCCGAAGTCGCCCTGGACCGCTTTGTCGGAGCCTTCGGCGCGGCCAGGCCGAGCGCCCTGCTCCGCGAGTTCCCCGGCTACGGCGAGCTGGTGGCCGCGACGGCGGCGGCGCCCGGGAACGGCGCGGCCGGCGGCGGACTGCGGGACCGGCTCGCGGGTCTGCCGGCGAACCGGCGGCTGGAGACGGTCGTCGACCTCGTCCGTACCCGGGCCGCGCAGGTGCTCGGCTACCCGGACACGGACGCCGTCGGCGCCGAACGGTCCTTCCGGGACCTCGGGGTGGACTCGCTCGGCGCCGTCGAGCTGCGCAACCAGCTCAACACGGCCACCGGCCTGAGCCTCTCCGCGACGCTCGTCTTCGACCACCCGACGCCCACGGCGCTCGCCGAGCATGTGCTCGGCGAGCTGATCCCCGACGAGGGGGACCGAGCCGGGGCCGACGGCGAGGAAGCGGAGATCCGGGCCTTGCTGGCGTCCGTACCGCTCGCGCGGTTGCGGGACATCGGCGTGCTGGAACCGCTGCTCCAACTGGCGGGACGGGGCGAGAGCGCCCCGGTGCGGGACGAGGGAACCGACAACACCGACGAGTCCATCGACTCGATGGCAGTGGCAGACCTGGTGCGGGCCGCGCTCAACGGCCAGTCCGACCTGTAGCGCGAGAGTGATGGAGCAGAGAATGAACGCCCCCACCGAGAAGGCCCCCAACGCCGACGTCGTGGAAGCACTGCGCGCCGCGATGAAGGAGACGGAGCGGCTACGGCGGCAGAACAGGATGTTCGTCGCCGCCGCCAAGGAACCCATCGCCATCGTGGGAATGAGCTGCCGGTTCCCCGGCGAGGCGCACTCCCCGGAAGGACTCTGGGACCTCGTCGCCGCCGGCACCGACGCCATCTCCGGATTCCCCGCCGACCGGGGCTGGGACCTGGACGCGCTGCGCGACAGCACCACCGACGAGCGCGACACCTCCGTCAGCCAGCAGGGCGGATTCCTCAGCACGGTCGCCGACTTCGACCCGGGCTTCTTCGGGATCTCGCCCCGCGAGGCCGTCACCATGGACCCCCAGCAGCGGCTGCTGCTGGAGACCACCTGGGAGGCCATCGAGCGGTCGGGTATCGACGCCACCCGGCTGCGCGGGACCCGTACCGGCGCGTTCATCGGCACCAACGGCCAGGACTACGCCTACCTGCTGGTCAGGTCGCTGGACGACGCGACCGGCGACGTCGGCACCGGTATCGCCGCCAGCGCGGTGTCCGGCCGGCTCTCGTACACCCTCGGGCTCGAAGGCCCGGCCATCACCGTCGACACCGCGTGCTCGTCCTCCCTGGTCGCCCTCCATCTCGCCGTGCAGTCGCTGCGCAACGGCGAATGCGGGCTGGCGCTCGCCGGCGGCGTCAATGTGATGTCCACCCCCGGCTCGCTCATCGAGTTCAGCCGACAGGGCGGGCTCGCCAGGGACGGCCGCTGCAAGGCGTTCTCCGAGTCGGCCGACGGCACCGGCTGGTCCGAGGGCGCGGGCGTCCTGATGCTGGAGCGCCTGTCGGACGCGCAGCGCGAGGGACACCCGGTCCTCGCCGTGATCCGGGGCTCCGCCGTCAACCAGGACGGCGCCTCCAACGGATTCACCGCGCCCAACGGTCCCTCGCAGCAGCGGGTGATCCGGCAGGCGCTCGCCAACGCGGGACTCACCCCGGCCGAGGTGGACGTCGTGGAGGCGCACGGTACGGGCACCCCGCTGGGCGACCCCATCGAGGCGCAGAGCCTGCTCGCGAGCTACGGCCAGGACCGGGAGCACCCGCTGCTGCTCGGTTCGGTCAAGTCCAACATCGGTCACACCCAGGCCGCTTCGGGTGTCGCGGGCGTCATCAAGATGGTGATGGCGATGCGGCACGGCGTGGTGCCGAAGACACTGCACGCGGACGAGCCGTCGTCGCACGTCGACTGGTCGGCGGGCAAGGTCGAACTCCTCACCGAGGCGCGCGCGTGGCCGGACGCGGGCCGTCCGCGCCGTACGGGTGTCTCCTCGTTCGGGGTCAGTGGCACCAACGCGCATGTGATCATCGAGCAGGCGCCGAGCACCGGGGGGACCCCCGCGCGGAAGGACGAGGCCGCCCCCGCCCGCGGTGCGATCGCGCTGCCGTGGGTCGTCTCGGGGCGGACCGCCGAGGCGCTGCGCGACCAGGCGACCGCGCTGCTGAACAGGCTGGAGAACGAGCCCGGTACGCGCGCGCTGGACACCGCGCTCTCCCTCGCCACATCCAGGGCGAGCCTGGAACACCGCCTCGCGGTCGTCGCGGACGAGGACGGCGGGGCGGGACGCGCGGCGCTGAGGAGCTGGATCGAGAGCGGCGCGGCGGCCGGCGCGGTCGAGGGCACGGTCGCGGGACGTACCAAGAGCGCCGTGCTCTTCTCGGGGCAGGGCAGCCAGCGGCTCGGAATGGGCCGCGAACTGTACGAGGGCTTCCCGGTGTTCGCGGCGGCGCTGGACACCGTACTGGCCCAACTGGACGGGGAGTTGGACCGTCCGCTGCGTGAGGTGATGTGGGGTGAGGACGCCGAGCTGCTGAATGACACGGGGTTTACTCAGCCCGCGTTGTTCGCGGTCGAGGTGGCGTTGTTCCGGCTGGTGGAGTCGTGGGGTGTGGTCCCGGACTTCGTGGCGGGTCATTCGATCGGTGAGATCGCGGCGGCGCATGTGGCGGGGGTGTTCTCGCTGGAGGACGCCTGCACGCTCGTGGTCGCGCGGGCGCGGCTGATGGCCGCGCTGCCCCCGGGCGGTGCGATGGTCGCCGTCCAGGCCGCCGAGGACGAGGTGCTTCCCCTGCTGTCGGGCGAGGTGTCCGTCGCCGCCGTCAACGGCCCCGCCTCCGTGGTGATCTCCGGCGACGAGGACGCCGTCCTCAAGGCCGCGGCACGGCTGGGGGAGCAGGGCCGCAAGACGAGCAGGCTCCGGGTCTCGGGCGCCTTCCACTCGCCGTTGATGGACCCGATGCTGGACGAGTTCCGCGCCGTCGCGCGGGGCCTCGCCTACGCCGAGCCGGTCATCCCCGTCGTATCGAATCTGACGGGCGCTCCGGCGTCGGCCGAGGAACTGTGCTCGGCCGAGTACTGGGTACGGCATGTCCGCGAGGCCGTCCGCTTCGGCGACGGCGTACGCACCCTCGGCGAGCAGGGCGTGAGCGTCTTCCTGGAGCTGGGCCCGGACGGGGTGCTGTCGGCCATGGCCCAGGAGTCCGTACCGGACGGCGCCGTGACCGTACCCCTGCTCCGCAAGAACCGCCCCGAGGAGACCTCGGCCGTCACGGCACTGGCCCAGCTGCATGTCCACGGCGTGCGCGTGGAATGGCCCGCGTTCTTCGCGGGCACCGGCGCCCGGCTGGTGGATCTGCCGACGTACGCGTTCCAGCACGAGCGGTTCTGGCCGAAGACGACCTTCCGGCCGGCCGACGCGACCGGTCTCGGACTGGCCTCCGCCGATCACCCGCTGCTCGGCGCCGCCATGTCCGTGGCGGGCTCCGACGAACTCCTGCTGACCGGCACCCTCTCGCTGGCCACCCATCCTTGGCTGGCCGACCATGTCGTCAGCGGGATGGTCTTCTTCCCCGGCACCGGATTCCTCGAACTGGCGATCAGGGCCGCCGACCAGGCAGGGTGCGACCGCGTCGAGGAACTCATGCTCGCCGCGCCGCTCATCCTGCCCCGTACCGGCGCCGTCCAGGTACAGATCTCCGTCGGCGGCGCCGATGACGAGGGCCGCCGCGAACTGCGCTTCTACACCCGCCCCGCCGACGCGCCGGACGACGAGTGGACCCTGCACGCCTCGGGCCGGATCGGCGGCGGCGAGCGGATCCTCGGCTTCGACGGGTCCGTATGGCCGCCCAAGGGCGCGACCGTGGTGGACATCGAGGGTCTGTACGACCGCTACGCGGCCAACGGACTCGACTACGGCCCGGTCTTCCGCGGTCTGCGCGCGGTCTGGCGCCGGGGCGAGGAGATCTTCGCCGAGGTCGCCCTCGACCGCGGTGTCAGCGACGCGAACGACTTCGGCGTACACCCGGCGCTGCTCGACTCCGTCCTGCACAGCACCGTGTTCGCCAGCGCGGACGGCGACGACCGCAGTCTGCTGCCGTTCGCCTGGAACGGGGTCTCCCTGCACGCCTCCGGGGCGTCGACCCTGCGTGTCCGGATCACCAGCAATGGTCAGGACTCCGTCCAGCTGGCCGCCGTCGACGTCCACGGCGAACCGGTCATCTCGGTGGACTCGCTTCTCCTGCGGGCGGCGGGCCCCCAGGCGGCCGACAGCGGCCGACGGGACGAGCTGAACTCGCTCTTCCGCGTCGACTGGGTGCCCGGCACCCCGGAGAAGGTCTCCGAGGACACCGAATGGGTGGTACTCGGCACGGACGGACTGGGCCTGGGCGCCGCCCTCGCCTCGACCGGCGCCGCCAAGCTCGGCGCCCCGGCGCGCACCCTGGCCGAGCTGACCTCCCGCGACGGCGCGGCGGTGCCGGGGATCGTGGTCGTACCGCTGTGCGGCGACAGCGCGCGCGGCGCCGAGTCGGCACATGAACTCGCCCGCTACGCACTGACGTTGGTGCGGGAGTGGCTGGCCGAGGAGCGCTTCGGTGACTCGCGGCTGGTGTTCGTCACCCGAGGCGCCGTCGAGGAGGGCGCCGAGGACGTCACCGATGTCGCCGCCGCCTCCGTATGGGGTCTGGTGCGCTCGGCGCAGGCCGAGAACCCCGGCCGGTTCCTGCTGGTGGACGCCGATGACACCGCCGACTCGGCGGCCGTACTCCCGGCGCTGCCGGGGCTGGTGGCCGCCGAGGAGCCCCAGGCCGTGCTGCGCGCGGGCGCGCTGCGCGTCGGCAGGCTCGCCCGGCTGGAGTCGGGCACGGGCCTGGTGCCGCCGGCCGGGATGCCCTGGCGGCTGGGCAGCCGGGCCAAGGGCAGCCTCGACGGACTGACCCTGGCTCCGTTCCCCGAGGTACTCGAACCGCTGACCGGCCGCGACGTACGGATCGAGGTCCGCGCGGCCGGAGTGAACTTCCGCGATGTCCTCAACGCCCTGGGCATGTACCCGGGCGACGCCGGGCTGTTCGGCTCAGAGGCAGCCGGTGTCGTGGTCGGGACCGGGCCCGACGTGACCGATCTGCGGGTCGGCGACCGGGTCATGGGCATGCTCTTCGGCGGCTTCGGCACCCATGTGGTGGGCCACGAGCACATGATGACCCGCGTACCGGACACCTGGTCGTGGGAGACGGCGGCCTCGATGCCGCTGGTGTTCCTGACCGCGTATCACGCGCTGGTGGAGCTGGGCGGGTTGCGGCGTGGGGAGAGGGTGCTGATCCATGCCGGTGCGGGTGGTGTGGGTATGGCGGCGATTCAGGTGGCGAATCATCTGGGTGCTGAGGTGTTCGCGACGGCGAGTGAGGGCAAGTGGGATGTTCTGCGGTCATTGGGGGTCGCCGATGATCACATCGCGTCGTCGCGTACGACGGAGTTCGAGGCGGCGTTCGCGGGGGTCACGGGTGGTGGGGGCGTCGATGTCGTACTGAACTCGCTGGCCGGTGAGTTCGTGGACGCGTCACTGCGGCTGGTCGGTTCGGGCGGCCGGTTCCTGGAGATGGGCAAGACCGATATCCGGGATGCCGCAGATGTGCCGGAGGGTGTGGACTACCAGGCCTTCGACCTCGGCTGGGTCGGCCCCGAGGGCATCCAACGGATGCTGGTCGAGTTGGAAGGGCTGTTCGAGCGCGGCGTACTGGAGCCGCTGCCGGTGCGGTCCTGGGACGTACGGCGGGCACGTGACGCGTTCCGCTTCATGAGCATGGCCAGGCATGTCGGCAAGATCGTGCTCACGATGCCGGCCGTGTGGAACCCCGAGGGTACGGTCCTGATCACCGGTGGCACGGGCGGTCTGGGCGGCGTACTGGCACGGCACCTGGTGGCCGAACGGGGCGTACGGCACCTCGTGCTCACCAGCAGGCGCGGAGTGGCGGCCCCCGGAGCGGCCGAGCTGGCCGCGGAGCTGCGTACCCTGGGCGCGGAGGTGTCGGTCCCCGCCTGCGACGTGGCGGACCGGGAAGCACTCGCCGAACTGCTGGCGTCCGTACCGTCCGAGCATCCGCTGACGGCCGTGGTGCACACGGCGGGCGTGCTGGACGACGGCGTCATCGGCTCGCTCACCCCCGAACGGCTGGCCGCTGTGCTGCGTCCCAAGATCGACGCGGCGTGGAATCTGCATGAGCTGACCCGGGATCTCGATCTGGCCGCGTTCGTGGTGTATTCGTCCACGGCCGGGGTCATGGGCAGCCCCGGACAGGCCAACTACGCGGGAGGCAACACCTTCCTCGACGCGCTGGCCGCCTACCGCCGTGCCCAGGGGCTGCCCGCGCTCTCGCTGGCCTGGGGCGCCTGGGAACAGGGCGTGGGCATGACCAGCACGCTGGAGGACCATGACGTACGCCGGGTGAGCAGCGGCTCCGGAATGCCGCTGCTCTCGGTGGCACAGGGCCTGGCGCTGTTCGACGCCGCCACCGCGAGCGACGAGGCGCTGATCGTCCCGCTCTCCATCGGCGGTGGCGCCGTGCCGGCCGCGGCCGGTGTCCCGGCCCTCCTGCGCGGACTCGTACGGACCGGCCGCCGCGCCGCGAAGAGCGGAGCCGCGGGGGTGTCCCGCGCGGGACTCGTCGAGCGGCTGGCCGCGCTGCGCGCGAACGAGCGGCCCCGGCTGCTGACCGACCTGGTACGCGCCGAGGCCGCGGTGGTGCTCGCCCACTCCTCGCCCGAGGCCATCGCCGTGGAACGGGAGTTCAGGCAGCTCGGCTTCGACTCGCTGACCGCCGTCGAACTGCGCAACCGGCTCGCGTCCGCCACCGGACTGACACTGCCCGCCACGCTGATCTTCGACTACCCGACACCGGCGAGGCTCGCCGCGTATCTCCTCGACGAGCTGGTCGGGGAGGACGAGGTCGCGGCCGTCACCGCGCGCGAATCGCGTGACAGCGCCGGCACCACCGACGACCCGATCGCGATCGTCGGCATGAGCTGCCGGTTCCCCGGCGGCGTGGAGTCCCCCGAAGGACTCTGGGAGCTGGTGCTCTCCGGCGGCGACGCCATCTCCGGCTTCCCCGACGACCGCGGCTGGGAGACCGACGCGTCCATCGGCGCGGTCGGGGGACAGGGCGGATTCCTGCGGGACGTCGCCGACTTCGACGCCGGATTCTTCGGTATCTCGCCGCGCGAGGCCCTTGCCATGGACCCGCAGCAGCGCGTCCTGCTCGAAGTCTCCTGGGAGGCGGCGGAACGCGCGGGCATCGACCCGGCCACCCTGCGCGGCAGCCGCACCGGTGTCTTCGTCGGCGTCAGCGGCCAGGACTACGTCGGCCTCGTCATGCGCTCGAAGGACGACATGGCGGGCCACGCCACCACCGGGCTCGCGGTCAGCGTCGTCTCCGGCCGACTGGCCTACGCGCTGGGCCTGGAGGGCCCGGCGATGTCGGTCGACACGGCCTGCTCGTCGTCCCTGGTCTCGCTGCACCTCGCCGCCCAGGCGCTGCGCGGCGGTGAGTGTTCACTCGCTCTCGCGGGCGGTGTGACGGTGATGACCACCTCCGCGAACTTCGCGGGCTTCTCCCGGATGGGCGGACTGGCCGGTGACGGCCGGTGCAAGGCGTTCTCCGACTCCGCCGACGGCACCGGCTGGTCCGAGGGCGCGGCCGTGCTGGTCCTTGAGCGGCTGTCGGACGCGCGGCGCAACGGCCACCAGGTGCTGGCCGTCGTGCGCGGCAGCGCCGTCAACCAGGACGGTGCCTCGAACGGTCTGACGGCCCCCAACGGGCCCGCGCAGCAGCGCGTGATCCGGCAGGCGCTCGCCAACGCCGGGCTCTCCCCGGCCGAGGTGGACGCGGTGGAGGCGCACGGCACCGGCACCCCGCTCGGTGACCCGATCGAGGCCCAGGCGCTGCTGGCCACCTACGGCCAGGACCGCGAGCGGGACCTGCCGCTGCTGCTCGGCTCCGTGAAGTCCAACATCGGTCACACCCAGGCCGCGGCGGGCGCGGCCGGCCTGGTGAAGATGGTGATGGCGCTGCGGCACGGGACGCTCCCGAGGACGCTGCATCTGACCGAACCGTCAAGCCATGTCGACTGGTCGGCGGGGGCCGTGGAGCTGCTCGCCGACACCACCGCGTGGCCGGAGACAGGACGCGCCCGCCGGGCGGGCGTCTCGTCCTTCGGGATCAGCGGTACGAACGCGCATGTGGTGCTGGAGCAGGCCGGTCCGGAGCTGCCCGAACCGGAGCGGGACACCGCCGAGGGCGGGCCGGTCACGCCCGGGGCCGCCCCGCGCGCCGTGCCGTGGCTCGTCTCGGCCAAGAGCGAGGCGGCGCTGGACGGACAGCTCGACCGGCTCAGGGCCTTCGCGCGGGAGCACCCCGAGATCCCGGCGGCGGATACAGGCCACTCGCTGGCGACGGGCCGTTCGCTCTTCGAGCACCGCGCGGTGCTGCTGGCGACCGACGAGGGCGTCGTGGACGTCGCCCGGGGCCTGGCCACCGAGGGGTCGTCGGCGGTGCTGTTCTCCGGTCAGGGCAGTCAGCGGCTGGGGATGGGGCGTGAGCTGTATGAGCGCTTCCCGGTGTTCGCGGAGGCGCTGGACTCCGTACTGGCCGCGTTGGAAACCGAGTTGGGGCGGTCGCTGCGTGAGGTGATGTGGGGTGATGACGCCGAGCCGCTGAATGACACGGGGTTTACTCAGCCGGCGTTGTTCGCGGTCGAGGTGGCGTTGTTCCGGCTGGTGGAGTCGTGGGGTGTACGGCCGGACTTTGTGGCGGGTCATTCGATCGGTGAGATCGTGGCGGCGCATGTGGCGGGGGTGTTCTCGCTGGAGGACGCGGCCCGGCTGGTGGTGGCCCGTGCGCGGTTGATGGCCGCGCTGCCCCCGGGCGGTGCGATGGTCGCTGTCCAGGCAGCCGAGGACGAGGTGCTTCCCCTGCTGTCGGGCGAGGTGTCCGTCGCCGCCGTCAACGGCCCCTCGTCCGTGGTGATTTCCGGCGCGGAGGACACCGTGCTGGACGTCGCGGCCCAACTGGAGGCCCAGGGCCGCAGGACGAGCAGGCTGCGCGTCTCGCACGCGTTCCACTCGCCGCTGATGCGGCCGATGCTGGATGAGTTCCGTACCGTCGCGGAGGGGCTCGCCTACGCCGAGCCGACGCTTCCCGTCGTGTCCAACCTGACGGGCGCTCCGGCGTCGGTCGGCGAGCTGTGCTCGGCCGAGTACTGGGTACGCCATGTCCGCGAGGCCGTGCGCTTCGCCGACGGGGTGCGCGCGCTCCGCGACCGGGGCGTCGGTACATTCCTGGAGCTGGGCCCGGACGGGGTGCTCTCCGCCCTGGCACGCGAGTCCCTGCCCGCCACCGCCGTGGTCGTCCCGGCGCTGCGCAAGGACCGCGACGAGGAAGCCGCACTCGTCACCGCGCTGGCCCGGCTGCATGTCGTGGGCGCCGACGTCGACTGGGCCGGCGTCTTCGCGGGCACCGGCGCCCGGCGGGTCGATCTGCCGACGTACGCCTTCCAGCGCGAACGGTTCTGGCCCGAGGTGGTCGCCGCCACGCCCGCCGACGGTACGGACCCGGCCGACGCGGAGTTCTGGGCCGCCGTGGAGCGGGAGGACCTGGAATCCCTCGCGGCCGGACTGGACGTGGACGGCGACTCGCTCGGGGCCGTCCTGCCCGCGCTGTCGTCGTGGCGTACCCGGCGCAAGACCCGCTCCGCCGTGGACGCGTGGCGTTATCGGCAGAGCTGGAAGCCGCTGACGGTCAGCGGTTCCGCGGCGACGCTGTCCGGGACCTGGCTGGTACTGGCGCCCGCGCCCGGGATCGCCGACGCGTGGGTGACCGCACTGATCGACGGGCTCGGCCCGGCCGCCGTACGGGTTGGCACCGGCACGGCTGAAGGCACCGGCACGGTCGACGGCACCGACATGGCTGAAGGCACCGGCACGGCCGACGGCACCGGCCTGGTCGCCCGGCTCACGGAGGCCGCCTCGGACGCCCCGGCGGAGATCGCCGGGGTGGTGTCGCTGCTCGCCCTCGACGAGTCGGCCGGTCCCGCCGGTGTCCCCGCGGGACTGATCGCCACCGCCGCGCTCCTGCGCGCGCTCGGCGACGCGGGCATCGCGGCCCCCCTCTGGGCCGTCACGCGCGGCGCCGTCTCACCCATCCACTCCGAGCCGCCCACCGGCCGGGCGCAGGCCGCCGTCTGGGGCCTCGGCAGGGTCGCGGCGCTCGAACACCCCCGCCAGTGGGGCGGGCTGGCCGATCTGCCCGAGGAACTGGACGAGCGGTCCGTACGGCGGTTCATCGCCGTCCTGGCCGGCCGGGACGGCGAGGACCAGGTGGCGGTCCGCGCCTCGGGCGTGTTCGGCCGCAGGATGACGCCCGCGCCCAGCACGGAGCGCCCCGGTGCCGCCGAGGAGCGGTGGCAGCCGTCCGGCACCGTGCTCATCACCGGCGGTACGGGCGCGCTCGGCGCCCATGTGGCGCGCCGGCTGGCGAGCGAGGGCGTCCCGCATCTCGTCCTGCTCAGCCGCCGTGGCCCGGAAGCGCCCGGCGCCGGGGAACTGCGGGCGGAACTGACCGCTCTCGGCGCGCGGGTCACCCTCACCGCCTGCGACGCCGCCGACAGGGACCAGCTGACACGGGCCCTCGCCGCCGTCCCCGAGGACACCCCGCTGACCGGGGTGGTGCATACGGCGGGCGTCCTGGACGACGGGGTGCTCGCGGGGCTGACGGCCGAGCGGTTCGAGACGGTGTTCCGCGCCAAGGTCGCCTCGGCGCTGCTGCTCGACGAACTGACCCGTGACCTCGATCTGTCGGTGTTCGCGCTGTTCTCCTCGGTGGCGGGCGCCGTGGGCAACCCCGGCCAGGCCAACTACGCCGCCGCCAACACCGTCCTCGACGCACTGGCCGAGCGGCGCCGCTCGCTCGGTCTGCCGGCGACCTCGATCGCCTGGGGCGCCTGGGACGGCGGCGGTATGGCGGCCCACTCCGCCCCCTCCGACCGGCAGACGGGACCGGGCACGCTCGACCCCGCCCTCGCGGTCTCCGCGCTGCAGCGCGTCGTGGTGGAGCCCGAGCCGACCGTGGTCCTCGCCGACCTCCAGCGGCCACGGCTGCTGAGCGCCCTGCTGAGTCTGCGCCCCAGCCCGCTGCTCGCCGATCTGCCCGAGGCGCGCAAGGCGCTGACGGCCGTACGGGAAGCGCGGCGCGAGGGCGAATCGGCCGCGTCCGGGCTGCGCGAGCGGCTGCGCGGAGCGACCGGGGCCGACCGGACCGCCGTACTGCTCACCCTCGTCCGTACCCAGGCGGCGGCCGTGCTCGGTCACACCGGAGCCGACGCGATCAGGGGCGACAAGGCCTTCCGCGATCTCGGCTTCGACTCGCTGACCGCCGTCGAACTGAGCAACCGGCTCACGGAGATGACGGGTCTGGCCCTGCCCGCGAGCCTGGTCTTCGACTATCCGAACCCGCACGCGCTCGCCGGCCATCTCCGCACCGAACTGCTCGGCGGCGAGACCGGCGAGACCGGCGAGACCGGCGAGACCGGCGAGTCCGGCGAGTCCGGGGAGACGGGAGAGACGGGGGAGCCGGCCGGGGCCGGCGCACCGCCCACCGCCGCGGTCACCGACGACCCGGTCGTCATCGTCTCCATGGCCTGCCGCTTCCCCGGTGGGGTGCGCTCGCCCGAGGATCTGTGGCAGCTGCTCACCGAAGGCCGCGACGGCATCGCGGAGTTCCCCACGGACCGTGGCTGGAACCTCGATGTCCTCGCCGGGGACGGCCAGGGCCGCAGCGCGACACGCGTGGGCGGTTTCCTCTACGAGGCCGCCGACTTCGACCCGGGTTTCTTCGACATCTCGCCCCGCGAGGCCCTTGCCATGGACCCGCAGCAGCGGCTGCTGCTGGAGACCGCCTGGGAGGCGTTCGAGCGCACCGGGACCGATCCGGCCTCGCTGCGCGGCAGCCGGACCGGGGTCTTCGTCGGTACCAACGGCCAGGACTACGCCAATCTGATCCTCCGGGCGAACGAGGACGTGGAGGGCCACGCGGGCACGGGGCTGGCCGCCAGCGTCATCTCCGGCAGGCTCTCCTACGCCTTCGGCTTCGAGGGCCCCGCCGTCACCGTGGACACCGCCTGCTCCTCCTCCCTGGTCGCGCTGCACTGGGCCGCCCAGGCGCTGCGCGCGGGCGAGTGCTCCATGGCACTGGTCGGCGGGGTCACGGTCATGTCGACCTCGACCAGCTTCGCCGGGTTCACCCGCCAGGGCGGTCTTGCCCCGGACGGGCACTGCAAGGCGTTCTCCGACTCGGCCGACGGCACCGGCTGGTCCGAGGGCGTCGGCGTGGTGGTCGTCGAGCGGTTGTCGGACGCCCGGCGGAACGGCCACGAGATCCTGGCCGTGCTGCGCGGGTCCGCCGTCAACCAGGACGGCGCGTCCAACGGCCTCACCGCGCCCAACGGCCCCTCCCAGCAGCGGGTCATCCGCCAGGCCCTCGCCAGTGGCGGTCTGACCCCCGCCGACGTGGACGCGGTCGAGGCCCATGGCACCGGCACCACCCTGGGCGACCCCATCGAGGCGGGGGCCCTCCTCGCGACGTACGGACGTGACCGGGACCCCGAGCGGCCCCTGCTGCTGGGCTCCGTGAAGTCCAACCTCGGCCACACCCAGGCCGCCGCGGGCGTCGCGGGTGTGCTGAAGACGGTGCTGGCGCTCCGGCACGGCAGGCTGCCCAGGACGCTGCACATCAGCGAGCCCTCGACCCGGGTCGACTGGGCTTCAGGAGCGGTGGAGCTGCTCACCGAGCAGCGGGAGTGGCCGGAGACCGGGCATGCCCGCAGGGCCGGTGTGTCGTCCTTCGGGATCAGCGGCACCAACGCGCATGTGGTCCTGGAGCAGGCACCCATGGCCGAGCCGCCGGCGCCGGCCCCGGCCCCCGAGGTGGCGCCGGCCGTCGTGCCCTGGCTCGTCTCGGCCAAGAGCGAAGCCGCGCTGGACGCACAGCTGGACCGGCTGCGCTCCTTCGTGGCGGACCGCCCCGGGCTCTCCCCGCTCGACCTCGGTCTCTCGCTGGCCGAGAGCCGGACGGCCTTCGAACACCGGGCCGTGCTCATCGCCCCGGGCGACCGCGCGGACGCGTCGGCGCCGCGGGTCGCCGGGGGAGTGGCGGTGGAGCGTCCGACGGCCGTCCTCTTCTCCGGCCAGGGCAGCCAGCGGCCGGGAATGGGCCGCGAGCTCTATGCGCGCTTCCCGGTCTTCGCCGACGCGCTCGACTCCGTACTCGCCCATCTGGACGGGGAGTTGCCCCGTCCGCTGCGCGAGGTGATCTGGGGCGACGACGCCGGGACGCTGAACCGCACCGCGTACACCCAGCCCGCGCTGTTCGCCATCGAGGTGGCGCTGTTCCGGCTGGTGGAGTCGTGGGGGGTGACCCCGGACCTCGTGGCGGGGCACTCGATCGGTGAGATCGCCGCGGCCCATGTGGCCGGGGTGTTCTCACTGCCGGACGCGGCCCGGCTGGTCGCGGCCCGCGCCCGGCTGATGGAGGCGCTGCCCGGGGGCGGTGCCATGGTCGCCGTGGAGGCCACCGAGGACGAGGTACGGCCGCTGCTCTCCGCCGAGGTGGCGATCGCCGCCGTCAACGGACCCACGGCGGTGGTGATCTCCGGCGCCGAGGACCAGGTCCTGAAGGCCGCGGAACGCCTGGCCGCCGGGGGACGCAGGACGACCCGGCTCCCGGTGAGCCACGCGTTCCACTCGCCCCTGATGGACCCGATGCTGGACGGATTCCGGGCGGTCGCCGAGAAGACCGCCTTCGAGGCGCCCCGTATCCCGGTCGTCTCGAATCTGACCGGTGAGCCGGCCACGGCCGGTGAACTGTGCTCCGCCGACTACTGGGTACGGCACGTCCGTGAGGCGGTCCGCTTCGCCGACGGGGTACGGACCCTCGTCGGCGAGGGAGTCGGCACCTTCCTGGAGCTGGGCCCGGACGGCGTGCTCTCCGCGCTGGTCCGCGCTTCCGTGCCGGACGACGCCGTGGTCGTACCTGTTCTGCGCAAGGACAGGTCCGAGGAACTGACCGCCGTCACCGCGCTCGCCCAGCTGCACGCGCACGGGGTCAGCACCGACTGGGCCGCGATCTTCGCCGGTACGGGCGCCCGGCGGGTGGAGCTGCCCACATACGCTTTCCAGCGCGAGCGCTACTGGCCCTCGGTGTCCCCGGCCGCCGCGGGCGACCCCTCCGGCCTCGGTCTGGTGTCCGCCGGACATCCGCTGCTGGGCGCCGCGATGACGGTGGCGGGCTCCGACGAGGTGGTGCTGACGGGCCGGCTGTCGCTGCCCGAGCAGCCCTGGCTGGCCGCGCACCGAGCCTCCGACGGGCCCGTGCCGCTGCCCGCGGCGGCCTTCGCCGAGCTGGCCGTACGCGCCGGGGACGAGGTGGGCTGCGAACGGGTCGAGGAACTGACCGTGGAGAGCGGGCTGTTCGTACCTGACCAGGGCGCGGTACGGATCCAGGTGCGGGTGGGCGCCGTCGACGGGACCGGCCGCCGCCCCCTGGACGTGCACGCCCGCCCCGAGGCCGGACCGGACCTGCCGTGGACCCGGCACGCCACCGGCGTGCTGGCCGCCGCCGACGGGACGGCGGCACCGGACGGGGAGTTCGACACCTCCGTCTGGCCGCCCAAGGGCGCCCAGGCCCTGGACCTCGAACAGGACGACACCGGCCCGCGCACCGCCTGGCGGCGGGACGGCATGGTGTTCGCCGAGGTCCTGCTGGACGAAGAGACGGGCGGGGAGAGCGGGTTCACGATCCACCCGACGCTGCTGGACACCGCCGTCCGCGCGGCGGCACTGCTGGACACCGATGCCGATGCCGACGCCTTGGCCGGAGATGTCGAAGCGTTCGCCTGGCGGGGACTGACCCTGCACGCGGGCGCCGCCACGGCGCTGCGGGTACGGCTGACCGCCACCGGCCAGGACACCGTGGCACTGGCGGCCGTCGACGTGGACGGCGCACCGGTGATCTCCGTACGCTCGCTCGCCCTCCGTCCGGCCGCCGTCGCGGCCTGCGCCACGGCTCCCGTCGCGGCGGGAGCCACCGGAGAGCGGGGCTCGCTGTTCGGGGTCGTCTGGGAGACCGCGCCCGCCCCGGCGGCCTCCGCGTCCCCGGCCGGCCTCCGCTGGGCGGTCGTCGGCGCGGACCCGGCGGGCCTGGCGACCGCGCTGGACGCGGCGGCCCCGGCGGGCGCGGTGCCCGCCGTACGCGCGGCGTCGCTGGCCGAACTCCTCGACGGCGATGAGCTGTTGCCGGACGTCGTCCTGGCCCCGGTCTTCGGTGACCCGTCCGGCGCCGGGAACGTCCCCGAGGCCGCGCGGACCACCATGGCCGCCGTCCTGGACCTGCTGCACGCCTGGTCCGCCGACCGGCGGAGCGCCGGATCGCGGCTGGTGTTCGTCACCCGGCGCGCGGTCGCCGTCGGCGCCGAGGACGTACGGGACCTGGCCGCCGCCCCCGTATGGGGCCTGGTCCGCACCGCCCAGTCGGAGGAGCCCGACAGCTTCCTGCTGCTCGACACCGACGACCGCGAGGGCCCCGAGGCCCTGGGCGAGGCGCTCGCCGCCCTGCCCGGACTGCTGGACGCCGGTGAGACCCAGGCGGCGCTGCGCGACGGCGCCGTACGGGTCGCGCGGCTCGCCCGGCTGCCCGAGAGCGGTGGCACCCCGCCCCAGGACCGGGTCCGGCCCTGGGACCGCGACGGTACGGTGCTGATCACCGGCGGCACCGGCGGCCTCGGCAGCGCGCTCGCCCGGCATCTGGTGACCGCGCACGGCATGAAGCATCTGCTGCTCGCCGGGCGGCGCGGCCCCAACGCGCCGGGTGCCGAGGAACTGCGGGCCGAACTGAGCGCCCACGGCGCCGAGGTGACCGTCGCCGCCTGCGATGTCGCGGACCGTACGGCGCTCGACGCGCTGCTCGCCGCCGTACCGGCCGAACACCCGCTGACCGCCGTGGTGCACACCGCCGGTGTGCTCGCGGACGCCACGATCGGCTCGCTCACCCCCGCGCTGGTCGAGCGGACAGCGCGTCCGAAGGCCGACGCGGCCTGGGAGTTGCACGAGGCGACCCGCGAACTCGCCCCCGGGCTCGCCGGGTTCGTCCTGTACTCCTCGGCCGCGGGTGTCACCGGGGGACCGGGACAGGGCAACTACGCCGCCGCCAACACGTTCCTGGACGCGCTGGCCGCGCACCGCACCGCTCTCGGCCTGCCCGCCGTCTCGCTCGCCTGGGGCCCCTGGACCTCGGACACCGGTATGACGGGCACCCTGAGCGACACCGATCTGCGCCGGATGGCCCGCTCGGATCTCACCCCGCTGTCGGTGGCACAGGGCCTCGCGCTGTTCGACGCGGCGAGCGTCCGCGACGAGGCACTGGTCGTACCGGCCCGGATCGCCCGCGGCACGGGCCGGGAGACGGCGACCGCCGCGGCCGAGGTCCCCGCGCTTCTGCGCGGACTGCCGCGCGCCAAGCGCCGTACGGCCGCCACCCGCAGCCGTGCCACCGGTCTGGCCCGGCGGCTGGAAGGGCTCGACGCGCCGGAGCGGGAAGCGGCCCTGGTGGAGCTGGTACGGACCGAGACCGCCGCCGTACTGGGACACACCACCCCGGACGCCGTCCCGGCCGACCGGGACTTCAGCCGGCTGGGCTTCGACTCGCTGATGGCGGTGGAGCTGCGCACCCGGCTGACGGCGGCCACGGGCGTACGGCTCTTGGCCACCCTCGTGTTCGACCACCCCACCCCGCTCGCCGTCGCCCGGCATCTGACACCGGCGCTGTTCGGCGGGGACACCTCGGGCACGGACGGCTCGCCGCTCGCGGTGCTCGACCGCTTGGAGGCCTCGCTCGCCGACGGCGAACTCGACGAGGTCACCAGGGCCGGGATCGCCGGACGGCTGCACCGGCTCCTCGCGCGCTGGGACGGAGCCGCCCAGGAGACCGGCGCGACGGTGGTCACCGAGCGGATCGAGGCCGCGAGCACCGACGAGATCCTCGCCTTCATCGACAACGAGCTCGGCAGGTCAACGGATTCCTGACAGGGGCCCACTCCCTTCGCACGCGATACATCTGAGGAAGGTTCACGGACGATGCCGGACGAACAGAAACTCGTCGAATACCTGAAGTGGGTCACGACGGATCTGCACCAGACCCGCCAACGACTCGAAGAGGCCGAATCCGGCCGTCACGAACCGGTGGCGATCGTCGGGATGGGATGCAGGTTTCCCGGCGGGGTGCGCTCTCCCGAGGATCTGTGGGAGCTGCTCGCCGACGGCCGCAGCGCCATCTCCGGATTCCCCGACGACCGCGGCTGGGACCTGGATGTGCTCGCCGGTGACGGCGAGGGACGCAGCGCCACCCAGGAGGGCGGGTTCGTCCATGACGCGCCGCGGTTCGACCCGGGTTTCTTCGACATCTCGCCGCGCGAGGCCCTTGCCATGGACCCGCAGCAGCGACTTCTCCTGGAGGTGGCCTGGGAGGCCATCGAGCGCTCCGGCGTCGACCCGGCCACCCTGCGCGGCAGCAGGACCGGCGTGTTCGTCGGCACCAACTCCCAGGACTACGCGCACCTCGTGCTCGCCGCGCGCGACGACATGGGCGGTTACGCGGGCAACGGCCTCGCGGCGAGCGTCCTGTCGGGCCGGCTCTCCTTCGTCCTCGGACTCGAAGGCCCCGCGGTCACGCTCGACACCGCGTGCTCGTCCTCACTGGTGACCCTGCACCTCGCCGCGCAGGCCGTACGCAACGGCGAGTGCTCGCTGGCGCTGGCCGGCGGAGTGACCGTGATGGCGACCTCCGCCAGCTTCGCCGGGTTCAGCGTCCAGGGCGGACTGGCCGCCGACGGGCGCTGCAAGGCCTTCTCCGACGCGGCGGACGGCACGGCCTGGTCCGAGGGCGCCGGTCTGCTGGTCGTCGAGCGGCTGTCCGACGCCCAGCGCAACGGACACCCCGTCCTCGCGGTGCTGCGCGGCAGCGCGGTCAACCAGGACGGCGCGTCCAACGGTCTGAGCGCGCCCAATGGCCCTTCCCAGCAGAGGGTGATCCGCCAGGCGCTGGCCGGCGCCGGACTCTCCCCGTCCGATGTGGACGCGGTCGAGGCGCACGGTACGGGCACGACGCTGGGCGATCCGATCGAGGCGGGCGCGCTGCTCGCCACCTACGGCCAGGACCGCGAGCCGGACCGTCCGCTGTGGCTCGGCGCGGTCAAGTCGAACATCGGTCACACCCAGGCGGCGGCCGGCGTCGCGGGGGTGATGAAGATCGTGCTCGCGCTCCGCAACGGCGTGCTGCCCCGGACGCTGCACGTGGACGCGCCCTCCTCGCATGTGGACTGGACGGCCGGTGACGTACGGCTGCTGACCGAGCCGGTGCGGTGGCCGGAGGGCGACCGGGTGCGCCGCGCCGGGGTGTCGTCGTTCGGTATCAGCGGCACCAACGCGCATGTGCTCATCGAGCAGGCGCCGCCCGCCGAGTCCGAGACCGCCGAGGACACGCCCGCGCCCACGCCGACCGTCGTGCCGAAGGCCGTGCCCTGGCCGGTGTCCGGCCGGGGCGGCGCCGCGCTCGACGCCCAGCTGGACCGGATCCGCGCCTTCGCGCGGGCGCGCGGCGCCGACCCGCTCGACCTCGGTTTCTCGCTCGCCACCACCCGTACCGCCTTCGAGCACCGCGCGGTACTACTGGCCACCGCGGACGCCGAGGACGGGGCGCCCGTCGAGGTGGCGCGCGGGGTCTCCGGCAAGGGCACGCTCGCCGTGCTCTTCTCCGGCCAGGGCTCGCAGCGCGTCGGGATGGGCCGGGAGCTGTACGCGCGCTTCCCCGTCTTCGCCGAGGCCCTGGACGCCGTACTGGCCCAGCTGGACGGGGAGTTGGACCGTCCCCTGCGCGAGGTCATCTGGGGCGACGACCCGGACGCGCTGAACGACACCGGGTTCACCCAGCCCGCGCTGTTCGCCGTCGAGGTGGCGCTGTACCGGCTGGTCAGCTCCTGGGGCGTCACGCCGGACTTCCTCGCCGGGCACTCCATCGGTGAGATCACGGCCGCGCATGTGGCCGGGGTGTTCTCGCTGGAGGACGCCTGCCGGCTGGTCGCCGCGCGGGCCCGGCTGATGCGGGCGCTGCCCGCCGGTGGCGCGATGGTCGCCGTACGGGCCACCGAGGACGAGATCACGCCGCTGCTGACCGGCCGGGTCTCCGTCGCCGCGGTCAACGGCCCCGACGCGGTGGTCGTCTCGGGCGACGAGACCGCGGTGCTCGACCTCGCGGCCCGGCTGGCGGCCGAGGGCCGCAAGACCACCCGGCTCGCCGTCAGCCACGCGTTCCACTCGCCCCTGATGGAGCCCATGCTCGACGCGTTCCGCGCGGTCGTGGAGGGCCTGGCCTGCCAGGAGCCGTCCGTACCGGTCGTCTCGAACCTGACCGGCGAGGTGGCCACCACGGGTGAACTCACGGACCCCGGCTACTGGGTGCGCCATGTGCGCGAGGCCGTGCGGTTCGGCGACGGGGTGCGGGCGCTCGCCGGGCGCGGCGTACGCACCTTCCTGGAACTGGGCCCGGACGCCGTCCTCTCCGCCCTCGTACCGGAGTCCGTCCAGGACCCGGCCGTGACGGCGCTGCCGGTCCTGCGCAAGGACCGGCCCGAGGAGACCGCGGCCGTGACCGCGCTCGCCGGGCTGTACACCCGCGGCCTCGCGGTGGACTGGGCCGGACTCTACGCCGGTACGGGCGCCCGCCGGGTGGAGCTGCCGACATACGCGTTCCAGAACGAGCGGTACTGGCCCACGGTCCGCGCGGTCGGCGGCGACGCCTCGGGTCTCGGTCTGGTGGCCGCCGGGCATCCGCTGCTCGGCGCCGCCGTCACGATCGCCGGGTCGGACGAGATCGTGCTCACCGGCAGGCTGTCGGCGCAGTCGCATCCCTGGCTCGCCGACCACCGGATCTCCGGCCGGATCGTGCTGCCCGGCGCGGCCTTCGCGGAGCTGGCGATCCGGGCCGGCGACCAGGCGGGCCCGCACCGTGTCACGGAACTGGCGCTGTCCGCCCCTCTCGTACTGGCCGGTCGCGACGCGGTCACCGTGCAGGTACGGGTGGGCGCGCCGGACGACGCGGGCAACCGGGCGCTGACGGTGCACTCCCGTCCCGCCGACCGCGACGCGGACGGCTGGACACCGCACGCCCGAGGCGTGCTGGCGGTGGCCGGACAGGCCGAGGAGACCGGCGGGTTCGACACCGCCGTCTGGCCGCCGCGCGACGCCGAGCAGGTCGCCCTGGACGGACTGTACGAACGACTCACCGGCGCCGGCCTCGCCTACGGGCCGGTGTTCCAGGGGCTGTCGGGGGTCTGGCGGCGCGAGGGCGAGGTCTACGCCGAGGTGGCGCTGCCCCCGGCGGCCGAGGACGCCGCCGCGTTCGGCATCCACCCGGCGCTGCTGGACGCCGCCGCCCGCGCGGCGGGCTCCCTCGACCCCGACGGCGCGCCCGCCGCCGTCCCGGTGTCCTGGAACGGGCTGACCCTGCACGCCGCGGCGGCCTCCGCCCTGCGCGTACGGATCACCGCGACCGGCCCGGACGAGGTGGCGCTGAGCGCGGTCGACATGACCGGCGCTCCGGTGCTCTCCGTCGATTCGCTGGTGCTGGGCCCGCCCTCCGGCGAGCCCCGGCAGGCCACCCCCACGACCGGCGGCACCGAGCGGGGCTCGCTCCTCACGCTCGACTGGGTGCCCGTCCCCGAGCCGGTGGCCGCCACCGGCACCCGCTGGGCGGTCGTCGGCGTCGACGAACTCGACCTGGGTTACGCGATGCACCGCGCCGACGAGACCGTCAGCGCGTACGCGGAGTCCCTGACCGGCGCGGTCGGCGACAGCGGTGTCGCCCCCGATGTCTTCCTGGTGCCCGTGGTCGGCGACCCGGCGAAGTCCGGACCCGAGTCGGTGCGCGCCCTCACCACCTTCGTCCTCGGCCTCCTCCAGGAGTGGCTGAACGAACCGGCGCTGGCGCGCTCACGGCTGGTCTTCGTCACCCGGGGCGCCATCGCCGTCGACGCCGAGGACGTCAAGGACGTGGCCGCCGCCGCGGTGTGGGGCCTCGTACGGTCCGCGCAGACCGAGAACCCCGGCAGCTTCCTGCTGGTCGACATGGACGACACGTTTCTGTCGGCGGGGGTCCTGCCCGGTCTGCTCGGCCTCGACGAACAGCAGCTCGTCGTGCGTTCCCACACGGTCAGGGCCGGTCGGCTCACGCGGCTGCCCGAGAGCGACGAGACCCCCTCGGCCGGCGGCGCGGCGCGCCCCTGGGACCCCGAGGGCACCGTACTGATCACCGGCGGCACCGGCGGCCTCGGCAAGGAACTGGCGCGCCATCTGGTCGCCGAGCACGGTGTACGGCATCTCCTGCTGGCCAGCAGGAGCGGCCAGGACGCCCCGGGCGTGCCGGAACTGCTCGCCGCCCTGGCCGAGCGGGGCGCCGAAGCCTCCGTGGTCTCCTGCGACCTGGGCGACCGGGAGTCGGTGACCGCGCTGATCGCCGGGGTGCCCGAGCAGCGCCCGCTGACCGCCGTCGTCCACACCGCCGGTGTGCTGGGCGACGCGCTCACCGGCTCGCTGACGCCGGAGCTGCTGGAGCGCGTACTGCGGCCGAAGGTGGACGCCGCCTGGTATCTGCACGAGGCGACCCGCGATCTCGATCTGGCCGCCTTCGTGCTCTACTCCTCGGTCTCCGGTGTGCTGGGCGGCCCCGGCCAGGGCAACTACGCCGCGGCCAACGCCTATCTGGACGCCCTCGCCCAGCACCGCAGGAGCCAGGAGCTGCCCGCGGTCTCCCTCGCCTGGGGCCCCTGGGGCCGGGGCAGCGGTATGACCAGCCATGTCAGCACCGCCGACCTGGAGCGGATGGCCCGGGGCGGTATGCCGCCACTGGCGATCGAGCAGGGCCTGGCGCTGTTCGACGCCGCGCTCCTCCGGGACCGGGCCACGGTGGTGCCGACCCAGATCAATGTCGCCGGGCTCCAGGAGCAGCAGGCCCTGCCGGCGCTGTGGCGGGAGCTGGTACCCCGTACCCGCCGCACCGCCGCCGCGGCCGACCGCTCGCCTGTCACCCTGCGCGAACGGCTGCGGCACCTGTCGGCGCCGGAGCAGGAGGGCCTGCTCACCGAGCTGGTGGTGGGCTACTCCGCCGCGCTCCTCGGCCACCCCGACCCGAGCGGTGTCGACCCCGAACGCGGCTTCCTGGAGCTGGGGTTCGACTCGCTCGTCTCCGTCGGGCTGCGCAACCAGCTCGCCGAGGCGCTCGCGCTGCGGCTGCCCAGCTCGGTGGTCTTCGACAACGCGACCCCGGTGAAGCTCGCCCGCTGGCTCCACGGGGAGCTGGCCGGACAGCTCGCCCCCGGCACCCCGGGCACCGCCGCGGGCGCTCCCGCCGCCGCGCGCGGCATCCATAACCCGGAGGAGACGCTGGAGGGCCTGTTCTACGCGGCGGTGCAGGCCGGAAAGATGGTCGAGGGCATGCGCATGCTCAAGGCCGTCGCCAACACCCGGCCGACCTTCGAGACCCCCGCCGACCTGGAGGAGCTGTCGGCGCCCGTCGTTCTCGCGGACGGTCCGAGCAGCCCCCGGCTGGTGTTCGTCAGCGCCCCGGGCGCCACCGGTGGCGTACACCAGTACGCCCGCATCGCGGCGCACTTCCGCGGCAAGCGGCATGTCTCCGCCCTGCCGCTCATGGGGTTCGCCCCCGGTGAGCTGCTGCCGGCCACCAGCGAGGCCGCGGCCCGTATCGTCGCGGAGAGCGCCCTGCACGCCAGCGACGGTGAACCCTTCGTCCTGGTGGGCCACTCCACGGGCGGCTCGCTCGCCTATCTGGCCGCGGGCGTACTGGAGGAGACCTGGGGCATCCGCCCCGAAGCGGTGATCCTGCTGGACACCGCGAGCATCAGGTACCAGCCGGGCGAGGGCAAGGACCTCGACAGGACCACCCGGTACTACCTGGCCGACATCGACTCGCCGTCGGTGACGCTGAACAGCGCCAGGCTCTCCGCGATGGCGCACTGGTTCATGGCGATGACCGACATCGAGACGGTGCCCACCACCGCGCCGACGATGCTGGTCCGGTGTGTGGAGTCGCTGGACGGCTTCCTGTTCGACACCGCCGGCGTCCCCGCGGACGACATCCGTGAGATTCAGGCCAACCATCTGTCCCTCGCCAAGGAGCACTCCGCGCTGACGGCGCGGACGATCGAGGAGTGGCTCGGCGGCCTGCCCGCCGGCGAGGTGTGACCCGGGCGGGGCCGGGCGGGGCTGTGGTCGTACGACTCAGCCTCGCCCGGCCCCGTCCCGCCCCACGGGTCCCGACGCACAGCGGCACCCGCGCACCACCGTCCGACCGTCCAGAGGAGAGACCCCCCATGACCACATCCCACGAGCTGCCGTCGCTCAAGGGCGTGCCGCCGACCGTGCTGCGGCTGAGCCCGCTGCTGCGTGAGCTCCAGACCCGGAGCCCCGTCTGCAAGGTGCGTACCCCCGCCGGCGACGAGGGATGGCTGGTGACCCGCCACGCCGAACTCAAGGAACTGCTGCGCGACGAGCGGCTGGCCCGCGCGCACCCCGATCCGGCGAACGCCCCGCGCTATGTCCAGAACCCGTTCCTGGACATGCTCGTCACCGACGACGCCGAGCTGGCGCGGAAGCTGCACACCGAGACCCGCGCGATGCTCACCCCGAACTTCTCGGCCCGGCGCGTGCTCAATCTGATGCCGAAGGTCGAGGCCATCGCGGAAGGTCTGCTGGAGAGCTTCATCGCCCAGGGGCCGCCCGCCGATCTGCACGGCGGGTTCTCCCTGCCGTTCTCGCTGTCCGTGCTCGGTGAACTCATCGGTGTGCCCGCCGAGGACCGCGGTCTGCTCGTCACGCTGCTGTCCCGGATGGGCGGTCTGGACGACCCGAACACCGTCCAGGGCGGACAGCAGGACCTCTTCGGCTATCTGGTGGAGCTGGCCGGCCGCAAGCGGGCCGAACCCGGCGACGATGTGATCTCCCGGCTGTGCGCGAACGAGCCGTCGGACGAGCGCATCGGGCCGATAGCGGCCGGAGTGCTCTTCGCCGGGCTGGAGGCCGTCGCCAGCCATATCGATCTCGGAGTGGTGCTGTTCGGCCTCTACCCCGAGCAGCGTGACGCGGCGCTGGGGGATCCGAAGCTGATGTTGGGCGCCGTGGAGGAGATCCTGCGCTCGGCGAAGGCGGGCGGCTCGGTGCTGCCGCGGTACGCCACCGAGGATGTCGAGATCGGCGGGGTCACCATTCGATTCGGTGATCTGGTCCTGCTCGACTTCACCCTCTCCAACTTCGACACCCAGGTCTTCGACGACCCCGAGCTGTTCGACATCACCCGCTCGCCCAACGCGCATCTGACGTTCGGGCACGGGATGTGGCACTGCATCGGCGCCCCGCTGGCCCGTATGCAGCTGAAGACGGCGTACACCCTGCTCTTCACGCGCCTGCCCAAGCTGCGCCTGGCCCTCCCGGTGGAGGAGCTTGAGGTGCTGGGCGGCCAGCTCTCGGCCGGCCTCACCGAACTGCCGGTCACCTGGTAGCGCGGAGCCGGTCAGGGCGGCACATCACCACGGGCTCTGCCCCCACCGCCGGTGGGGGCAGAGCCCGTTGGGCGCGCGAGTCCGCCGCTCAGCCTTCCTTCACGGTGATCGCCTGGGACGGGCAGATCAGCCCCGCCTGCCGCGCGGCCTCCCGCCCCGGCTCGTCCGCCGGCTCCTCCAGGACCATGACGATCCCGGAGTCGTCCTGGTCGAAGACATCGGGAGCCGACAGCACACACTGCCCCGCTCCCACACAGCGTTCGGTGTCCACGCTGATGTGAACCATCATTCCTCCGTCGGTTACCTGCGGTCGTACGTGTTTCCCCGCCGGGGGCGCCGGTCTACCAGCGCACGGGCAGGGCGTGCAGCCCGTACAGCACCCCGTCGTACTTGAGCGGCAACTCCTCCACCGGCACGGCCAGTTCCAGCGTCGGGATCCGCTCGAACAGCGTCCGGTAGGCGATGTCCATCTCGACCCTGACCAGGTTCTGGCCGAGGCACTGATGCACTCCGTACCCGAACGCCACATGCGAACGCGCGGACCTGCCGGGGTCGAACTCGTCGGGGCGGTCGAAGACGGTCCCGTCATGGTTGGCCGCCGCGACCAGCGGGATGATGCCCTCGCCCGCCCTGATGAGCTGGCCGCCGATCTCGACATCCTCGACGGCCACCCGGAAGGCGACCAGGTCGGCGACGGAGTAGTAGCGCAGCAGCTCCTCCACCGCCCGCTCGTCGCCGATCCACCGCGGGTTGGACAGCAGCGTGACCACACCGAGTCCGATGTTGTTCGCCGTGGTCTCGTGCCCGGCGATCAGCAGCAGCATCGACACACCGGACAGTTCCTGCTTGCTCAGCGTTCCCTCGGCCAGCAGCTGACTGATCAGATCGTCGCCGGGCCGCTTCTGCTTGATGGTGATCAGCCGGTTGAGATAGCGCAACAGCGCCATGGACGCGGCCTGCCGCTGCTCGTCCGTGGAGGTGAGCGTCACCAGCACCCGGGTCTTGGTCTCGAAGAAGTCCCGGTCGGCGTTGGGCACCCCGAGCAGACTGGAGATCACCAGGGACGGTACGGACAGCGCGAAGTCCGCGATCAGATCGGCGGTGTTCCCCGCCGCGAGCATGGCGTCGATACGCTCGTCGACGATCTGCTGGATGGCCGGCCGCATCTCCCTGACCTTGCGGACGGTGAACTCGGGAATCAGCGTCTTGCGGAACCGCCCGTGCTCCGGCGGGTCCAGTGCCACGAACCAGCCGGGCACCTCGTCCTGGGACGGGACACCGCCGGTCTTCGCCGCCCGGGGGAAGCCGGGGTGCGAGGGGTTGGAGCTGATCCGCGGATCGGTGAGGACCGTACGCACGTCTTCGTGCCGGGTCACCAGCCACACCTGGACGCCGGAGGGCAGCGTCGTACGCACCAGCCCGTCCTGCTCGCGGAAGTCCCGGTACTCAGGCGGTGGAAAGGACTGGCCGGGCCGCCGCAGCGGGAAGGCGACCGGGCACCTGTCGGTAGTCGTCATCTTCTCGATTCCCCTGGGCCTAGGCGCCGTAGAACTTGCGGATCGTTCCCGTGATGAACTCCTGGTCCTCCTCGGTCAGCCCGGTGTGGGTCGGGAGATAGAAGCCGTCCTCGCTGAAACGGCTGGCCTTCAGCGAGGGCCAGTCGGGGTGGAGGTAGCCGGGCTGCCGGCTCATCGGCTTGAAGAAGACCCGTGTCTCGATGCCCTCGTCGGCGAGGAAGTCCCGCAGCTCCTCCCGGCGTTCGGCACGCAGGTCGTACATCCACAGCACATCGCGCGGCGGCATCAGCGTGATCCCGTCGATACCGCTCAGGCCCTCGTCGTACCGCCGCTCGATCTCCCGGCGGATCTCCAGGATCGTGTCGAGCCGCTCGGTCTGTGCCAGGGCGACAGCCGCCTGCATGCTCGTCATACGGAAGTTGTAGGCCAGCTTCTTGTGCAGGAAGCTGTGGTCCTTGGTGAAGGCCATCGCCCGCAGATGCGCCATCTGATCGGCGAGGTGCTGGTCGTTGGTGAGACAGATGCCGCCCTCACCGGCGGTGATGATCTTGTTGGCGAAGAGCGAGAAACACGCGATGTCGGCGACCGGCCGTACGCCGTGCGCCTCGGCGGAGTCCTCCACCACGCGCAGGTTGTACTCATGGGCCAGTTCCATGATCCTGTCCATGTCGCACCGGCGGCCGTAGATATGCACCGGCATGATCACCTTGGTGCGGGGGGTGATCTTCTCCTCGATGAGCGAGACATCGATATTGAGATCGTCCCCGCAGTCCACGAAGACGGGCGTGGCACCGGTGTAGGTCACCGCCCACGCCGTCGCGATCATCGTGAACTCGGGGACGATCACCTCGTCGCCGGGGCCGACACCGAGGGCGCGCAGGGCCAGCGTGAGCGCCGTCGTACCGGACGAGCAGGCGACGCCGTGCGCGATCCCGTTGTAGTCGGCGAACTCGCTCTCGAACTTGCGAACGTACGGCCCCTGCGAGGAGATCCAGCCGTCGCTGACGGCCTCCGTCACATACTCAAGCTCTCGCCCGCCGAGCCAGGGCTTGGACACAGGATGGGTGTATGACATGGAATGCCTCGTTCAGTCGGTGGCGGGAGCCGGGGCGGAAGTCCGGGCGGGGGCGGGCTCGGTGAGGGCCGGAAGGCCCAGAATCAGATCCGCGGCGGCGGACCGGCCGCCCGCCGCGCGCAGCAGCTCCGCGAAGTGCTCGGCGCGCTCACGGAACGCGCCGTCGTCGAGCACCCGGGTGAGCTTGTCGAACACGTCGTCCGGATCGACGGTCTCCGGACGGTCGAGGGTCAGGCTGACCCCGAAGTCCTGGCCACGGATCGCCTGGTCGTCGCAGTCGACCCAGAGCGGACGCACCACCAGCGGCTTACCGAAGTACAGCCCCTCGTGGTAGCCGTTGCCGCCGGCGTGGGTGAAGAAGACCTTGACCTTCGGATGGGCCAGCACATCCAGCTGGGACGGGACCCAGCTCTCGATCCGCAGATTGCCGGGCAGTTCGTCCCGGGGCGGCAGCAACTCCTGCTGCTCCTTGGGCAGTTTCCACAGCACCGCCGCGTGCTTGCTCGCCAGCCGTCGCGTCACATCCACCAGCGCGCCGACCTGTTCCCTGGTCAGCCGGGTGATCGTGCCGAACCCCATGTAGACCACGGACTCCTGGGTGTCGAGCCACGCGGAGAGACCGTCGTCGTCCGGCGCCTGAGGCAGCGGCGGCACCATCGCACCGACCAGCCGCATCTTCTCCGGCATCGGGAACGGATAGTCAAGCTCGGGCACCGAGTAGCAGAGCACCATCTCGGCATGGTCGATCCTGGCCATCATCTGGCGCGCCTCGGGCGCGATCCCCAGCTCCACCCGGATCCGGTTGTCCTCCTCGACCACCTTGCGCATCGAGGACGTCATGAACATCCCCAGCGTCCGCAGCCGGAACAGCTGGTTCTGCACCCGCTGCGCGAACGTCATGTCCAGCGGCAGCCCCGAGTGCGGCACCGGGAAGCCGCCGGGGGTGTAGGACTTGGCGAACGGCACATGCGAGGTGAGCACATTGCTCGGCACGAACGGCACGCCGAGCACGAAGGGAATCCCCTTCGTGATGGCCAGCTCATGCCCGAACTGGCACATCGACTCGATGACCATCAGGGCCGGCTTCACCTCATCGACAATGGCTTCGAGGCGCTGGTACTTCTCCACCCGGGACTCCGGGGCGAAGGAGTGCTTGATGACCGCGCGATGCGCCTTGAACCGCGAACGCTGGGTCACCTCCCGATAGGTCTCGTCGTCCCAGGTGACGGCCGACATCTCGGACACCACGTCGCCCAGTGACGCGAACTCCACGGGCGTTCCCACTTTGGCCGCCCCGATATCGGAGCGACCCTTTTCGTCGGTAGCGAACCACAGATCCTCCACCCCACGGCGGGACAATTCCTCCGCCAGTACGAGCAGCGGGTTGAGAAGACCGCTTTCGGCATAGCTGACGAACAGGATCGGCCGCCGAATCGAGCTCATGGACAACACCCTTCGGAAGTGGCAGCCGGAGCGTTCGGTGCCACAGGTACCCACACGGCCGGTCGCCGGGTGGCCGTGCCGCGCGAGGAAGCGGAACAGTTACTTGGTCTCACGCCACGCTCCGGAGAATCCCTAGTCTTCCGCCGGGGGCCGCTGAATTCCTTAGGGAAAAGTACAGCGTTGACGCCCATACGATCCGGCACGGAGAGGTGTCCGAGGCCCGACTTTCCCTAGGGGTGTGCAACGTCATGACGATCGGAGCCGACGAAGACCCGGTAGTGGTCGTCGGGATGGCATGCCGCTATCCGGGCGGCGTGCGCTCCCCCGAGGAGCTGTGGGAGCTGGTCCGTACGGGCCGTGACGCGATCTCCGGCTTCCCGGCCGACCGCGGCTGGGACCTGGACGCGCTGGCCGGCGAGGGACCGGGCCGCAGTGTGACCCGCCAGGGCGGATTCCTGCACGACGCGGCCGACTTCGACGCCGGGTTCTTCGGCATGTCGCCGCGCGAGGCGGTGTCCACGGACCCGCAGCAGCGGCTGGTGCTCGAAACCTCCTGGGAGGCCGTCGAACGGGCCGGGATCGACCCGTACGCCCTGCACGGCAGCCGCACCGGTGTGTTCGTCGGCACCAACGGCCAGGACTACGCCACCGTCACCCAGCAGTCCGGGGAAGACCTGGCGGGCCACGCCATGACCGGGCTCTCGCCCAGCGTCGCGTCCGGACGGCTCGCCTACACCCTCGGTCTCGAAGGGCCGGCGGTCACCGTCGACACCGCTTCCTCCTCCTCGCTGGTCGCCCTGCACTGGGCGGCGCGCTCCCTGCGCGCGGGGGAGTGCACGATGGCGCTGGCCGGCGGCGTCACCGTGATGTCCACCCCGGTCGGCTTCGTCGGCTACTCCCGGCAGGGCGGGCTGGCCCCCGACGGACGCTGCAAGGTGTTCTCCGACGACGCGGACGGCACCGCCTGGGCCGAGGGCGTCGGTATCGTCGTACTGGAACGCCTCTCCGACGCCCGCGCCCAGGGGCACTCCGTACTCGCCGTCATCCGCGGCAGCGCCACCAACCAGGACGGCGCGTCCAACGGACTGACCTCCCCGAGCGGCCGGGCACAGGAGAACGTCATCCGGCTGGCGCTGGCCGACGCGGGTCTCACCGGAGCCGATATCGATCTGGTCGAGGCACACGGCACCGGTACGAGGCTCGGTGACCCGATCGAGGCACAGGCGCTGCTCGCCACCTACGGCCGCGGCCGTGCCCCCGGGCACCCGCTGCGGCTCGGCTCCCTCAAGTCGAACATCGGGCACGCCCAGGCCGCGGCCGGGGTCGCGGGCTTCATCAAGACGGTGATGGCCATGCGGCACGGACTGATGCCGCGGACCCTCCATGTGAACAAGCGGACCTCCCAGGTGGACTGGACGGACGGCGCCATCGAGCTGCTGACCGAGCCGGTACCGTGGCCCGCGGACGACCGGCCCAGGCGCGCGGGCGTCTCGTCGTTCGGGATCAGCGGCACCAACGCGCATCTGATCGTCGAACAGGCCCCGGACGCGGGCGAACCGGCCCCGTCCGCTCCCGTTCCCGGCACCGTGCCCGCCGTGCTGCCCTGGCCCGTCTCGGCCAGGACCGAAGCCGCGCTGAAGGACCAACTGGCCAGGCTCACGGAGTACGTGGCCGAAGCCCCCGGCCTCGCGCCGGCCGACATCGGCTACTCCCTGGCGACCGGCAGGGCCGCGTTGAGGCACCGTGCCGTGCTGCTCGCGGACGGCCAGGAGGTCATCGAGGCCGCCCGCGGCGAGGCGGGCGAGGGCACCACCGCGATCCTCTTCCCCGGCCAGGGCAGCCAGCGCCTGGGCATGGGGCGTGACCTGTACGCGCGCTTCCCCGTCTTCGCCCGCGCCCTCGACGAGGTACTGACCGAGCTGGACGGCCATCTCGGCCGGCCGCTGCGCACGGTCATGTGGGGCGACGATCCCGAGACCCTGAACCTCACCGGCTGGACCCAGCCCGCGCTGTTCGCCATCGAGACGGCGCTGTTCCGGCTGATGGAGTCCCTGGGCGTACGCCCCGCCGTGGTCGGCGGCCACTCGATCGGCGAGATCACGGCCGCCCATGTCGCGGGCGTGTTCTCGCTGGCCGACGCCTGCCGGCTGGTCGCCGCGCGCGCCGCGCTGATGCAGGCGCTGCCCACGGGCGGCGCCATGGCCGCCGTACAGGCCACCGAGGACGAGATCCTTCCGCTGCTCGCGGCCCGCGCCGACCAGGTCTCCATCGCCGCCGTCAACGGGCCCGCGTCCGTCGTCGTCGCGGGCGAGGAGAGCGCGGTCCTGGAGATCGCCGCGCACTTCACCGACCTGGGGCGCAAGACGAACCGGCTGTCGGTGTCGCACGCCTTCCACTCCCCGCTGATGGATCCGATGCTCGCGGACTTCCGGCGCGTCGTGGAAACACTCACCTTCCACGAGCCGGCCGTACCGGTCGTCTCGAACCTCACCGGCGAACTGGCAGGCGCGCGGCTGCGCACCCCCGACTACTGGGTGCGGCATGTACGCCAGGCCGTGCGCTTCGCCGACGGCGTCAGGGCGCTGGGCGCGGAGAACGTGGACGTCCTGCTGGAGCTGGGCCCCGGAAGCGTGCTCTCCGCGATGGCCAAGGACAGCCTCGGCGAGGCCGCCCGGGACATGACCGTCGTTCCCGCGCTGCGCAAGGACCGTACGGAGGAGGCCGCCCTCGTCGCCACGCTGGGCCGGCTGCACACCGCCGGAGTCCCGGTCGACTGGCGGGCCTTCTTCGCGGACACGGCCGCCCGCCGGGTCGAACTGCCCACCTACGCCTTCCAGCGCGAGCGTTTCTGGCCGGCCCCGCCGTCGGCCGCCACGGGCAACCAGGGCGCGGGCGCCACCGGGCATCCCCTGCTCGGCGTCACCCTGGAACTCGCCGGTGGCGAGGGCCTGGTGTTCACCGGACGGCTCTCCACCCGCACCCACCCCTGGCTGGCCCAGCACGCGATCGCCGGACGGATCACGCTGCCGGGGGCCGCCCTGCTGGAGCTGGCGATCCGGGCGGGCGACGAGGCGGGCTGCGACCGGATAGAGGAACTGACCCTCACCGAGCCGCTCGTCCTGCCCGAGCACGGATCCGTACGGGTACAGGTACGTCTGAGCACGGCGGACGGCATCGGCTGGCGCACCGTCACCGTCCACTCCAGGCCGGAGGGCGCCGTCCACGAACCGTGGACCCAGCACGCGACCGGCGTCCTGACCCCGGTCCCCGGCGAGCCCCGCACCGCCGCGGACCTAGGTCCTGTCCGGCCGATCTTCGCGGGTCCGCGACGCCCGGCACGCACGCTCGCCGCGTTGTCGGAGTCGCCCGAGTACGTCCAGTACACGGGCGATCCTCCGCCTTGCGATCGCACGCACCAGACGCCGCGGCCTGATCCACGTAGATCGACCGGACAGGACCTAGGCTTCGGTACGGGAGTCTGGCCGCCCGAGGGCGCCGAACCGGTGGACCTGGAGGACCACTACGAACACCTCGCCGACCGCGGCTTCGACTACGGCCCGGTCTTCCAGGGCCTGCGGGCGCTGTGGCGGCGCGGCGCCGAGAGCTTCGCCGAGGTCGCCCTGCCCGCGGAGGTCGCCGACGCGGAGGCGTACGGACTCCACCCCGCCCTGCTGGACGCCGCGCGGCACGCCGCCATGACCGGCGAGGGCAGTCTGCCCGACCGCTGGCGTGGCGTGTCCCTGCATGCCTTCGGGGCCTCCGCGCTGCGCGTACGGCTCACCCCGCGCGACGACGGCGGGGTCGGCGACAGCGCCGGCTCTGTACTGGAGCTGACGGCCGCCGACTTCTCCGGGACCCCGGTGCTCACGGTCGAGTCGCTGCGCGTACGCCCGCTGACCGCCGAGGAGTTGCTGCCCGCCCAGGCGGCGCCCAGGACCGGGGCCCGTACGGAGTCCGCCGCCCGCACCACCCGGCCACCGGCCGCCAAGCCGGCCGTACGGGACGGGGACATCCCCACCCTGGTCAGGCAATTGGAGGAGATGCCCGAGGGCAAGCGGGCGCGGTATCTGCTCGATCTCGTCAGGACCGAGGCCGCCGCGGTGCTCGGCCACGGCGGCGCGGACGCCATCGGCGCCCGGCACGCCTTCAAGGAGATGGGCTTCGACTCGCTCGCGGGCGTCGAACTGTGCGACCGGCTCGGCGTACTGACCGGCCGGGCGCTGCCCAGCACGCTCGTCTTCAACTTCCCGACGCCCGTACGGATCGCCGACCATCTCGCGGCGATCCTCACCACGCCCGCCGCCCCGGCGACGGGCTCGGCGGACGACGAACTCACCAGATTCGAGTCCGTCATCCACTCGGTGTCGTCGGACGGTTTTGAACGCCAGGTGATCGCCGACCGCCTGGAGAAAATCATCTCCACCCTTCGACAATCCACGCCCCCCGCACTGCGCACTTCCGGCGAGGACATCGAGACGGTGTCGGTCGACAGACTGCTCGACATCATCGATGAAGAGTTCGAAACCACATAGAGAATTGTTGCTTTCGTTCGCGACCCGATGATGAGGACGGACCGGTGCCAGAAGATCAGCAGGACAAAGTCGTCGACTACTTGAGGCGGGTCACTTCCGATCTCCGCCGCGCGCGGCAGCGCATCGGCGAACTGGAGCTCAAGAACAATGAGCCCATCGCCATCGTCGGAATGAGCTGCCGGCTGCCCGGAGGCGTACGTTCCCCCGAAGCCCTCTGGGAACTCGTCGAGTCCGGTGGCGACGCCATATCGGGATTTCCCGCCGACCGCGGCTGGGATCTCGACCGGCTCACCGGGACCGGGGAGGGAAACAGCGCCACCCACGAAGGCGGCTTTCTCTACGAGGCGGCCGAATTCGACGCGGACTTCTTCGGTATCTCCCCGCGCGAGGCCATCGCCATGGACCCGCAGCAGCGGCTGCTGCTTGAGGTGACCTGGGAGGCCCTGGAGCGGTCCGGGATCGCCCCGACCGCGCTGCGCGGCAGCCGGGCCGGTGTGTTCGTGGGCGCCTACCACTGGGGAGCGCCCTCGGCCGCCGCGGCCGGTGAACTCCAGGGACACGCGCTGACCGGTACGGCGGCCAGTGTGCTGTCGGGGCGTCTCGCCTACACCCTGGGGCTCGAAGGCCCCGCCATCACCGTCGACACCGCCTGCTCGTCGTCGCTGGTCGCCCTGCATGTGGCGGCGCAGTCGCTGCGCAACGGCGAATCCTCGCTCGCCGTCATCGGCGGCGTCACCGTACTCACCGAGCCCTCCGTCTTCGTGGAGTTCAGCAAGCAGGGCGGACTGGCCCCCGACGGACGGTGCAAGGCCTTCTCCGACGACGCGGACGGCACGGGCTGGGGCGAAGGGGTCGGCGTACTCGTCGCGGAACGCCTCTCCGACGCCCGGCGCAACGGGCACCAGGTGCTGGCCGTGCTGCGTGGCTCCGCGGTCAATCAGGACGGCGCGTCCAACGGGCTCACCGCCCCCAACGGCCCCTCCCAGGAGCGGGTGGTGCGTCAGGTCCTGGCGACGGCCGGGCTGTCCCCGTCCGACGTGGACGCGGTGGAGGCGCACGGTACGGGGACGAAGCTCGGTGACCCGATCGAGGCGCAGGCGCTGCTGGCCACCTATGGTCAGGACCGGGACCCGGAGCGTCCGCTGTGGCTCGGCTCGCTCAAGTCCAACATCGGTCATACGCAGGCCGCCGCCGGAGTCGCGGGCGTCATCAAGATGGTGATGGCGCTGCGCAACGGCGTACTGCCCAGAACGCTGCACGCGGGGACCCCCTCGTCACATGTCGACTGGTCCTCGGGCGCGGTACGGCTGCTGACGGAGGCCGTCCGGTGGCCGGAGACAGGACGGCCGCGCCGGTGCGCGGTGTCGTCGTTCGGTATCAGCGGCACCAACGCCCACGCCCTGCTGGAGCAGGCCCCGGCCCCGACAGAAGCGGCGGCGGAGGCGGACGGGGACACCGTAGGAGACACGGACGCTCCGGCGCCCTTCGCGGGCCCCGCCGTGCCCTGGATCGTGTCCGGACGCGGTGACACGGCGCTGCGCGACCAGGCGAGCGCGCTCGTGGCCCGGCTGGAGACCGACCCGTCGGCGCGGCCCGCCGACATCGCCCACTCCCTCCTCGCCGCGCGCACGGTCTTCGAGAACCGCGCGGTCGTGGTCGGCGCGGACCGCGCCGAACTCCTCGCCGGAGCACGGGCGCTGGGCACCGGCGAGTCCTGGACGGATCTCGTCTCGGGTGTCGCCGATGTCGAGGGCAGGACGGTGTTCGTCTTCCCCGGACAGGGCTCGCAATGGGCCGGCATGGGTGCCCGGCTGCTGGCGGAATCCCCGGTCTTCGCCGAGCGGATCGCTGAATGCGCCGCCGCTCTCGGCGAGTTCGTGGACTGGTCGCTGGAGGGCGTGCTGCGCGGTGCGCCGGACGCCCCGTCGCTGGAGCGGGTCGATGTGGTGCAGCCCGCGTCCTTCGCCGTGATGGTCTCCCTCGCCGCCCTCTGGCGCTCCCACGGCGTGGAGCCCGCCGCGGTCGTGGGCCACTCGCAGGGTGAGATCGCGGCGGCCGTGGTCGCCGGCGCGCTCTCGCTGGAGGACGGCGCGCGGGTGGTCGCGCTGCGCAGCCAGGCGATCGGCCGCACCCTGGCCGGCCATGGCGGAATGATGTCCGTCCCGCTGCCGGTCGACGAGGTGGAGCGGCTGCTGGAGACCTGGTCGGGCCGGGTGTCGGTGGCCGCGGTCAACGGGCCGCACTCGGTCGTCGTCTCGGGTGAGCCCGGCGCGCTGGACGAACTGTCGGCGCGGCTGACGGCAGAGGAGGTACGGGTCCGCAGGGTCGCGGTGGACTACGCCTCGCACTCCGCGCAGGTCGAGAATCTGCACGACGAACTCCTCGATGTCCTCGCGCCGGTCGGCCCCCGCGCCTCCGACATCCCCTTCTTCTCCACGGTGACCGGCGACTGGCTGGACACCGAACAGCTGGACGCGGGGTACTGGTTCCGCAATCTGCGCCGGAGAGTGCGGTTCGCGGACGCCGTCGGCGATCTGCTGGCCGCGGGACACCGCGCCTTCATCGAGGTCAGCTCGCATCCCGTACTGACCATGTCGGTACAGGACATGACCGAGGCATATGGTGAACCGGCCGTCGCCACCGGCACGCTGCGGCGTGACCGGGGCGGGCTCGGGCGCTTCCTGCTCTCCGCCGCCGAGGTGTTCGTACGCGGAGTCGAGGTCGACTGGGCCGGACTCTTCGCCGGCACGGATGTCCGCCGGGTCGATCTGCCCACCTATGCCTTCCAGCACGAGCGTTTCTGGAACATCCCCGCCGTGCTCGACCGGGTCGACGCCATCGACCCGCTGGACGCGGAGTTCTGGGCGGCCGTGGAGCGGGAGGACCTCTCGGCGCTCACCACCGCGCTGCGCACGGACGCGAACTCCGTGGCCGCCGTCCTGCCGGCGCTCTCCTCCTGGCGCAGGTCCCGCAATGACCGCTCCACCGTCGACTCCTGGCGCTACCGGGTGACCTGGTCGCCGGTGAGCACCGTCCCGCAGCGGTCCCTGACCGGCGGCTGGCTCGTCGTCTCCGCCGCGGACACCGACGACAGCGAGACGGTCGCGCTGCTGGAGGCAGCGGGCGCGGAGGTGACCCGGCTGGTCCTGGACGAGCCGTACGTGGACCGCGCCGTCCTCGCCGAACGGCTGGCCGGAATCGGGGAGTTCGCCGGGATCGTCTCCACGCTCGCCGCCGCCGAGGAGCGCGGCGAGCGCTACCCGAGCCTCACGCTCGGACTCGCGCTGACCGTCTCGCTGGTCCAGGCCCTGGGCGACGCCGGGATCGAGGCCCCCCTCTGGTTCCTCACCCGGGGCGCGGTCTCCACCGGCCGCTCCGACGCGCTCACCCACCCGGTGCAGGCGCAGGTCGCCGGTGTCGGCTGGACCGCCGCACTGGAACACCCCCGGCGGTGGGGCGGCGTCATCGATCTGCCGCCGACACTGGACCAGCGCACCGCCGGACGCGTGGTCTCCGCCCTCGCGGGCGCGCTGGGCGACGAGGACCAGCTCGCCGTACGCCCCTCCGGGGTCTTCACCCGCCGTATCGTCCGCGCCGGAGCCGGCGGCCAGGGCTCGTCCCGGACCCCGTCCCGCACCTGGACACCGCGCGGTACGACACTGGTCACCGGCGGCTCGGGCACCCTCGCCCCCGATCTCGCCCGCTGGCTCGCCGAGCGGGGCGCGGAGCATGTGGTGCTCGCCAGCCGCCGGGGCATCGAGGCCCCGGGCGCGGCCGAACTCGTCGCGGAACTGGCCGCGTCGGGCACCGAGGCCACCGCCGTCGCCTGCGATGTGACCGACCGCGAAGCCGTCGCCGCGCTCCTCGCGGACCTCAAGGCCCAGGGCCGTACCGTACGCACGGTCATCCACACCGCCGCCGTCATCGAGCTGTACACCCTGGCCGAGACCACCATGGAGTCCTTCTCCGCCGTCGTGCACGCCAAGGTCACCGGAGCCCAGCACCTGGACGAACTGCTCGACGACGAGGAACTCGACGACTTCATCCTCTACTCGTCCACCGCCGGCATGTGGGGGAGCGGCCACCACGCCGCCTATGTCGCGGGCAACGCCTATCTCTCCGCGCTCGCCGTCAGCCGCCGCGCCCGCGGTCTGCGCACCACCTCGGTGCACTGGGGCAAGTGGCCCGACGACATCGAGCGCGAGCTGGCCGACCCGCACCACATCCGCCGCAGCGGCCTCGAATACCTCGATCCGCGGCTCGCGTTGAGCGGTCTCGGCACGGTCCTGGACGACGACGAGACCGTCATCGGGCTCACGGACATCGACTGGGAGACGTACTACCCGGTCTTCACCGCCGGCCGTCCCACCCGTCTCTTCGACGAGGTCCCGGAGGTCGCCCGTCAGCTCACCCGCACCACCCAACAGGCTGGCGGACGGCCTGAGTTGAGCGATCTCGCGGCGCGGCTGCACGATCTGCCGGGCCCCGAACAGGAACGGCTGCTCCTCACCCTGGTCCGTACGGAAGCCGCCGCCGTCCTGGGCCACGCCTCCGCCGAGTCCTTCCCCGAGCGGCGCGCCTTCCGCGACATCGGCTTCGACTCGGTCACCGCCGTGGACCTGCGCAACCGTATCGTCGCGGCCACCGGACTGACCCTGCCGTCGACCATGGTCTTCGACTACCCGAACGCGGTCGCGCTCGCGGGCTTCCTGAAGTCCGCCGCGCTGGGCGGCGACGGGGAACCGGCCGTGGCCGCCCGCACCGCGCCCGCCGGAGCCGCCGCCGCCGACGCCGACCCCATCGCCATCATCGGCATGAGCTGCCGCTACCCCGGTGGCGCGGGCTCGCCCGAGGAACTGATCCGGCTCGCGCTGGACGGCGCGGACGTCATCTCCGAGTTCCCCGCCGACCGCGGCTGGGACGCCCGGGGGCTCTACGACCCCGACCCCGACCGACAGGGCAGGACCTACTCCACCCAGGGCGGATTCCTGCACGAGGCCGCGGAGTTCGACCCCGGCTTCTTCGGCATCTCACCGCGTGAGGCCGTATCGATGGACCCCCAGCAGCGCCTGCTGCTTGAGACCTCCTGGGAAGCCTTCGAGCGCGCCGGGATCGATCTGGACTCACTGCGGGGCAGCGCCGCAGGAACCTTCATCGGCGCCAGCTACCAGGACTACTCGACCAGCGTGCAGAACGGCACCGAGGGCTCCGAAGTACACATGGTCACCGGCACGGCGGCCAGCGTGCTGTCGGGGCGGGTGTCCTATCTGTACGGGTTCGAGGGCCCGGCCGTCACCGTCGACACCGCCTGCTCGTCCTCGCTGGTCGCGATCCATCTGGCCTGCCAGTCGCTGCGCAGCGGCGAGAGCTCCCTCGCGCTGGCCGGCGGCGCCGCCGTGATGGCCACCCCGCACGCCTTCGTGGGCTTCAGCAGGCAGCGGGCGCTCGCGCTCGACGGCCGCTGCAAGCCGTTCTCCGAGGCCGCCGACGGGATGACGCTGGCGGAGGGCGTCGGTGTCGTCCTGATGGAGCGGCTGTCGGACGCCCGGCGCAACGGCCACCGCGTCCTCGCGGTCGTACGCGGCTCGGCGATCAACCAGGACGGCGCGTCCAACGGGCTCACCGCCCCCAACGGCCCCTCCCAGCAGCGCGTCATCCGCCAGGCACTCGCCAACGCCGGACTGACCGGCGCCGAGGTCGACGCGGTGGAGGCGCACGGTACGGGGACGAAGCTCGGTGACCCGATCGAGGCGCAGGCGCTGCTGGCCACCTATGGTCAGGACCGGGACCCGGAGCGTCCGCTGTGGCTCGGCTCGCTCAAGTCCAACATCGGTCATACGCAGGCCGCCGCCGGAGTCGCGGGCGTCATCAAGATGGTGATGGCCATGCGCGAGGGCGTCCTTCCCGGGACGCTGCACGCCGACATCCCGTCGTCGCATGTCGACTGGTCCTCGGGCGCGGTGGAGCTGCTGACCGGACAGACCGCCTGGCCGGACGCCGACCGGCCGCGGCGCGCGGGCGTGTCGTCCTTCGGGATCAGCGGTACCAACGCGCATCTGATCCTGGAACAGGCGCCCCCGGCCGAGACGGCGGTGAACACCGAGACCGACATCGAGACCGACACCGAGGCGGTCACCGAAGCCGCGACGGCTGACGAGGCTCCGGTGCCCGGCCGGGCCTCGGCGCCCGGCGAGGCCGAATCCGGGCCCGTCGTACCGTGGCTGGTCTCGGCCAAGTCCGAGCAGGCGCTGCGCGACCAGGCGGCCCGGCTGCTCGCCCTCGCCGACGCCGACCCCGGCCTCTCGCCCACCCGGGTGGGCTGGTCGCTGGCGACCACCCGCTCCGCCTTCACCCACCGCGCGGTACTGCTCGGCCGGACCCGGAGCGACTTCCTGCACTCCCTCGAAGCGCTGGCCACCGCGCGGAGCGCGGCGGGCGTCGTCCACGGCACCGTGGGCGAGGGGTCGACAGGACCCGTGTTCGTCTTCCCCGGCCAGGGCTCGCAGTGGTGGGGCATGGGCCGTGAGCTGCTCGCGCACTCCGAGGTGTTCCGGGAGGCCGTGGACGCCTGCGCCGGCGCGCTCGCCCCGTACATCGACTGGTCACTGCACGACGTCCTGGGCGGCGAGGGAGACCCCGCGCTGCTCGAACGCGTGGATGTGGTGCAGCCCGCGCTGTTCTCGATGATGGTCGCCCTCACCGCGCTGTGGCGCTCGTACGGAGTCGAGCCGTCGGCGGTCGTCGGCCACTCGCAGGGCGAGATCGCCGCCGCCCATGTGGCGGGCGCGCTCACCCTGGAGGACGCCGCCGCCGTCGTGGCCCTGCGGAGTCAGGCCCTGCCCCGGCTCTCCGGCCTCGGCGGCATGATGTCGGTGGCCGCACCGGTCGAGCGGGTGACCGCCCTGCTGGAACCGTGGGGCGAACAGCTCTCGGTCGCGGCCGTCAACGCACCCTCCTCGGTCATCGTCTCCGGCGACGCCGGGGCGCTGGACGAACTGCTCGCCGCCTGCGAAGAGCGGGGCGTGCGCGCCCGCAAGGTGTCGGTGGACTACGCCTCGCACGGCGCGCACGTCGAGGCCGTACGCGAGGAACTCTCCCGCGTGCTCGCACCGGTCCGCTCCGAGGCCCCGCGCGTGCCGTTCTACTCGACGGTGACCGGCGCCCGGCTGACGGAGGCCGCCTTCGACGGCGCCTACTGGTACACGAACCTGCGCAGGACCGTACGGATGGAGGAGGCGACCCGGGCGCTGCTGGCCGACGGACACCGCGTCTTCATCGAGATGAGCCCGCACCCGGTGCTGGCCGCCCCCATCCAGGAGACCCAGGAGTCGGTGGCCGAGGCCGTCGCCGACTCCGCGGTGGTGCTCGGCACCCTGCGCCGGGACGAGGGCGACCTCAGGCGCTTCCTGGCCTCCCTCGCCGAGGCGCACACCCACGGCACCGCGGTGGACTGGCGCGCCGCGTTCCCCGCAGGCGGGGCCGTCCCGGTCGAACTGCCCACATACGCCTTCCAGCGCCGCCGGTACTGGCCGGAGCCCAGGCCCATGGCCGGGACCGGCGCCGCCGGCAGCGGCGGTGGTACGGACGCGGACGCGGCGTTCTGGGATCTCGTCGAGAGCGAGGACCTGGAGTCCCTGGCCGACGAACTCGGCGTCGGCGCCAACGGCGCGCGCTCCTCGCTCGGCGACGTACTGCCCACGCTGTCGGCGTGGCGGGCCAAGTCGCGTGAGCGCTCCGCCGTCAACGCCTGGCGCTACCGCGTCGACTGGACCCGGCTGAACGAGCCGGGCACCGCCGCGCCCACCGGCCGGTGGCTCGCGGTGGTCCCGGCCGACCGTACCGACGACGCCTGGATCTCCGCCGCGCTGGCCGCACTGGGCCCTGACACGGTCAGGTTCGAGGCGGAGGGCCCGAGCGGCAGCGGCACCGACCGGGCGGCCTGGGCCAAGCGGCTCGCCGAACTGACCGCCGACGGAACGGAGTTCACCGGCGTACTGTCCCTGCTCGCACCCGTCGAGGAGCGCCACCCGGGCCATGCCTCCGTACCCGCGGGACTGGCCCTGACGCTCACGCTCGTCCAGGCACTGGGCGACGCGGGGCTCCGCGCCCCCCTGTGGTGCGCCACCCGCGGCGCCGTGTCGGTGGGCCGGGACGACCGGCTCACCCGGCCCGTGCAGGGCGCCCTGTGGGGTCTCGGCCGCGTGGTCGCACTGGAGCACCCGGACCGCTGGGGAGGTCTCGTCGACCTCCCCGGGACCCCGGACGCGCGCGCCACGGCCCGGCTGACGGCCGTCCTGGCGGGCCTGGACGGCGAGGACCAGATCGCGATCCGCCCGTCCGGGGTCTACGGCCGCCGGATGACCCACGCGGCGCCCACCGCGGACCACCCCGAGCGCCGCTGGCGGGCCCGGGGTACGGCGCTGATCACCGGCGGCACCGGCGGCATCGGCGGCCGGGTCGCCCGCTGGATGATCGAACGCGGCGCCGGACACGTGGTGCTGACCAGCCGGCGCGGCGAGGAAGCGCCCGGCGCGACGGCGCTCCGCACCGAACTTGAGGGCCTGGGCGCCCGCGTCACCATCGCCGCCTGCGACGCCGCCGACCGCGACGCGCTGGCCGGCGTACTGGCCGCGATCCCCGAGGAGTTCCCGCTCGCCTCGGTGTTCCACGCGGCGGGCGTGGCGGACGGCGACGCCACCGTGGAGTCGCTGACGCTGGACCAGCTGGACGCGCTGATGCGGTCCAAGCTGACCGCCGCCCTGCATCTGCACGAACTGACCCGCGGCCTCGACCTGGACGCCTTCGTCCTGTTCTCCTCGGGCGCGGCGACCTGGGGCAGTGGCGGCCAGCCCGGCTACGCGGCGGCCAACGCGTTCCTCGACGCCCTCGCCGAGCACCGCAGGGCCGAGGGCCTGACCGCCGCGTCCGTCGCCTGGGGCACCTGGGCCGAGGTCGGTATGGCCACGGTCGACGAGGTCCACGAGCGACTGCGGCGCCAGGGCGTCCTGCCCATGGAACCGCCGCTGGCCATCGCCGCGCTCCAGCGGATGCTGGAGGACGACGACACGGCGCTCACCGTGACGCTGATGGACTGGGAGCGGTTCACGCCCAGCTTCACCGCGACCCGGCCCAGCCCGCTGCTCTCCGGGATCCCGGAGGCGGGCAGGGCGCTGGCCGCCTCCGACGAACTGCCCACCGGCGAGGGCGGACCCGCCGTCCCCCCGCTCAGGCAGCGGCTGGACACCCTGGCCACGGCCGAACGCGACCGCGCGCTGCTCGAAGCGGTACGCGCGGAGGCGTCCGCGACGCTCGGCCACGACGCGGCCGAGGCGATCCCCGCCACCCGCGCCTTCCGCGATGTCGGCTTCGACTCCGTGACCGCCGTCGAACTGCGCAACCGGCTGCGGACGGCCCTGGGCCTGCCGCTGCCGGCCGCCCTGGTCTTCGACCACCCGACCCCGGCCGCCCTCGCCCAGCACATCGGCTCGCTGCTCTTCGGAACCGCCCCCGGGCGGACCGACGAGAACCGCGCCGACGATCCCGACGCGGAGATCCGCGACGCCCTCGCCTCCGTTCCCATCAGCCGACTCCGTAAAGCGGGACTTCTGGACATGGTGCTCAAACTCGCCACCGCCGACGCCGTCGAGGCGACCGCCCCGGCCGCCGACGGCGAGGACTCGCTCGACGACATGGACGCCGAGAGCCTGCTGCGGCTCGCCACCGAGATGTAGTCCACCCGCGGCGACGTCCACCCCCTGGCGCCGGGCGGACGTCGCCGGTCGTGCGGCACCTGCGAACTGAAAGAGATCTGGAGAGTCCGATGAGCACGTCCACCAACAAGTACGTCGAGGCGCTGCGGTCCTCCCTGAAGGAGATCGAGCGGCTCCGTCAGCAGAACCAGCAACTGGTGGCTGCTGCCGAGGAGCCCATCGCCGTCGTCGGGATCGGCTGCCGCTACCCCGGCGGCGTGACCTCCCCCGAGGACCTGTGGGAGCTGGTCACCGAGGGCCGCGACGTGATGGCCGCCTTCCCCGCCGACCGCGGCTGGGACCTGGAGCGCCTCGCCGGGGACGGCCCCGGCCGCAGCCTCGCCCAAGAGGGCGGGTTCCTCTACGACATGGCGGACTTCGACCCCGGGTTCTTCGGGATCTCCCCGCGTGAGGCCGTCGCCATGGACCCCCAGCAGCGGCTGCTGCTGGAAGTCGCCTGGGAGGCCCTGGAGCGCGCCGGCATCGACCCGGACACGCTGCGCGGCAGCCGCGCCGGCGTGTTCGTCGGCACGGCCGGACAGGACTACGCCGCGGTCATCAAGGCGTCCGACGAGGACGCCGAGCTGTACTCGACCACCGGGCACGCGGCGAGTGTCATCTCGGGCCGGCTCTCCTACACACTCGGCGCCGAGGGACCGGCCGTCACGGTCGACACCGCCTGCTCCTCCTCGCTGGTCGCCCTGCACTGGGCCGCGCAGTCGCTGCGCAACGGCGAGTGCTCCATGGCCCTGGCGGGCGGCGCCTCCGTGATGGCGACGCCCGGACCGTTCGTCTCCTTCACCGCCCAGAGCGGTATGGCCGCCGACGGCCGCTGCAAGTCGTTCTCCCAGGACGCGGACGGCACCGGCTGGGGCGAGGGCGCGGCCGTCCTCGTACTGGAACGCCTCTCGGACGCCCAGCGGGCCGGCCACCCGGTCCTGGCTGTCCTGCGCGGCAGCGCGATCAACCAGGACGGCGCGTCCAACGGCCTGTCCGCACCGCACGGCCCCTCACAGCGGCGTGTCATCCGCGCCGCCCTGGAGAACGCCCGGCTGGCGCCCGCCGAGGTGGACATCGTGGAGGCGCACGGTACGGGGACGACACTCGGCGACCCGATCGAGGCGCAGGCCCTGCTGGCCACCTACGGCCAGGACCGTGAACGGCCACTGCGGCTGGGGTCGGTCAAGTCGAACATCGGGCACACCCAGGCGGCCTCGGGCGCCGCCGGTGTCATCAAGATGATCATGGCGATGCGGCATGGACTGATGCCGCGCAGCCTGCACGTGGGCGAGCCCTCCCACGACGTGGACTGGACCACCGGCTCCATCGAACTGCTCGACCGGCCCGTCGCCTGGCCCGAGACGGGGCGCGCCCGGCGCGCCGCCGTCTCCTCCTTCGGCGTCAGTGGCACCAACGCGCATGTGATCCTCGAACAGGCCCCGCCGGCCACCGAGAACACCCCCGCCGAGGACTCCGCGCTGCCCGGTGTCATCCCCTGGGCCCTCTCCGGACGGTCCGCCGCCGCCCTGGCCGACCAGCGCGCCAGGCTGCTCTCCTTCATCGAGCGCAACCCCGGGACCCGGCCCGCCGATATCGGCCACTCCCTCGCCACGGGGCGCTCGGTCTTCGAGTACCGGTCCGTACTGCTCGCCGACGCCACCGGTGCCGCCGAACCCCCCACCGTGCTCGCCGACGGCGTCGCCGACGAGGGCCCGCTCGCCGTGCTCTTCTCCGGCCAGGGCTCCCAGCGCCTCGGCATGGGGCGCGAACTCCACACCCGGTTCCCGGTGTTCGCCGAAGCCTTCGACCGCGTCGCCGACGCGCTCGACCCCCATCTCGACCGTCCGCTGCGCGACATCGTCTGGGGTACCGACCCCGACCTCCTCAACGAGACCCGCTGGACGCAGCCCGCGCTCTTCGCCGTCGAGGTCGCGCTCCACCGCCTCGTCGCCTCGCTCGGTGTCACCCCCGACTTCGTCGGCGGCCACTCCATCGGTGAGATCACGGCCGCCCATGTGGCGGGCGTGTTCTCGCTGGAGGACGCCTGCCGTCTCGTCGCCGCCCGCGCCTCGCTGATGGCGGCCCTGCCCGCCGGCGGCGTCATGGTCGCCGTACGGGCCACCGAGGACGAGGTCGCCGCGCGGCTCGCCGACGTCGGCGAACAGGTGTCGATCGCCGCCGTCAACGGACCCACGTCCGTGGTGATCGCCGGTGACGAGAGCGCCGTACAGGCCATCACCGCCCACTTCGAGGAACAAGGCCGCAAGACCAGCCGGCTGCGCGTCTCACACGCCTTCCACTCGCCGCTCATGGAACCGATGCTGACGGAGTTCCGCGCCGTCGCCGAGAGCCTCACGTACGAGGAACCCACGATCCCCGTCGTGTCGAACGTGACCGGGCGGATCGCCGACGTCGCGGAGCTGTGCTCCGCCGCCTACTGGGTACGGCATGTGCGCGAGGCCGTACGGTTCGCCGACGGCGTCCGCACCCTCACCGGACGCGGCGTCACCACCCTGCTGGAGCTCGGCCCCGACGGAGTCCTCTCCGCCATGGCACAGGACTCGCTGACGGAGCGGGCGGCGATGGTGCCGCTGCTGCGCAAGGACCGCCCGGAGGAACTGGCCGCGGTCACCGCCCTCGCACGGATCCACGTCCGGGGCGCCACCGTACGGTGGGCCGGTCTCTACGACGGCTCCGGCGCCCGCCGCGTCGACCTGCCCACCTACCCGTTCCAGCGCCGGCGCTACTGGCCGGCCGGCACGCCCGACACGGCCGGCGACGTGCGCGCCGCCGGGCTCGGCGCCGCCGGACACCCGCTGCTCGGCGCGGCCGTCGAACTGGCCGACGGCGAGGGCGCGCTGTTCACCAGCCGGCTGTCCACGCGGTCCCACCCCTGGCTCGCCGACCACGGCGTACGGGGCCGCGCCCTGCTGCCAGGAACGGCCTTCGTCGAACTGGCCATCCGCGCCGGTGACGAGGTCGACTGCGGCCGGGTCGAGGAACTGGCCCTCGCCGCCCCGCTCGCACTGCCCGAGCACGGCGCCGTCCAGCTCCAGGTACGCGTCGGCGCCGCCGACACCGCGGGACGCCGCCCGCTGGGCATCTACTCGCGCGTCGAGGACGGCTTCGACCTCCCCTGGTCGCGGCACGCCACCGGTGTCGTCGCCCCCGGCACGGGCGCCCCCGACCCCGGCTTCGACGCCACCGTATGGCCGCCCGCCGGCGCGGAACCCGTCGACCTCGACGGCTGCTACGAACGGCTCGCCGGACTCGGCTTCGACTACGGCCCCGTCTTCCAGGGCCTGCGCGCCGCCTGGCGGCTCGGTGACGAGGTGTACGCCGACGTCACCCTCCCGGAGGGCGCGGGCACCGACGCGAGCGCCTTCGGCCTCCACCCGGCGCTGCTCGACGCCGCCCAGCACGCGGCGGCCTTCACCGACCTCGGCGCGATCAGCCGGGGCGGTCTGCCGTTCGCCTGGGAGGGCGTGTCACTCATCGCCTCCGGTGCCACGGCGGTACGCGCCCGGCTGTCCCCGGCGGGCGACGACACCGTCTCCATCGCGGTGTACGACGCGGCGGGCGGCCCGGTCCTCTCCGTGGACTCCCTCGTCTCCCGCTCGGTCCCCACCGAGAGCCTCGACAACACCGCCGCGGTGCACCGGGATTCGCTGTTCCGCGTGGAGTGGACCGCGGTGAAGGGCACGGCCCCGGCCGGCCCCGACGCGGTGGCGGTGATCGGCGCCGACCCGCTCGGCCTGGCCGGCGCGCTGCGTACGGGGGGCGCCGCGGTGACGGCCCACCCCGATCTGGACGCGCTCGCGGCCTCGGACGGCCCGGTTCCCGGCATGGTTCTGATCGCCGCCGTCGGCGCACCCGCCGACGCGGACGAGGGCGTCGTGGCGGCGACCCATGCCCTGGGCGCCCGCGTCCTCGGAGACATACAGCGGTGGCTGGACGAGGACCGGTTCGCCGACGCGCGCCTGGTGTTCGTCACCCACGGCGCGCTGACGGGCGACGACCTCGCCGCCGCCTCGGTCCACGGCCTCGTACGCACGGCCAGGACAGAGAACCCGGGACGCTTCGGCCTCCTGGACCTGGGACTTCCGAGCCGGGCTGGACTTCCGAGCCGGGCTGGACTCTCGCGACACGCCCCGGACCCCGGCACGGCCTCACTCCCCCCGGAGGCCGTGCCGGCCATCCTCGTCTCCGCCCTCGCGACCGCGGCCGACGAACCCGACCTCGCGGTACGCGATGGAGAACTGCTCGCCGCCCGGCTGACCCGCGTCCCCGTCCCCGCCCCCGAGGAGCGGGCCGCCTGGGATCCCGAGGGCACCGTCCTCATCACCGGCGGCACCGGCGGACTCGGCGGCGTCCTCGCCCGGCACCTGGTTGCCGAGCACGGCGTACGGCACCTGCTGCTCGTCAGCCGCCGCGGCCCCGCCGCCGACGGCGCCGAGACGCTCAAGGCCGAACTCACCGCACAGGGCGCCCAGGTGACCGTCGCCCCCTGCGATGTCACCGACCGGACCGCTCTCGCGGAACTGCTGGCGACCGTCCCCGCCGGGCACCCGCTCACCGCCGTCGTCCACACCGCCGGAGTCGTCGACGACGGCGTCATCGGCTCGCTCACCCCTGCGCGGCTCGACAGCGTGCTGCGCCCCAAGGTCGACGCCGCCTGGAACCTCCATGACCTGACCCGCGGACTCGACCTGGCCGCGTTCGTGCTCTTCTCCTCCGTCGCCGCCACCCTCGGCAGCCCCGGCCAGGCCAACTACGCGGCCGGGAACGCCTTCCTGGACGCGCTCGCCACCCACCGCCGCGACAGCGGACTGCCCGGCCTCGCCCTCGCCTGGGGCCCCTGGACCCAGAGCGTCGGCATGACCAGGACACTCACCGACATCGATGTGGAGCGCATCGCGCGCTCCGGCATGCCGCCGCTCACCGTCGACCAGGGCGTGGCGCTCTTCGACGCCGCCCTCGCCACCGACGCGCCGGCCGTCGCCCCCGTACGCCTCGACCTGCCCGTCCTGCGTACCCAGGGCGAGATTCCGCCCCTGCTGCGCGGTCTCATCCGCACCCCCGGCAGGCGCGCCGCCGCCCAGGTCTCGGAGACGGCCGGCGGCCTCGCCCAGCGGCTCACCGGACTCACCGCCGCCGAACGCCGCGAGATCCTTCTCGACCTCGTACGCGGCCAGGTCGCGCAGGTGCTCGGCCACGCGGACGCCGCGGAGGTCGAGGAGTCCCGCCAGTTCCAGGACCTCGGCTTCGACTCGCTGACGGCGGTCGAACTGCGCAACGGCCTCAACGCCGTGACCGGCCTGCGGCTGCCCGCGACCATGGTCTTCGACTACCCGACCCCGAGCGCCCTCGCCGACCATATGCGCGACGAACTGCTCGGCACCGAAGCCGAAGCACCGGCCGCGCCGGCAGCCGCGCCCTCGCCGGTCACCGACGACCCCATCGTGATCGTCGGCATGGCCTGCCGCTACCCGGGCGGGGTGACCTCGCCCGAAGACCTCTGGCGGCTCGTCACGGAGGGCGGCGACGCCATCTCCGGCTTCCCCACCAACCGCGGCTGGGACCTCGACGGCCTCTACGACCCGGACCCCGACCACCCCGGCAGGACCCATGTCCGCGAAGGCGGATTCCTGCACACGGCGGGCGAGTTCGACCCGGACTTCTTCGGGATGTCGCCGCGTGAGGCCATGGCCACCGACTCGCAGCAGCGCCTGCTGCTCGAACTCTCCTGGGAAGCCGTCGAACGGGCCGGTATCGACCCCGTCTCGCTGCGCGACAGCCGGACCGGTGTGTTCGCCGGGGTCATGTACAACGACTACGGGCCGCTGCTCACCGGCGAGGAGTACGAAGCCTTCCGCGGCAACGGCAGTGCGCCGAGCGTGGCCTCCGGCCGTGTCTCCTACACGCTGGGGCTCGAAGGCCCGGCGGTGACCGTGGACACCGCCTGCTCCTCCTCCCTGGTCGGCATGCATCTGGCCGCGCAGGCCCTGCGGAGCGGTGAATGCTCGCTGGCGCTCGCCGGCGGTGTCACCGTCATGTCCACCCCGAGCACCTTCGTCGAGTTCTCCCGGGCGCGCGGCCTGGCCCCCGACGGCCGCTCCAAGGCGTTCTCCGAATCGGCCGACGGCGTCGCCTGGTCGGAGGGCGTCGGGATGCTGGTACTTGAGCGGCTGTCGGACGCGCGCCGCAACGGCCACCAGGTGCTCGCCCTGCTGCGCGGCAGCGCGATCAACCAGGACGGCGCGTCGAACGGTCTGACCGCCCCGAACGGCCCTTCGCAGCAGCGGGTGATCCGGCAGGCACTCGCCGGCGGCGGACTGGCTGCGGACGAGGTCGATGTGGTGGAGGCGCACGGTACGGGTACGACACTGGGCGACCCGATCGAGGCACAGGCGCTGCTGGCCACGTACGGGCGTGACCGCGACCCGGAGCGTCCGCTGCTGCTCGGTTCCGTGAAGTCCAACATCGGTCACACCCAGGCCGCCGCGGGCGTCGCCGGTGTGATCAAGATGGTGATGGCGATGCGGCACGGAGTGCTGCCGCGGACGCTCCATGTGACGGAGCCCTCCACGCATGTGGACTGGTCGGCGGGCGCGGTGGAGCTGCTGACGGAGCCGGTCGAGTGGCCGGAGGCCGGTCGTCCGCGTCGGGCGGGTGTCTCGTCGTTCGGGATCAGTGGGACGAACGCCCACGTCATCCTGGAGCAGCCGCCCACCGTCCTTCGGGGAAGGGCGCTCGCCGGGTCCGAGGCCCCGGCTGTGGAGCCGGGCGTGGTGCCGTGGGTGCTTTCGGGCAGGACGCCCGGTGCGCTGGCGGATCAGGCACGACAGCTGCTGTCCCTCGTCGGGCCGGGCCCGGAAGCACGCCCGGTGGACGTCGGCTTCTCGCTGGCGACGGGCCGTTCGGTGTTCGACCACCGCGCCGTGGTCCTGGCGGGCGACCCCGCCGACACGGAGCGCGCGCTGACGGCGCTGGCGGCCAGTGAACCCGACGCGGTGGCCGTGTCGGGAGCGGTGGCGACCGGTAAGCGTGCCTTCCTCTTCTCGGGTCAGGGCAGTCAGCGGCTGGGGATGGGGCGTGAGTTGTATGAGCGCTTCCCGGTGTTCGCGGAGGCGTTGGACTCCGTACTGGCCGTGTTGGAGGCCGAGTTGGGGCGGTCGCTGCGTGAGGTGATGTGGGGTGAGGACGCCGAGCTGCTGAATGACACGGGGTTTACTCAGCCCGCGTTGTTCGCGGTCGAGGTGGCGTTGTTCCGGCTGGTGGAGTCGTGGGGTGTGCGGCCGGACTTTGTGGCGGGTCATTCGATCGGTGAGATCGCGGCGGCGCATGTGGCGGGGGTGTTCTCGTTGGAGGACGCCTGCACACTCGTGGTCGCGCGGGCGAAGCTGATGCGGGCGCTGCCGGCCGGTGGCGCGATGGTCGCGGTACGGGCGACGGAGGACGAGGTGCTTCCCCTGCTGTCGGGCGAGGTGTCCGTCGCCGCCGTCAACGGCCCCTCGTCCGTGGTGATTTCCGGCGCGGAGGACACCGTGCTGGAGATCGCGGCGCGGCTGGGGGAGCAGGGCCGCAAGACGAGCAGGCTCCGGGTCTCGGGCGCCTTCCACTCGCCGTTGATGGACCCGATGCTGGACGAGTTCCGCGCGGTGGCCGAGGGACTGGCGTACGAGGCACCGCGTATCCCCGTGGTGTCGAATCTGACGGGCGCTCTGGCATCGGCCGAGGAGCTGTGCTCGGCCGAGTACTGGGTACGGCATGTCCGCGAGGCCGTCCGCTTCGCCGATGGCGTACGCACCCTCGGTGACCGGGGTGTGACCACCTTCCTGGAGCTGGGCCCGGACGGGGTGCTGTCGGCCATGGCCCAGGAGTCCGCACCGGACGGCGCCGTGACCGTACCCCTGCTCCGCGAGAACCGGGCGGAAGAGCTCACCGCGCTCACCGCCCTCGCGCGGCTGTACGTACGGGGCGTGCCCGTCGACTGGGCGGCCGTGTTCGCCGGGACCGGCGCCTCCCGGGTCGATGTGCCCACCTACCCCTTCCAGCATCAGTGGATCTGGCCGGCCGGTCCCCAGGCCGGTGCCGCCGGTGACGTGCGTGCCGCCGGACTCGGTTCGGCCGAGCACCCGTTGCTCGGTGCGGCGGTCGAACTCGCCGAGGGCGAGGGCGCGTTGTTCACCGGACGGCTGTCCGTCCAGTCGCACCCCTGGCTCGCCGACCACGCGGTCATGGGCCGGATCCTGCTGCCGGGCACCGCCCTGCTTGAGCTGGCGTTCCGCGCCGGTGACGAGGTCGGCTGCGACCGGGTCGAGGAGCTGACGCTCGCCGCGCCGCTGGTGCTCCCGGAGCGGGGTGCGGTCCAGGTACAGGTGCGGGTCGGGGTCGCGGACGACGCGGACCGGCGCTCGATCACCGTGCACTCCCGGCTCGACGGCGCCGACGAGCGGTCGTGGACCCAGCACGCCATGGGTGTGCTGACCACCGGAGGCCGGACGCCCGGCAATGGCTTCGACGCGACGGTGTGGCCGCCGGAGGGCGCCGAGGCGCTGGAGGCGGAGGGCTGCTACGAGCGGTTCGCCGAGCTCGGGTTCGCGTACGGCCCGGTGTTCCAGGGCCTGCGCGCCGCCTGGCGGCGCGACGACGAGATCTTCGCGGAGGTGAGGCTCCCGGAGAGCGCGGAGGGCGACGCCGCCGCGTTCGGTCTGCACCCCGCGCTGCTCGATTCCGCGCTGCACGCCTCGCTCCTCGCGGGCGACGGCGAGGAGGGTACGGGAGGACTGCCGTTCTCCTGGGAGGGCGCGTCGCTCTACGCCACGGGCGCCTCCGCGACACGGGTCCGCATCACCCCGGCCGCCGGCCGGGGCGCGGTGTCGATCGCGGTCGCCGACCTGTCGGGAGAGCCGGTCGCCTCGGTCGACTCGCTGCTCGTACGGGCCGTGTCGAGCGCGGAGCTGAGCGAAGACGCCGCGCTGGCCAAGGACGCGCTGTTCGGCCTCGACTGGGTGCCGGTTCCGGTGTCTGTGCCGGTGACTGGTGCGTCGGGTACGGAAGTGCCGGAAGCGGTCGCACTGGTGGGGCCCGACGCGTTCGGGCTCGCCGACACACTGGCGGCCTCCGGGGCGCGCGTCGAGACATACGCCGATCTGGCCGCGCTGACGGCGGGGGAGTCCCCGGTGCCGGACGCGGTGCTGGTCGCCGTGTCCGGGGACCCGGACGGCGTGGCGGAGTCCGCCCACGCGCTGACCACCGGCGTACTGGCGCTCGCGCAGGGCTGGCTGGCCGAGGAGCGGTTCGCCGGCTCGCGACTGGTGTTCGTCACCAGGGGCGCGATGGCGGCCGGTGACGAGGAGGCCACCGATATCGCGGCGGCCTCGGTCTGGGGACTGATCCGCTCCGCGCAGACCGAGAACCCCGGCTGCTTCGGCCTGGTGGACCTCGGCCTCACGGACGACGGCGCCACGCGACTCGCGCGCTCCCTCACCACGGACGAGCCCCAGGTGGCGATCCGTGACGGAGCGATCCTGGCGGGCCGGCTCGCGCGACTGGATTCGGGTACGGGCCTGGTGCCCCCGGCCGGAGTGCCCTGGCGGCTCGACAGCGAGACACAGGGCAGTCTTGACGGGCTGACCCTGGCCCCGTTCCCCGAGGTCCTCGATCCGCTGACCGGCAGCGAGGTGCGTATCGACGTACGGGCCGCCGGTGTCAACTTCCGCGATGTCCTCAAGGCCCTCGACATGTACCCCGGCGACGCCGGACGCATGGGGCGCGAGGCCGCGGGCGTGGTGACCGAAGTGGGTCCCGACGTGACCGGGCTGCGGCCCGGCGACCCGGTGACCGGCCTGGTGTCCGGCGGCTTCGGCTCGCTGGTCGTCGGCGACGCACGGCTGCTCACCCGGCTGCCCGACGGCTGGTCGTGGGAGACGGCGGCCTCGATGCCGCTGGTGTTCCTGACCGCGTACTACGCGCTGGTGGAGTTGGGCGGGTTGCGGCGTGGGGAGAGGGTGCTGATCCATGCCGGTGCGGGTGGTGTGGGTATGGCGGCGATTCAGGTGGCGAATCATCTGGGTGCCGAGGTGTTCGCGACGGCGAGTGAGGGCAAGTGGGATGTTCTGCGGTCGCTGGGGGTCGCTGACGATCACATCGCGTCGTCGCGTACGACGGAGTTCGAGGCGGCGTTCGCGGGGGTCACGGGTGGTGGGGGCGTCGATGTCGTACTGAACTCGCTGGCCGGTGAGTTCGTGGACGCGTCGCTGCGGCTGGTGGGTTCCGGTGGCCGGTTCCTGGAGATGGGCAAGACGGATATCCGGGATGCCGCAGATGTGCCGGACGGTGTGGACTACCAGGCCTTCGACCTCGGCTGGGTGGAGCCGGACGGTATCCAGCGGATGCTGGTCGCCGTCATGGACCTGTTCCAGCAGGGTGCGCTGGAGCCGCTGCCGGTGCGGTCGTGGGACGTACGGCGGGCACGTGACGCGTTCCGCTTCATGAGCATGGCCAGGCATGTCGGCAAGATCGTGCTCACCATGCCGGCCGTGTGGAACCCCGAGGGTACGGTCCTGATCACCGGTGGCACGGGCGGTCTGGGCGGCGTACTGGCACGGCACCTGGTGGCCGAACGGGGCGTACGACACCTCGTGCTCACCAGCAGGCGCGGGCTCTCCGCCGAGGGAGCCCCGGAGCTTGTCGCGGAACTGACGGCACAGGGCGCCACGGTGTCCGTCGAAGCCTGTGATGTCGCGGACCGCGACGCCTTGGCAGAGCTGCTGGGCGCCATCCCGGCCGAGCACCCGCTGACGGCCGTGGTGCACACGGCGGGCGTGCTCGACGACGGCATCATCGGTTCACTGACCTCCGAACGGCTGGCCCGGGTGCTGCGGCCGAAGGTCGACGCGGCCTGGCATCTGCACGAACTGACCCGGGACCTCGACCTGGCCGCGTTCGTGGTCTTCTCCTCGGTCTCCGGCGTGATCGGCGGCGCGGGGCAGGCCAACTACGCGGCGGGCAACGCCTTCCTGGACGCGCTCGCCGCACACCGTCAGTCGGCGGGCCTGCCGGGAGTCTCGCTCGCCTGGGGCGCCTGGAACCAGGGCGCGGGCATGACGAGCGGCCTCGGCGAGGCCGATCTGCGCCGGGCCGCCGAGGCAGGCATGCCCCTGCTCTCGGTCGACCAGGGCGTATCACTGTTCGACGCCGCACTCGCCACCGGCCAGGCGGCGGTGGCACCCGTACAGCTCGACCTGTCGGTGCTCCGCGCGCAAGGTACCGTCCCGTCGCTGCTGCGGGGGCTCGTCCGGACAACCGCCCGGCGCACGGCGGTCGCGGGGCCGGGAACCGGCACGGATGCCGGACTCGCCGCGCGCCTCGGCAGGCTGGAGCGCGCCGAACGGCACGAAACGCTGCTCACGCTCGTACGCGGGCAGGCGGCGCTGGTGCTCGGCCACGCGAGCGGCGACGGGGTCGACCCGGCGCGGGCATTCCGCGACCTGGGCTTCGACTCCCTCACGGCGGTGGAGCTGCGCAACCGGCTCAACACGGCGACCGGACTGCGGCTGCCCGCCACGATGGTCTTCGACTATCCGACGGTCGAGGCACTGGCCGAGCATCTGCTCGACGAACTGGTCGGCCCGGACGCGGACATGACCACGGACGCGGCGGCGCCCGAACTCTCCCGGGCCCTGCTCGACGACGATCCGGTCGTGGTCGTCGGCATGAGCTGCCGCTTCCCCGGCGGCATCGGATCGCCGGAGGATCTGTGGCGGGTGGTCACCGAGGGCGCCGACGTCGTCTCCGACTTCCCGGTGAACCGTGGCTGGGACGTCGACGCGCTCTACAACCCCGACCCGGAGCACATGGGCACCTCGTACACGCGGCAGGGCGGATTCCTGCATGACGCGGGCGAGTTCGACCCGGCGTTCTTCGGAATGTCGCCGCGTGAGGCGATGGCGACGGACTCGCAGCAGCGGCTGCTGTTGGAGACATCGTGGGAGGCGATCGAGCGGGCCGGCATCGACCCGGTGTCACTGCGCGACAGCCAGACCGGGGTGTTCGCCGGTGTGATGTACGGCGGCTACAACACCACCCTGAGCGGAAAGGAGTTCGAAGGCTTCCAGGGCCAGGGGAGCGCGCTGAGCGTGGCCTCGGGCCGGGTCTCGTACACCTTCGGATTCGAGGGCCCCGCCGTCACGGTGGACACGGCGTGCTCGTCGTCACTGGTGGCGATGCATCTGGCCGCGCAGGCGCTGCGCAGCGGTGAGTGCTCGCTGGCGCTGGCCGGCGGTGTGACCGTGATGTCGATCCCCGACACCTTCGTGGAGTTCTCCCGGCAGCGGGGCCTGGCCCCCGACGGCCGGTCGAAGCCGTTCTCCGAGTCGGCCGACGGCGTCGGCTGGTCCGAGGGCATCGGCATGCTCCTCCTGGAGCGGCTGTCCGACGCGCGGCGCAACGGTCACGAGATCCTCGCCGTGGTCCGTGGCTCGGCCGTCAACCAGGACGGCGCGTCGAACGGTCTGACCGCCCCGAACGGCCCGTCGCAGCAGCGCGTGATCCGTCAGGCGCTCGCGAGTGGCGGACTGTCGCCCGCCGATGTGGACGCGGTGGAGGCGCACGGTACGGGTACGACGCTGGGCGACCCGATCGAGGCGCAGGCCCTGCTCGCCACGTACGGCCGCGATCGTGACCCGGAGCGTCCGCTGCTGCTCGGCTCGGTGAAGTCGAACCTGGGACACACCCAGGCCGCCGCCGGCGCCGCCGGTGTGATCAAGATGATCATGGCGATGCGCCATGGCGTGCTGCCGCGGACGCTGAACGTGACCGAGCCGTCGTCGCATGTCGACTGGTCGGCGGGCGCGGTGGAGCTGCTGACGGAGTCCGCGCAGTGGCCGGAGACCGATCGGGCGCGCCGGGCGGGTGTCTCGTCGTTCGGGATCAGTGGCACGAACGCCCACATCATCCTGGAACAGCCGGTGACGGTGATCCGGGGAACGGTGGTTGCCAGGCCGGAGACTCCCGTCGTGGAGCCGGGTGTGGTGCCGTGGGTGCTCTCGGGCAAGACGCCGGAGGCGCTGCGCGGTCAGGCAGGTCGACTGCTCTCCTACATCCAGGCACGGCCCGAGCTGCGACCGGTGGACATCGGTTTCTCGCTGGCGACGGGCCGGTCGAAGTTCGACCACCGAGCGGTGGTGTCCGCCGGCGAGCGCGCGGAGACGGTGCGAGCGCTGGCGGGCCTGGCGGTCGGCGAACCGGATGCCTTGGCGGTGTCGGGTGCGGTCGTCGGTGGGAAGACGGCGGTGCTGTTCTCGGGTCAGGGCAGTCAGCGGCTCGGTATGGGCCGTGAGCTGTACGGGCGGTTCCCGGTGTTCGCGGAGGCGCTGGACTCCGTACTGGCCGTGTTGGAGGCCGAGTTGGGGCGGTCGCTGCGTGAGGTGATGTGGGGTGGTGATGCCGAGCTGTTGAACGACACGGGCTTCACGCAGCCCGCGTTGTTCGCCGTTGAGGTGGCGCTGTTCCGGTTGGTGGAGTCGTGGGGTGTGCGGCCGGAGTTCGTGGCGGGTCATTCGATCGGTGAGATCGCGGCGGCGTATGTGGCGGGGGTGTTCTCGCTGGAGGATGCGAGCCGTCTGGTGGTGGCGCGTGCGTCGTTGATGCGGGCGTTGCCGGCCGGTGGTGCGATGGTCGCGGTGCGGGCGACGGAGGACGAGGTTCTTCCGTTGCTGGTCGAGCGGGAGGGCCAGGTGTCGGTTGCCGCTGTCAATGGGCCCTCGTCGGTGGTGATCTCGGGCCATGAGGATGTGGTCCTGGAGGTCGCGGCCCGTCTGGAGGAGCAGGGCCGTAAGGCCACGTGGCTGCGGGTGTCGCACGCTTTCCATTCACCTCTGATGCGGCCGATGCTGGATGACTTCCGTACGGTTGCGGAGGGGTTGTCGTTCGAGGCTCCGCGTATCCCGGTGGTGTCGAATCTGACAGGTGGTCTGGCGTCGGCGGAGGAGCTGTGCTCGCCGGAGTACTGGGTACGGCATGTCCGGGACGCCGTGCGCTTCGCGGACGGGGTGCGGACGCTGGCCGAGCAGGGCGTGAGTACCTTCCTGGAGCTGGGGCCGGACGGCGTGCTCTCCGCGATGGCGCGGGAGTCGGTACCGGACGATGCCCTCACGGTGCCGGTCCTCCGTAAGAACCGCGCCGAGGAACTGTCGGCCGTCACCGCGCTCGCCCAGCTGCATGTGCGTGGTGTCGTCGTGGACTGGGCCGGGTTCTTCGCCGGTACCGGGGCGTCACGGGTGGATGTTCCGACGTACGCCTTCGAGCACCAGCCGTTCTGGCCCGGCGGTATGCGCGGCGGCGCCGACGCGGCGGCGATCGGGCTTGTGCCGGCTGGGCATCCGCTGCTCAACGGTGTGGTGGAGCTGGCCGAGGGCGAGGGCGTGCTGCTCACCGGACGGCTGTCGGTGCGCTCGCACGCGTGGCTGGCCGACCACGCGGTGATGGGCCGGGTTTTGGTGCCCGGTACGGCGCTGCTTGAGCTGGCGATCCGGGCTGGTGACGAGGTCGGCTGCGATCGGGTCGAGGAGCTGACGCTCGCCGCGCCGCTGGTGCTCCCGGAGCGGGGTGCGGTGCGGACGCAGGTGCGGGTGGGTGTGGCGGATGAGTTGGGGCGGCGTACGGTCGCGATTCATTCGCGTCTTGAGGGCGAGGTGGAGTCGCTGTGGACGTTGCACGCGTCGGGTGTGCTGGCGGTGGGTGCGGGGTCCGGGGAGGCTGTTGATTTCGATGCGTCGGTCTGGCCGCCGGTGGGTGCGGAGCCGGTGGATCTGGATGGTTTCTACGAGGCTCGGGCGGCCGAGGGCTTCGCGTACGGTCCGGTGTTCCAGGGGCTGAGGGCCGTGTGGAGCCGGGACGGTGAGGTCTTTGCCGAGGTGAGTCTGCCTGACGGTATCGAGGGTGATGCGGAGGCGTTCGGTCTGCATCCGGCGTTGTTTGATGCGGGGCTTCATTCGGCTTGGTTTGTGGGTGGGGTTGATGGGGGGAGTGGTGGTGTCCCGTTCTCGTGGAGCGGGGTGTCGTTGCAGGCGTCGGGGGCTTCTTCGGTGCGGGTGAGGGTGGTCCGTGGGGTTGATGGTGCGGTGTCGATCGCGGTGGCTGATGTGACGGGTGCGCCGGTCGCGTCGGTGGAGTCGTTGGCGATGCGGGCGTTGTCGGCGGAGGCTGTGAGTGATGAGGGTGCGCTGACGAGGGACGCGCTGTTCCGGCTGGACTGGACACCGATGGCTGTCTCATCCATCAGCGTCTCTCAGACGATTGCCGTGGTCGGCCAGGACAGTCTGGGCCTGGTGGAGGCGCTGCGTACGGCGGGAGCCGAGCCCGAACTCGTCGCGGATCTCGTGGCGTTGGGTGCCGGAGGGACTTCGGTGCCGGGTGTGGTGCTGATCCCGGTGGTCGGGGAGCCTGGTGCCGATACGGCGGATGCGGCACGGGCGTTGACGCGTCGGGTGCTGGGACAGCTTCAGGAGCGGTTGGGGGATGAGCGGTTCGGGGAGTCGCGGTTCGTCTTTGTGACGCGGGGCGCGGTCGGAGGCCATGATGTGGCGGCGGCTGCGGTGCGGGGGCTTGTGCGGTCGGCGCAGTCGGAGAATCCGGGCTGTTTCGGTCTGGTCGATCTTGATCCTGCTGGGCCGGTCGTGCTGCCGCTGTCGGCGTTGGGCGCGGACGAGCCGCAGGTGATCGTGAGGGACGGCGAGGTGCTGGCCGGGCGGCTGGTACGTGGTTCGGTGGCTGAGCCTGCTACGAACCCGGTCTGGGATGGCGACGGCAGTGTGCTGATCACTGGTGGTACGGGTGGTCTGGGCGCGGTGGTGGCGCGGCATCTGGTGGCGGAGCATGGAGTGCGCCGGCTGCTGCTGGTGAGCCGCCGGGGTCCGGGCGCCGATGGAGCCGAGGAACTCGTCGCACATCTGGAGCTGCAAGGGACCGAAGTCCGGGTCGAGGCGTGCGATGTCGCGGACCGTGGTGCGTTGGCGGAGTTGCTGGCTCGGCACAGGGTGTCGGCTGTGGTGCATGCGGCGGGTGTGCTGGATGACGGTGTGGTGGGTTCGCTGACGCCGGAGCGGCTGGACAAGGTTCTGCGGCCGAAGGCCGACGCGGCCTGGCACCTGCACGAACTGACCCGTGGACAAGAGCTTTCGGCGTTTGTGGTCTTCTCCTCGGCCGCTGCTCTGTTCGGGAGTGCGGGGCAGGGCAACTATGCGGCGGGTAATGCGTTCCTGGATGCGTTGATGGAGCGCAGGCGGGGTGAGGGTCTGCCGGGTGTGTCGTTGGCGTGGGGTCCGTGGGATCAGTCGGGTGGGATGACGGGGGCGTTGTCGGAGGCGGATACGGGGCGGATGGCTCGTGCGGGTGTGCCGGCGTTGTCGGTGGAGCTGGGCGTGGCTTTGTTCGATGTGGCTGTGGGTTGTGGTGATGCTGTGGTGGCGCCGGTGCGGTTGGATCTGCCGGTGTTGCGTGGGCAGGGTGAGGTTGCGCCGTTGCTGCGGTCGTTGATCCGTTCGCGGTCGCGTCGTGCTGCGGCGGTGGCCGGTTCGGCGACGGCTGCCGGTCTGGTGGAGCGGCTGGCGGGGCTGACGGTGGTGGAGCGTCAGGAGGTGCTGTTGGACCTCGTACGTGGACAGGTCGCGCTCGTTCTTGGCCACGCTGATGGCAACGCGGTCAACCCCGGACGCGCCTTCCGCGAACTCGGCTTCGACTCGCTCACGGCGGTGGAGTTGCGTAACCGGCTGAACACCGCCAGTGGCCTGCGACTGCCCGCGACGATGGCTTTCGACTATCCGACGGTTCAAGCACTGGTCGATCATCTGCTCGATGAACTGCTGGGCTCCGAAGCCGCGGTGGCCGTGCCGGTGGGCACGCGTGCGGCTGCGGTGGCCGACGATCCGATCGTGGTCGTCGGGATGAGCTGCCGGTACCCGGGCGGGGTGGCCTCGCCGGAGGATCTGTGGCGTCTGGTCACCGAAGGCGCGGACGCCATCTCCGGCTTCCCGACGAACCGTGGCTGGGACGTGGACGGGCTGTTCGACCCGGACCCCGACCACATGGGGACGTCGTACACGCGGGAAGGTGGATTCCTGCACACCGCGGACGAGTTCGACCCGGCGTTCTTCGGAATGTCGCCCCGCGAGGCGCTGGCGACGGACTCGCAGCAGCGACTGCTGCTCGAAGCGTCCTGGGAGGCCATCGAGCGGGCCGGGATCGACCCGGTGTCGCTGAAGGGGAGTACGACCGGCGTGTTCGCCGGGGTGATGTACAGCGACTACACCACCTTGCTTGGCGGCCCGGAGTTCGAGGGCTTTCAGGGCGGCGGAAGCACGAGTCTGGCCTCCGGCCGGGTCTCGTACACGCTGGGCCTGGAGGGTCCGGCGGTGACGGTGGACACGGCGTGCTCGTCGTCGCTGGTGGCGATGCACTGGGCGATGCAGGCGCTGCGCAGCGGCGAATGCTCGCTGGCGCTGGCCGGCGGTGTGACCGTGATGTCCACGCCGACCGTCTTCGTCGACTTCTCCCGGCAGCGGGGTCTGTCGCCCGACGGCCGGTGCAAGGCGTTCTCCGAGTCCGCCGATGGCGTGGGCTGGTCGGAGGGTGTCGGCATGCTGGTCCTTGAGCGGCTGTCCGACGCGCGGCGCAATGGCCACCAGGTGCTTGCGGTGGTCCGTGGCTCGGCCGTCAACCAGGACGGTGCGTCGAACGGCCTCACCGCCCCGAACGGCCCGTCGCAGCAGCGGGTGATCCGTCAGGCGCTCGCCAGCGGCGGACTGTCCTTGGACGACGTCGATGTGGTGGAGGCGCATGGTACGGGTACGACGCTGGGTGACCCGATCGAGGCCCAGGCCTTGCTCGCGACGTACGGGCGTGACCGTGACCCGGAGCGTCCGCTGCTGCTGGGTTCGGTGAAGTCGAACATCGGTCATACGCAGGCTGCGGCCGGTGTGGCGGGTGTGATCAAGATGATCATGGCGATGCGCCATGGCGTGCTGCCGCGGACGCTGCATGTGGACGCTCCGTCCTCGCATGTGGACTGGTCGGAAGGCGCGGTGGAGCTGCTGACCGAGCAGACGCGGTGGCCGGAGACCGATCGGGCGCGTCGGGCGGCTGTCTCGTCGTTCGGGATCAGTGGCACGAACGCCCACATCATCCTGGAGCAGCCGGCCACGGTGATCCGGGGAACGGTGGTTGCCAGGCCGGAGACTTCCGTCGTGGAGCCGGGTGTGGTGCCGTGGGTGCTCTCGGGCAAGACGGCCGAGGCGCTGCGCGGCCAGGCCGCCAGGCTGCTTTCCTACGTCCAGTCCGATCCGGAGCCGCGGCCGGTGGATGTCGGCTATTCACTGGCCACGGGCCGGTCGGTTTTCGACAACAGCGCTGTGGTGCTGGCCGGTGAGCCTGCGGAAGCGGTGCGAGCCCTTGCGGCTCTGGCGTCTGGTGATGCGGATCGTTCGGCGGTGTCGGGTGCGGTCGTCGGTGGGAAGACGGCGGTGTTGTTCTCGGGTCAGGGCAGTCAGCGGCTCGGTATGGGCCGTGAGTTGTACGAGCGCTTCCAGGTGTTCGCGGAGGCGTTGGATTCGGTACTCGCCGTGCTGGATGGTGAGTTGGATCGGCCCCTGCGTGAGGTGATGTGGGGTGAGGATGCCGAGCTGTTGAATGACACGGGCTTCACTCAGCCCGCGTTGTTCGCCGTTGAGGTGGCGCTGTTCAGGTTGGTGGAGTCCTGGGGTGTGCGGCCGGAGTTCGTGGCGGGTCATTCGATCGGTGAGATCGCGGCGGCGTATGTGGCGGGGGTGTTCTCGCTGGAGGATGCGAGCCGTCTGGTGGTGGCGCGTGCGTCGTTGATGCGGGCGTTGCCGGCGGGCGGTTCGATGATGGCGGTGCAGGCGACGGAGGAGGAAGTTGTTCCGTTGCTGTCGGACGAGGTGTCGATTGCCGCGATCAATGGTCCCGGTTCGGTTGTCGTGTCGGGTGATGAGGATGCTGTCCTGGCGGTGGCGGCGCGGTTGGCGGAGCGGGGGCGTAAGACCACGCGCCTGCGGGTGTCGCACGCGTTCCATTCACCTCTGATGCGGCCGATGCTGGATGACTTCCGTACGGTTACGGAGGGGTTGTCGTTCGAGGCGCCGCGTATCCCGGTGGTGTCGAATCTGACGGGCGCTCTGGCCTCGGTGGAGGAGCTGTGCTCGCCCGAGTACTGGGTACGGCATGTCCGGGACGCCGTGCGCTTCGCCGATGGGGTGCGGACGCTGGCTGAGCAGGGTGTGGGCACGTTCCTGGAGCTGGGGCCGGACGGTGTGCTGTCCGCCATGGCGCAGGAATCCGTACCGGACGGAGCGGCCACCGTCCCGATCCTCCGCAAGGACCGGCCGGAGGAACTGTCGGCCGTCAGCGCGATGAGCCAATTGCATGTGCGTGGTGTTGTCGTGGACTGGGCCGGGTTCTTCGCCGGTACCGGGGCTTCGTGGGTGGATGTTCCGACGTACGCCTTCGAGCACCAGGCGTTCTGGCCCCCGAGTCTGCGGGGCGGGGCTGACGACGCGGCGGCGATCGGGCTTGTGCCGGCCGGGCATCCGCTGCTCAACGGTGTGGTGGAGCTGGCCGAGGGCGAGGGTGTGCTGCTCACCGGACGGCTCTCCGCCCAGACGCATCCGTGGCTGACCGATCATGCGGTGATGGGTCGTGTTCTTCTCCCCGGCACCGCGTTGCTTGAGCTGGCGATCAGGGCCGGTGACGAGGTCTGCTGCGACCGCGTGGAGGAGCTGACGCTCGCCGCGCCCCTCACCCTGCCCGAGTCCGGCGCTGTACAGACGCAGGTGCGGGTGGGTGTGGCGGATGAGTCGGGGCGGCGTACGGTCGCGATTCATTCGCGTCCTGAGAGTGAGGTGGAGTCGCTGTGGACGTTGCACGCGTCGGGTGTGCTGGCGGTGGGTGCGGGGTCCGGGGCGGCTGTTGATTTCGATGCGTCGGTTTGGCCGCCGGTGGGTGCGGAGCCGGTGGATCTGGATGGTTTCTACGAGGCTCGGGCGGCCGAGGGCTTCGCGTACGGTCCGGTGTTCCAGGGCCTGCGTGCTGCCTGGAGCCTGGGCGGCGAGGTCTTCGCCGAGGTGAGCCTCCCCGAGGACGCACAAGGCGACGCGGAGGCGTTCGGTCTGCATCCGGCGTTGTTTGATGCGGGGCTTCATTCCGCTTGGTTTGTGGGTGGGGTTGATGGGGGGAGTGGTGGTGTCCCGTTCTCGTGGAGCGGGGTGTCGTTGCAGGCGTCGGGGGCTTCTTCGGTGCGGGTGAGGGTGGCTCGTGGGGTTGATGGTGCTGTGTCGATCGCGGTGGCTGATGTGACGGGTGCGCCGGTCGCGTCGGTGGAGTCGTTGGCGATGCGGGCGTTGTCGGCGGAGGCTGTGAGTGATGAGGGTGCGCTGACCAGGGACGCCTTGTTCCGGCTGGACTGGACACCGGTATCCGCTCCGGCAGTCGGCACTTCGCAGACGATCGCCGTGCTCGGCCAGGACACCTTGGATCTCGTCGAGGCGCTGCGTACGGCGGGAGCCGAGCCCCAACTCGTAGCGGATCTCGCGGCGTTGGGTGCCGGAGGGACTTCGGTGCCGGGTGTGGTACTGATCCCGGTGGTCGGGGAGCCTGGTGCCGATACGGCGGATGCGGCACGGGCGTTGACGCGTCGGGTGCTGGGACAGCTTCAGGAGCGGTTGGGGGATGAGCGGTTCGGGGAGTCGCGGTTCGTCTTTGTGACGCGGGGTGCTGTGGGTGGTGTTGATGTGGCGGCGGCTGCGGTGCGGGGGCTTGTGCGGTCGGCGCAGTCGGAGAATCCGGGCTGTTTCGGTCTGGTTGATCTTGATCCGGCTGGGCCGGTCGTGCTGCCGGTGTCGGCGTTGGGCGCGGACGAGCCGCAGGTGATCGTGAGGGACGGCGAGGTGCTGGCCGGGCGGCTGGTACGTGGTTCGGTGGCTGAGCCTGCTACGAACCCGGTCTGGGATGGCGACGGCAGTGTGCTGATCACTGGTGGTACGGGTGGTCTGGGCGCGGTGGTGGCGCGGCATCTGGTGGCGGAGCATGGAGTGCGCCGGCTGCTGCTGGTGAGCCGCCGGGGTGTGGGCGCCGACGGAGCCGAAGCGCTGACCGATGAACTGACGGAGCGCGGCGCCGAGGTGTCGATCGAGGCGTGCGATGTCGCGGACCGTGGTGCGTTGGCGGAGTTGCTGGCTCGGCACAGGGTGTCGGCTGTGGTGCATGCGGCGGGTGTGCTGGATGACGGTGTGGTGGGTTCGCTGACGCCGGAGCGGCTGGACAAGGTTCTGCGGCCGAAGGCCGACGCGGCCTGGCACCTGCATGAACTGACGCGCGGCCACGACCTCTCCGCCTTCGTCGTGTTCTCTTCCATCGCTGCTCTGTTCGGGAGTGCGGGGCAGGGCAATTACGCGGCGGGTAACGCGTTCCTGGATGCGTTGATGGAGCGTCGGCGGGGTGAGGGTTTGCCGGGTGTGTCGTTGGCGTGGGGTCCGTGGGATCAGTCGGGTGGGATGACGGGGGCGTTGTCGGAGGCGGATACGGGGCGGATGGCTCGTGCGGGTGTGCCGGCGTTGTCGGTGGAGCTGGGCGTGGCTTTGTTCGATGTGGCTGTGGGTTGTGGTGATGCTGTGGTGGCGCCGGTGCGGTTGGATCTGCCGGTGTTGCGTGCGCAGGGTGAGGTTGCGCCGTTGCTGCGGTCGTTGATCCGTTCGCGGTCGCGTCGTGCTGCGGCGGTGGCCGGTTCGGCGACGGCTGCCGGTCTGGTGGAGCGGCTGGTGGGGCTGACGGTGGTGGAGCGTCAGGAGGTGCTGTTGGACCTCGTACGTGGACAGGTGGCGCTCGTTCTTGGCCACGCTGATGGCAACGCGGTCAACCCCGGACGCGCATTCCGCGACCTGGGCTTCGACTCATTGACCTCCGTCGAACTCCGCAACCGTCTCAACACCGTGACCGGGCTGCGACTGCCCGCGACGATGGTCTTCGACTACCCGACGGTCGAGACACTGGTCGATCACCTGCTCGATGAACTGCTGGGCTCCGAAGCCGCGGTGGCCGTGCCGGTGGGCACGCGTGTGGGCGCGGTGGCCGACGATCCGATCGTGGTCGTGGGCATGAGCTGCCGCTACCCGGGCGGGGTGGCCTCGCCGGAGGATCTGTGGCGCCTGGTCACCGAAGGCAGCGATGTGATCTCCGCCTTCCCGACGAACCGTGGCTGGGACGTGGACGGGCTGTTCAACCCGGACCCCGACCACAAGGGCACGTCGTACACCCGCTCCGGCGGATTCCTGCATGACGCGGGCGAGTTCGACCCGGCGTTCTTCGGAATGTCGCCGCGTGAGGCGCTGGCGACGGACTCGCAGCAGCGGCTGCTGCTCGAAGCGTCGTGGGAGGCGATCGAGCGGGCCGGGATCGACCCGGTGTCGCTGAAGGGGAGTACGACCGGTGTATTCGCCGGAGTGATGTACAACGACTACAGCGCTGTCCTGGGCGGCCCGGAGTTCGAGGGCTTCCAGGGAAGTGGCAGCTCGCCGAGCCTCGCGTCGGGCCGGGTCTCGTACACGCTGGGCCTGGAGGGTCCGGCGGTGACGGTGGACACGGCGTGCTCGTCGTCGCTGGTGGCGATGCACTGGGCGATGCAGGCGCTGCGCAGCGGTGAGTGCTCGTTGGCGCTGGCCGGTGGTGTGACGGTGATGTCGACCCCGTCGGTGTTCGTGGACTTCGCGCGCCAGCGGGGTTTGTCGCCCGACGGCCGGTGCAAGGCGTTCTCGGACGCGGCGGACGGCGTGGGCTGGTCGGAGGGTGTCGGCATGCTCGTGCTTGAGCGGCTGTCCGACGCGCGGCGCAACGGCCACGAGATCCTCGCCGTGGTCCGTGGCTCGGCCGTCAACCAGGACGGTGCGTCGAACGGCCTCACCGCCCCCAACGGTCCTTCGCAGCAGCGGGTGATCCGTCAGGCGCTGGCCAGCGGCGGACTGGCTGCGGACGAGGTCGATGTGGTGGAGGCACACGGTACGGGCACCACGCTCGGCGACCCGATCGAGGCCCAGGCGCTCCTTGCCGAGTACGGCCGTGATCGCGATCCGGAGCGTCCGCTGCTGCTGGGCTCGGTGAAGTCGAACATCGGTCATACGCAGGCTGCGGCCGGTGTGGCGGGTGTGATCAAGATGATCATGGCGATGCGCCATGGCGTGCTGCCGCGGACGCTGCATGTGGACGCTCCGTCGTCGCATGTGGACTGGTCGGAAGGCGCGGTGGAGCTGCTGACGGAGCCGGTCGAGTGGCCGGAGGTCGGTCGTCCGCGTCGGGCGGGTGTCTCGTCGTTCGGGATCAGTGGCACGAACGCCCACCTCATCCTCGAACAGCCGGCCACCGTCATCCAGGGAACGGTCCTGGGCCGTAATGAAGCCCCCAAGACCGAGCCGGGCACGGTCCCGTGGGTGCTCTCGGGCAAGACGGCCGAGGCGCTGCGCGGCCAGGCGGCCAAGCTGCTGTCGTCGATCGGGGCGCGGCCGGAGCTGCGGCCGGTGGATGTCGGGTTCTCGTTGGCGACGGGTCGGGCGACGTTCGACCACCGGGCTGTGGTGGTGGCGGGTGACCGTGCGGAAGCGGTGCGAGCCCTTGCGGCTCTTGCGTCTGGTGATGCGGATCGTTCGGCGGTGTCGGGTGCGGTCGTCGGTGGGAAGACGGCGGTGCTGTTCTCGGGTCAGGGCAGTCAGCGGCTGGGGATGGGTCGTGAGCTGTATGGGCGGTTCCCGGTGTTCGCGGAGGCGCTGGACTCCGTACTCGCCATGCTGGACGGCGAGTTGGAGAGGTCACTGCGTGAGGTGATGTGGGGTGAGGATGCCGAGCTGCTGAATGACACGGGCTTCACGCAGCCGGCGTTGTTCGCGGTTGAGGTGGCGCTGTTCCGGTTGGTGGAGTCGTGGGGTGTGCGGCCGGACTTTGTGGCGGGTCATTCGATCGGTGAGATCGTGGCGGCGCATGTGGCGGGGGTGTTCTCGATGAAGGACGCCTGCACACTGGTGGTGGCGCGGGCGAAGCTGATGCGGGCGTTGCCGGCCGGTGGTGCGATGGTCGCGGTGCGGGCGACGGAGGACGAGGTACTGCCCCTGCTGGTCGAGCGGGAGGGCCAGGTGTCGGTTGCCGCTGTCAATGGGCCCTCGTCGGTGGTGATCTCCGGTCATGAGGATGTGGTTCTGGAGGTCGTGGCCTGTCTGGAGGAGCGGGGCCGTAAGGCCACGTGGCTGCGGGTGTCGCACGCGTTCCACTCGCCGTTGATGGACCCGATGCTGGACGGGTTCCGCGCCGTGGCGGAGGGGCTGTCGTTCGAGGCTCCGCGTATCCCGGTGGTGTCGAATCTGACGGGCGCTCTGGCGTCGGCGGAGGAGCTGTGCTCGCCGGAGTACTGGGTACGGCACGTCCGCGAAGCCGTACGTTTCGCCGATGGCGTGCGGACGCTGGCCGAGCAGGGTGTGAGTACGTTCCTGGAGCTGGGGCCGGACGGTGTGCTGTCGGCCATGGCGCAGGAGACCGCGCCGGAGGAGACGGCGATCGTACCGATCCTCCGCAAGGACCGTGACGAGGAGTCGACGGCGCTCGCCGCCTTGGCCCAGCTGTATGTGCGGGGAGTTCCTGCGGACTGGTCGGCGTTGTTCGCGGGGACGGGGGCGCGGCGGGTCGAGTTGCCCACGTACGCCTTCCAGCGCACGTGGTTCTGGCCGGCGGGCCCCTTGGGCGGTACGGGGGACGTGCGAGCCGCGGGTCTGGGTTCCGCCGAGCACCCGCTGCTCGGTGCGGCCGTCGAACTCGTCGAAACCGAAGGCGTGTTGTTCACCGGTCGTTTGTCGGTTCAGTCGCATCCGTGGCTGGCTGATCATGTGGTGATGGGTCGTGTTCTTCTCCCGGGTACGGCGTTGCTTGAGCTGGCGATTCGGGCTGGTGATGAGGTTGGTTGTGATCGGGTGGAGGAGTTGACGCTTGCGGCGCCTCTTGTTCTTCCGGATCGTGGTGCGGTGCAGGTGCAGGTGGTGGTCGGTGGTCCTGATGAGTCGGGGCGGCGTTCGGTGGGGGTCTACTCGCGCCTGGAGGATGTGGCGGAGGCACCGTGGACCCAGCACGCGAGCGGCTGGTTGACGACCGCCGACACCTCCGCGTCGGACTGCGGTTTCGATGCGACGGTGTGGCCGCCGGCTGGTGCTGAGGTGCTGGATGTTGAGGGGTGCTATGAGCGGTTCGATGAGATCGGGTTCGCGTATGGTCCGGTCTTCCAGGGTTTGCGGGGGGCCTGGCGGCGTGATGGTGAGATCTTTGCGGAGGTGAGTCTTCCGGAGGGTGTGGAGGGTGAGGCTGCGGCGTTCGGTCTGCATCCGGCGTTGCTTGACGCGTCTCTGCATGCCTCGCTTCTGGCGGGTGACGGTGATGCTGACGGGGGCGGTGGTGGTTTGCCGTTCTCGTGGGAGGGTGTGTCGCTGCGTGCGGCGGGTGCGTCGGCGTTGCGGGTGCGGCTGGCTCCGGTCGGTAAGGACGCGGTGTCCGTGGCTGCCGCTGACTCTTCGGGTCAGCTGGTCGTTTCGGTCGACTCGCTGCTGGTACGGGCCGTGTCGAGCGAGCAGCTGAACAGCCCCGCTTCCGCGGACCTCGTCCGTGACGCGCTGTTCGGGCTGGAGTGGATGCCGGTGACGGCTGGGGCCGGGGCGGATGTTCCGGGGTCGGTGGTCGTTCTGGGTCCGGACGCGCTGGGACTTGTCGAGGGTATGGCCGATGCAGGCGTGGAGGTCGGGGCGGTCGGGACCTATGCCGATCTGGTGTCGTCGGTGGCCGGGGGGTCCCCGGTTCCGGGCACTGTGCTGGTGGGCATCGACGGTATGTCGTACGAGAACAAGGACAAGAGCGGGGGTGGGGTCGCGGAGTCGGTCCACGCGTTGACTGCCGCGTCCCTGGCCTTGGTTCAGGGCTGGCTGGTCGAGGATCGGTTTGCCGGGTCGCGGCTGGTGTTTGTGACGCGGGGAGCGGTGGGTGTGGATGATGGGCCTGTCGTCGACCTGGCCGCGGCGGCCGTATGGGGTCTGGTGCGGTCCGCGCAGTCGGAGAACCCGGGCCGCTTCGGGCTCCTGGATCTCCCCACCGACCTGTCGTCCCTGTCCGAAGCACGGAGGGCTCTCGGTTCCGACGAACCGCAGCTGATCGTCCGCGACGGCGCGATTCGCGCGGGACGCCTGACCCGCGTACCTGCCCCCGCCCACGTATCCGCCCAGGTACCCGCCCACGTTTCCGTGACCACGGGCGAGAGCGGCGGCCAGGCGGGCCCGGCCTGGGACGGTGAGGGTACGGTCCTGATCACCGGCGGTACGGGCGGTCTGGGCGGCGTCCTGGCCCGGCATCTCGTGGCCGAGCGCGGTGTGCGCCATCTGCTGCTGGCCGGCCGACGGGGTATGGAGGCCCCCGGCGCCGCCGAACTGGTCGCCGATCTGACCGCACACGGCGCGCGGGTCACGGTCGCCGCGTGCGACCTCGCCGACCGGTCCGCCGTGTCCGGGCTGCTGGCCGGCGTACCGTCCGAACACCGTTTGACCGCCGTCGTGCATGCGGCGGGTGTGCTGGATGACGGTGTGGTGGGTTCGCTGACGCCGGAGCGGTTGGACACGGTCCTGCGGCCGAAGGTGGACGCGGCGTGGCATCTGCATGAGTTGACGCGTGATCTCGGTCTGGGTGCGTTTGTGGTGTTCTCGTCCGTGGCGGGGGTGTTCGGTGGTGCGGGGCAGGGTAACTACGCTGCCGCGAACAGTTTCCTGGATGCCTTGGTGGTGCGTCGGCGGGCTGAGGGTCTGCCGGGTGTGTCGCTCGCCTGGGGTCCGTGGGATCAGGCGGGCGGGATGACGGGGACGGTGACCGAGGCGGACATGCGGCGTCTGGCCCGTTCCGGGATGCCGCCGCTCTCCATCGAGCAGGGCATCGCGCTCTTCGACGCGGCGCTCGCCTCCGGCCTGACCGTGGTGGCACCGGTGCTGCTGGACCTCCCCGCAATGCGCGCACAGGGTGAAGTTCCACCGCTGCTGAGGTCGTTGATCCGTACCCGCTCCCGTCGGAGCGCGGTCGCCGGATCGGCCACCGCCGCCGCTACCGGGCTTCTCGGCCGGCTCGCCGGACTGACCTCGTCCGCCCGGCACGACGAACTGCTGGACCTCGTACGGAGTCAGGTCGCCCTCGTACTCGGCCACGCCGACGCGGCAGCGGTCGACGCCACCTCCCAGTTCCGGGAGTTGGGCTTCGACTCGCTGACAGCGGTGGAGCTGCGGAACCGGCTGAGTACGGTGACGGGTCTGCGGCTGACAGCCACCCTGATCTTCGACTACCCGACCGCGACAGCGCTCGCGGACCATCTCGGCGACGAGCTGTTCGGCACCGAGGCCGAGACCACGATCCCGGTCCGGATGCTGCCGCCCGTTGCCGACGATCCGATCGTGGTCGTCGGGATGAGCTGCCGGTACCCGGGCGGGGTGGCTTCGCCGGAGGATCTGTGGCGCGTTGTCACCGAGGGCGTCGACGCGGTCTCGGGCTTCCCGACGAACCGTGGCTGGGACGTGGACGGGCTGTTCGACCCGGATCCGGACCACGCAGGCACGTCGTACACCCGCTCGGGCGGATTCCTGGAGAACGCGGGCGAGTTCGATCCCGCCTTCTTCGGGATGAGCCCGCGCGAGGCGATGGCGACGGACTCGCAGCAGCGGCTGCTGCTCGAAGCCTCGTGGGAGGCGATCGAGCGGGCCGGGATCGACCCGGTGTCGCTGATGGGCAGTGCGACCGGCGTGTTCGCCGGGGTGATGTACAACGACTACGGCACCACGCTGAACGGCAAGCAGTTCGAAGGACACCAGGGCCAGGGCAGCGCGGGAAGCGTCGCCTCGGGCCGGGTCTCGTACACCTTCGGGTTCGAGGGTCCGGCGGTGACGGTGGACACGGCGTGCTCGTCGTCTCTGGTCGCGATGCATCTGGCGGCCCAGGCGCTCCGCGGCGGCGAATGCTCGCTGGCGCTCGCGGGCGGTGTGACGGTCATGTCGACCCCGGGCACCTTCGTGGAGTTCTCCCGGCAGCGGGGTCTGTCGCCCGACGGCCGGTGCAAGGCGTTCTCCGAGTCCGCCGATGGCGTGGGCTGGTCGGAGGGTGTCGGCATGCTGGTCCTTGAGCGGCTGTCCGACGCGCGGCGCAATGGTCACCAGGTGCTGGCGGTGCTGCGCGGCAGCGCGATCAACCAGGACGGCGCGTCGAACGGTCTGACCGCCCCCAACGGCCCGTCGCAGCAGCGCGTGATCCGTCAGGCGCTGGCCAGCGGCGGACTGTCCCTGGACGATGTGGACGCCGTGGAGGCGCATGGTACGGGTACGACGCTGGGTGACCCGATCGAGGCGCAGGCCCTGCTCGCGACGTACGGGCGTGACCGTGACCCGGAGCGTCCGCTGCTCCTCGGTTCGGTGAAGTCCAACATCGGTCACACCCAGGCAGCCGCGGGCGTCGCCGGTGTCATCAAGATGGTGCTGGCGATGCGGTACGGAACGTTGCCGCGCACGCTGCACGTGACCGAGCCGTCGTCGCATGTCGACTGGTCGGCGGGTGCGGTGGAGCTGCTGACCGAGCAGACGCGGTGGCCGGAGACCGACCGGGTACGGCGTGCGGGTGTCTCGTCCTTCGGGATCAGCGGAACCAACGCGCATGTCATCCTGGAACAGCCGGAGCCGATGGCCGAGTTCGCGGCCGAGTCGGCCGAGTCCGCCGAACCGGCGCAGCCCTTCGAGGCGGAGTCCGCTTCGCCCGCTGTGGTGCCGTGGGTCCTCTCGGGCAAGAGCCAGCAGGCGCTTTCGGCCCAGGCCGCCAGGCTGCTCTCCTACGTTGAGGCGCGGCCGGAGCTGCGGCCGGTGGATGTCGGGTTCTCGTTGGCGACGGGCCGGTCGACGTTCGACCACCGGGCTGTGGTGGTGGCCGGTGAGCCTGCGGAAGCGGTGCGAGCCCTTGCGGCTCTGGCGTCTGGTGATGCGGATCGTTCGGCGGTGTCGGGTGCGGTCGTCGGTGGGAAGACGGCGGTGCTGTTCTCGGGTCAGGGCAGTCAGCGGCTCGGTATGGGTCGTGAGCTGTATGGGCGGTTCCCGGTGTTCGCGGAGGCGCTGGATTCGGTACTTGCCGTGCTGGACGGCGAGTTGGATCGGCCCCTGCGTGAGGTGATGTGGGGTGGTGATGCCGAGCTGTTGAATGACACGGGTTTCACGCAGCCGGCGTTGTTCGCCGTTGAGGTGGCGTTGTTCCGGTTGGTGGAGTCGTGGGGTGTGCGGCCGGAGTTCGTGGCGGGTCATTCGATCGGTGAGATCGTGGCGGCGTATGTGGCGGGGGTGTTCTCGCTGAAGGACGCCTGCACACTGGTCGTGGCGCGGGCGAAGCTGATGCGGGCGCTGCCGGCCGGTGGTGCGATGGTCGCGGTACGGGCGACGGAGGAGGAAGTCGTTCCGTTGCTGTCGGACGAGGTGTCGATTGCCGCGATCAATGGTCCCGGTTCGGTTGTCGTGTCGGGTGATGAGGATGCTGTCCTGGCGGTGGCGGCGCGGTTGGCGGAGCGGGGTCGTAAGACCACGCGCCTGCGGGTGTCGCACGCTTTCCATTCACCTCTGATGCGGCCGATGCTGGATGACTTCCGTACGGTTACGGAGGGGTTGTCGTTCGAGGCTCCGCGTATCCCGGTGGTGTCGAATCTGACGGGCGCTCTGGCCTCGGTGGAGGAGCTGTGCTCGCCCGAGTACTGGGTACGGCATGTCCGCGAAGCCGTACGTTTCGCCGATGGGGTGCGGACGCTGGCCGAGCAGGGTGTGAGTACGTTCCTGGAGCTGGGGCCGGACGGTGTGCTGTCGGCCATGGCGCAGGAGACCGCGCCGGAGGAGGCGGCGATCGTCCCGATCCTCCGCAAGGACCGTGACGAGGAACTGACCGCCCTCACCGCGCTGGCTCGCCTGCACGCGCACGGCGCGACGGTTGACTGGACCGGGTTCTTCGCGGGGACGGGGGCGCGGCGGGTCGAGTTGCCCACGTACGCCTTCCAGCACCAGTGGTTCTGGCCGGCGGGTTCGCAGTCCGCTGCCGCCGGTGATGTGCGCGCGGCGGGTCTGGGTTCGGCCGAGCATCCGCTGCTGGGCGCGGCCGTCGAACTGGCTGCCGGTCAAGGCGTGTTGTTCACCGGTCGTTTGTCGGTTCAGTCGCATCCGTGGCTGGCTGATCATGTGGTGATGGGTCGTGTTCTTCTCCCGGGTACGGCGTTGCTTGAGCTGGCGATTCGGGCTGGTGACGAGGTTGGTTGTGATCGGGTGGAGGAGTTGACGCTTGCGGCGCCTCTTGTTCTTCCGGATCGTGGTGCGGTGCAGGTACAGGTGGTGGTCGGTGGTCCTGATGAGTCGGGGCGGCGTTCGGTGGGGGTCTACTCGCGCCCGGAGGACGTGGCGGAGGCTTCCTGGACCCAGCACGCCAGCGGTTCGCTGGAGGGCGGCTCAGAGGGGGCGGAGACCGGTTTCGATGCGACGGTGTGGCCGCCGGCTGGTGCTGAGGTGCTGGATGTTGAGGGGTGCTATGAGCGGTTCGACGAGATCGGGTTCGCGTATGGTCCGGTCTTCCAGGGTTTGCGGGCGGCCTGGCGGCGTGATGGTGAGATCTTTGCGGAGGTGAGTCTTCCGGAGAGTGCGGAGGGTGAGGCTGCGGCGTTCGGTCTGCATCCGGCGTTGCTTGACGCGTCTCTGCATGCCTCGCTTCTGGCGGGCGACGGTGACGCTGAGGGGACCGGTGGTGGTTTGCCGTTCTCGTGGGAGGGTGTGTCGCTGCGTGCGGCGGGTGCGTCGGCGCTGCGGGTGCGGCTGGCTCCGGTCGGTAAGGACGCGGTGTCCGTGGCTGCCGCTGACTCTTCGGGTCAGCTGGTCGTTTCGGTCGACTCACTGCTCGTACGGGCTCTGTCGAGCGAGCAGTTGAACGGCCCGGCTGGTGTGGGCAGGGACTCTCTGTTCGGGCTGTGGTGGATGCCGGTGACGGCTGCGGCCGGGTCGGATGTTCCGGGGTCGGTGGTCGTTCTGGGTCCGGACACGCTGGGACTTGTCGAGGGTATGGCCGATGCCGGCGTGGAGGTCGGGGCGGTCGGGACCTATGCCGATCTGGTGTCGTCGGTGGCCGGGGAGTCCCCGGTTCCGGGCACTGTGCTGGTGGGCATCGACGGTACGTCGTACGAGAACAAGGACAGGAGCGGGGATGGGGTCGCGGAGTCGGTCCACGCGCTGACTGCCGCGTCCTTGGCGTTGATTCAGGGTTGGCTGGTCGAGGATCGGTTTGCCGGGTCGCGGCTGGTGTTTGTGACGCGGGGAGCGGTGGGTGTGGATGATGGGCCTGTGGTCGATCTGGCCGCGGCGTCTGTATGGGGTCTGGTGCGGTCCGCGCAGTCGGAGAACCCGGGCCGCTTCGGGCTACTCGACCTCGACCCGTCGGACGACGCCGCGGCGTCGTCCCCGCTGAGCTGGGCTCTCGGCTCCGATGAACCGCAGTTGGTGCTCCGAGGGGGCGAGGCCAGGGCCGCCAGGCTGGACCGCGTCACCCTCCCGGAGCAGGTCACTCCCCCCGAGGGGGAGAAGGAAGAGGCGGCGGAGAGCTGGGAGCGGGGCGGCACGGTCCTGATCACCGGCGGAACCGGTGGACTCGGCGCCGTACTGGCCCGGCACCTGGTCGCGGAACGCGGCGTACGCCGGCTGCTGCTGCTCAGCCGTCGGGGTCCTGCTGCCGAGGGCGCGGGAGCGCTCGTCGAGGAGTTGGAGCGGCTCGGCGCCGAGGTCACGGCCGCGGCCTGCGATGTCGCCGACCGGGGAGCGCTGGCCGAGGTGCTGGCAGCCGTACCCGCCGCACATCCGCTCTCGGCGGTCGTGCATGCGGCGGGTGTGCTGGATGACGGTGTGGTGGGTTCGCTGACGCCGGAGCGGTTGGACACGGTCCTGCGGCCGAAGGTGGATGCGGCGTGGCATCTGCATGAGTTGACGCGTGATCTCGGTCTGGGTGCGTTTGTGGTGTTCTCGTCCGTGGCGGGGGTGTTCGGTGGTGCGGGGCAGGGTAACTACGCTGCCGCGAACAGTTTCCTGGATGCTTTGGTGGTGCGTCGGCGGGCTGAGGGTCTGCCGGGTGTGTCGCTCGCCTGGGGTCCGTGGGATCAGGCGGGCGGGATGACGGGGACGGTGACCGAGGCGGACATGCGTCGTCTGGCCCGCTCCGGGATGCCGCCGCTCTCCATCGAGCAGGGCATCGCGCTCTTTGACGCGGCGGCCACCGGCCCGCGGGCGCTGGTACTGCCCGTACAGCTGGATCTGGCGGCCCTCCGCGCCCAGGGCGAGGTCCCGCCCCTGCTCAGCGGTCTGATCCGGACACCGTCCCGGCGGTCGGCGACGGCCGCTCCGCGGTCGGCCGAATCGCTCGGGCAGCGGCTGACCGGACTGACCGACGAGGAGCGTCGTGACGTTCTTCTGACGCTGGTCCGCGATCAGGCGGCCGTGGTGCTCGGACACGCGGACGGAACGGCGATCGGCGCCTCGCGGCAGTTCCAGGAGCTCGGCTTCGACTCGCTGACGGCGGTGGACTTCAGGAACCGGCTGAACGCGGCCACGGGGCTGCGCCTGCCGGCCACCCTGCTGTTCGACTTCCCCACCCCGGCCGAGGTCGTGGACCATCTCCACTCCCAGCTGGTGACCGAGGAGGTCACCGGAGCCGGATCGGTGCTCGCCGTACTCGACCAGTTGGAGGCGGCGATCACGGAGATGACGGTCGACGCGCAGGAGTTCAAGCATGTCGCCGGACGCATCGAGGTGCTGAGGTCGAAATGGGCCGCGCTGCGGCAGGAGTCGGCGAACGGCTCCGGGGAGTTCGACCTGGAGGCGGCGTCGGACGACGATGTGTTCGCACTCCTCGACGACGAACTCGGTCTGTCCTGACCGGCGGGGTCTCCGGGAGCCGGGGCCTCCGGGAGTTGGGGTCTTCGGGAGACGGGCTCTCCGGAAGGCGGCCCAGGTCTCCCGGACCCCCGTGGCCACTCCTGGACCCGGTGGCCTCTCCCGGACCCCTCGGTCGGCCGGTGCGTCGAAGGCGGTTCCTTCACTCACGAGTGGTTTCCGCCACCGATGTCCATACGAAGTCCATACAGAGACTAGGGAATTTCCCACTGTCCGTCCTAGTGGAATGGGGTGGTCGGTCACCGGGCCGACAAGTGGCGGTCGGTGAGAGAGTGAGAGCCGGGTGACGTGAGTCGCCCGCCCGCTCTGTTGGGTAGGAGTGCCGCATGGAACGTTCGGTCGCGTCGGCGAGATCACGGCGCTCGCGTTGTGCCACGTCCCGTCAGGTTCCGCTGTCACCGGCCCGGAGGCCCGGACCGTCGCGCGGTCCGGATCGCTTGGCCCACCCCTAGGAGGATGCAACACATGACGACGTCCACCGAGGAGAGCCTCTGGGCGCGGTGCTTTCATCCAGCACCGGCCAGCTCGGAACAACTCTTCTGTTTCCCCCACGCGGGTGGCTCGGCGTCTTTCTACTTCCCGGTCTCCGCGCAACTGTCGTCCGTGGCCGAGGTGTTCTCGGTGCAGTACCCCGGCCGTCAGGACCGGCGCAAGGAGGCCAGCCCCGGCGATCTCGGGGTCATGGCCGATCAGATCTACGAGGCGCTGCGCAAGCAGCTGCGCGCCCGGCCGACCACGTTCTTCGGGCACAGCATGGGCGCGACGATCGCCTTCGAGGTCGCGCGGCGCTTCGAGGCCGACGGCGGTGAGCTCTCCCATCTGTTCGCCTCCGGCCGGCGCGCCCCCTCGCGCCACCGGGACGAGCGTGTGCATCAGCGCGACGACGACGGCATCGTCGCCGAGCTGAAGCTGCTGTCCGGCACGAATACGGCGCTGCTGGGCGACGAGGAAATCCTACGGATGATCCTCCCGGCGATCCGCAGTGACTATCGGGCCATTGAGACCTACCGCTGCGATCCAGCGACGAGGGTCCGGGTCCCGATCTCCGCGCTGACCGGCGACAACGATCCGAAGACCACGCTGGACGAGGCCGAGGACTGGCGTGGCCACACCACGGGAGCCTTTGACCTGAAGGTCTACCCCGGCGGGCACTTCTTCCTCAGTTCGCAGGCGCCGGCGGTGATCGCGCTCCTGCGGAACCATCTCTCGCCTCAAGCCTAGGGCCCCGTCAGTCCGCCGATCCGACGGAAGCGGGGAGCGGCGTCGGCGAACCGCGTCGACCGACCTCACTGAGCGATCGATTCCGATAAGCGACCGATACTACTGGGCGACCGACCTGTCCGAGTCGTGCACCTCCGTGATCAGTGGCTCCGAGTGGTCAACATCTCTCGGATGATCAACACCTTTGGGTGGTGTGTGCTTCCTGATGCGCTTCTGGCGCGGGTGTTGGCGCGGTCGTGCTCGCAGCTCTGGAAGAATGTCTTCTTGTTCGGTCATCCGGATCATCCGGTTATCCGGACATCCGGGTTTCCGGAGTGGAGCGCTGCCCGGAGAACGGGCGGCTCTCCGGCGGGCATGTCACCAACTCCCGGACGGTGCAATGGCGTCCAGCGGACAGTAGTGCTTGATCCAGTTCGCGCTGGGTAGTCCCCAAGTGCCGAAACGGGCCTCGTGGGCTTCGTGGGTTGCGGGATCTTGTGATCATGCAACTTCGCGCTGTCGATCGTGGAACGTTCAGCTGTTTTTGCGAGATGTGCGGGATGTGCGGTACGCGTCGACGAGTCATCGCGTCTGTTGTGTCCCCCGAGAGGCGAGGAGACCAAGATGCTGGAACAGGCCGACCTCTCCGGTTTGTCCAGCAGTCTTGTCGGTCGCGCCCGTGAGCTGCGGGCGCTGAGCCGCCATGCCGAGGCCGCGCGCGCCGGACGCGCGGGCCTGGTGATGCTGTCCGGCCCCGCGGGCATCGGGAAGACCAGCCTTCTGCGGGCGTTCCTCAAGAGCGACGCGTGCCGCAACATGGCCGTGCTGTACGGGTCGTGCGGCGAAGTCGCCGCGGGCGCGGGATACGGCGGCGTACGCGAGCTGTTCGGCTCGCTGGGGCTCAGCGGTGAGGACGCCAGGAACTCCCCGCTGCTGCGCGGTCTCGCCCGTCGCGCGCTGCCCGCCCTCACGGCCGGTCCCTTCGAGCACGAGAGGTTAGGCGCGTCCGCCACCTATCCGGTGCTCCACGGGCTGTACTGGCTCGCGGCGAATCTGATGGTGGACCGACCGCTCGTGCTCGTACTGGACGATGTGCACTGGTGCGACGAACGCTCCCTGGGCTGGGTGGACTTCCTGCTGCGCCGCGCGGACGATCTGCCGCTGCTGGTGGTGCTCGCCCACCGCAGCGAGGCCGAGCCGGTCGCGCACTCCGCGCTGGCCGACATCGCCGCGCAGCGCCGGCCCGCCCTGATGCGGCTGGCGCCGCTCACGCGCGCGGCCGTCGGCGAGATGGCCCGGCAGATCTTCCAGGTGCCCGTCGAACCGTCCTTCGTCGAGCGCGCCGCCGCGGTCTCCGGCGGCAACCCCCTGACGCTGAGCCGGCTCCTGGGCGAACTGCGCGCCGAGGGCGTGCAGCCCGACGAGAAGGGCGTTCGGAGGGTGGCCGAGGTCGGTGGCCAGGTGATCGCGTCCTCCGTGAGCGCGCTGCTGGACAATCAGCCGCTCTGGGTACGGGAGGTGGCCCGGGCCATCGCGGTCCTCGGCGAGGAGTCCCCCGATCTGGTCGGCATGCTCGCCGATGTGCCCCCCGCGCTCGTCGCGGAGGGCGTTGTCGCCCTGCGGCGCGCCGAGGTGCTCGCCGCGGACCGGGCCGACCTGGTGCATGAGGTGGTGCGTTCGGCCGTGCTGGCACCCCTCGGCCCCGAGGCGCTTGCCGGGCTGCGCACCAGAGCCGCCCTGCTGCTGAGTGACGCGGGCCGCCCCGCCGAGGAAGTCGCGGGCCGGCTCTTGCTGTTGCCCGCCCTGACTCAGCCGTGGATGCCGGCGGTGCTCCGTGACGCGGCCGTTCAGGCGGAGGGGCGCGGTGCTCCCGAGGCCGCGGTGCGCTATCTGCACCGCGTACTGGAGGTGGAACCGGACAGCGTGCCGGTACGCACCCAGATGGCCACGTCCCTCGCGGAGATCAATCCGGCGGAGGCCATCCGGCTGCTGGAGGAGGCGCTGTCGCTGGCCGACGACCCACGCGCCAGGGCGATGGTCGCCGTGCGGTACGGAATGGTCTGTCTGGCCGTTCAGCGGTCGCCCGCCGGCGTACGGGTCCTCGAAGAGGTCCTGGCCGAACTGGAAGCCGAGTTGGGCCCCGGCCCCGATCCCGCCGACCGTGAGCTGCACACGCTCGTCGAGTCGGTCCTGCTGATCGTCGGGGCGGACGAGAAGGCGACGGTCTCCGCGACCCTGGACCGGGCCGCGCTGCTGACCGCGCCTCCCGGCGATACGCCGGCCCAGCGCCAGATGCTCGCGATGATGACTGTACTGACCGCGATGGACGGCCGCTCGGCGGAGCGGACGGTCGAACAGGCCCGCCGCGCGATGAGTTCACCCGGGGCGGAGCTGGAGAGCTGGCCGCTGCTCGCCTCGTCGTTCGCGCTCAGCCTCGCCGACGAGGTCGACGAGGCGGTGGACGCACTGGACCGTATGCTCCAGCACAGCCAGGACAACGCCGCTGTCTGGACCTTCGTGCTCGCGCTGTCCACACGCGCCCTGGTGCTGCACGGAGCGGGCGCGTTCCCCGACGCCCTGGCCGACGCGCAGACCTCCATCGAGATCATCGGCGAGGAGAGATGGGGCGACGGCGCCGCGCTGCCGCAGATCGCGCTCGCGACGATGCTGGTGGAACGGGGCGAGGCCGAACGGGCCGAGGAAGTGATCCGGGGTATCAAGCGGGGCGGCCTCGACCGGTTCGTCATCGAATACCACTGGTCTCTGATGGCACGGGCCCGCGCCAGATCGGCGCTCGGCGACCGGGAGGCGGCGCTCGGTCTCTACCTCGAATGCGGCAGATCGCTGAAGGAGTCCCGGTTCAGCAATCCGGCGTTTCTGCCCTGGTGGTCCGAGGCGGCGTGTCTGCTCGCGGTCATGAACCGCGGCGACGAGGCCAGGGAGATGGCCGAGTACGGCGGCGAACTGGCCCAGCGATGGGGCACCCCGCGCGCCCTCGGGCTCGCCGCGCTCGCCCGCGGGGTGATCGCCCCCGGTGGCACGGGCATCGAATCGCTCAGAGAATCGGTCCTCACCCTGGCCGGCTCGCCCGCCAGAGCGGAGCACGCCAACGCGGAATTCGTCCTCGGCCGTGCCCTGCTGAAGACCGGCGACCAGCGCGGCGCCCGTGAGCATCTGCGGACCGCCACCGACCTCGCCCAGCGCTGCGGGGCCCTGGCGCTCGCGGGCGTCTCCCGCAGGCTGCTGGTCACCGCCGGCGGCAGGATGCGGAAGATGAGTGCCTCACCGCTCGACATGCTCACCGGGATGGAACGCAGGGTGGCGGGTCTCGCCGCGGCGGGCGCCAGCAACCGCTCGATCGCGGAGACCCTGTTCGTCACGGTCCGCACCATCGAAACACATCTGACCAGCGTGTACCGGAAACTGGGCGTGAGCGGGCGTACCGAACTGAGCGCGGTCCTGCGCACACCCGACATCCCCGATGGGCAACCACCGGGCTGGGTATCCGAATCACGCTGGCGACGCTGAAGCGAACGGGGCGAGGCGGTGCGTGTGACTGGCCGGAACGACAATTGTCTGAGCACGCGGTCCCTGGAGTGGACGTACGGACCGGACACCCATCGAGACGGGATGGACCTGCTCGAACGCGGGCGTGAGCAAGCGGCGTTGACCTCCCTGCTCACCTCGCTGGGCGGAAGACGCGCGGGCATCGTGACCCTGACCGGAAGACCGGGCCACGCGCAGAACGCGCTGCTGAGATGGGCGGCCCGGCGAGCCCGGGACGGCGGACTGTGTGTGCTGCACGCTCAAGCGGCCCCGGCCGAACGCGAGGTGCGCTACGGCGTGATCGCGCAGCTCATGACATCGATGGCGGGCCAGACCGAGGAGGGCTCGGCCGGGGCCTCGCTGCGGGAACTGATGGAGCACCGGCAGCCCGATCCGCTGCCCGGACTCGACGCGACCCTTCACTTCGCACAGACGATGCCTACCCTCCTGGTGATCGAGGACACCCAATGGCTCGATCCCGCCTCCCTGCGCTGGCTGCACGCGCTGGTGAGGCGGCTGACCCCGGACACACCGGTCGCGGTGCTGGCGAGCGGCAGCGGCGTGTCGGCCAAGGGCAGGGACTGGCTCAGCCTGCTGCCCGCCTCCCCGGTGCCCAGCAAGCAACTCGTGCTGCGAGGACTGACCGAGCACGGCGTCGGCACCGTCGTGGAGACGGTCTGCGGCACCGCCGGCGACCAGCGGTTCACCGCGACGGTCGCGGCGGCCACCGAGGGCAACCCCGCCGTACTGCGCGATGTGCTGTGCCGGTTCACCGACCAGGGCCATGAACCGGTCGCCGCCCGGCTGCCCGAGCTACGTACGATCACCGCCGCTGTCGTCGGCGACCACGCGACGCGCTCGCTGAACGGACTGCCCGCAGAGGCGGTCGCGCTGCTGCGGGCGCTGGCCGTCTGCGGCGAACTGCTCAGCTTTCCCCTCGTCCGCGCGCTGGCCGGGCTCAGGCCCGTACGCGGCCAGGAAGTACGTGTGATGCTGGAAGCGGCCGGGCTCGCCGTCTCCGGAGGGACGAGGACACAGGTACGCCACCCCGCGGTGAAGACCCGGGTGCTGGAGGACATGGCCACCGACGAACGGGCCCAGCTGCACTCCCGGGCCGCCGAACTGGCCCACCGGGCCTGGGCGAACGACGAGGACGTCGCCCAGATCCTGCTCCGTACGCCGCCGCTGGGAGCCCCCTGGGTGGTCAGCACGCTCCGCGAGAGCTTCGCGGCGGCCCTGGCGGCGGAGGACCACGGCCGCGCCGCCGCGTATCTCTCCCGTGCCCTGCGCGAACCGCTGGAGCCGCGCGAGCGCGCCCGGCTCACCCTGGAACTGGCCGCCGCCGAAACGATGTCGGCGCCCCTGGCGGGGGACCGGAGGCTCGGTGAACTCGTCCGGGCCGGCAGCGGCGCCCCGGAGGGACTGCGGGCCCGCGCCGTCGACCTCGGACTGGCCCGCGGCGACAGCGACTGGGCACGCCGCGCGACGGCCGAGGCGCTGTGCGAGGTCCGGCCCGGCGAACGGGACAGTCTGATCGCGCTGTTCTGGCTCGCCGACGAGTCACGGGACGACACGGAACCGATGGTGCCCGAGGTGCCCGTACTGCCCGACCGCCCCTCGACCCCCGCGCAGAGCGGCGTACGGGCCTGGCAGCTCGCGGTGCGCGGCGAGGACCTGGTGGCGACCAGGACGCTGGCCCGCGCCGCCCTCGCGGGCGACGGCCCCGACACGCCCCTGATACTGCCCCGGCTCGCCGCCTGCCGGGCGCTCATCCTGACCGACGACCACGAAGAAGCCGCCGCCGAGCTCGACGCGCTGCTCACCGTCGTACGGCGCGACCATCGCAGGGCGGCCACCGCGCGGATCCTGACGGCACGCGCCGAACTGTCCCTGCAAGCAGGCCGGTTCGACGCCGTGGAACGGGACATCGAGAGCGCGGAACGGGCCCTGCCGATGTCGAGCAGGCATCCGCTCATCGTCCCGTGCCTGACGGCCCTGCGTATCGCGTGCGCGGTGGAATCCGGCCGCCAGGGCTACGCGCGCTCACTCGCCGCCGCGCCCACGCCGCCCGGGGCGGAGGAGGGCGTGCCCTGGTCCGCCCTCCTCTACGCCAGGGCACGGGTCGCCGCCGTCGACGAACGCTGGACCGAGGCGCTGGAACTGGCGAAGGAGAGCGGCCGACGGCTGCTGCGCAGACAGTGGAGCAATCCGGCGCTGCTGTGCTGGCGCCCGCAGGCCGCCGAGGCCTGCTACGCCCTCGGCGACCGCGAGGAGGCGGCGCGGCTGGGCCTGGAGGAGCTGAGGCTCTCCCGCCGGTGGGGCGCGGCGAGCGCGCTCGGCGTCGCCGAGCTGTGGACCGTCCCGATGACCGGCGCCGGCGGCAGGCCCGTGATCGCCGCCCGCGAGGCGGTCCGCGTCCTGGGCTCCTCACCCGCCCGGCTGGCCTACGCGTGGGCGCTGGCCCGACTGGCCTCCTGTGAACTGGAGGAGGGCGACAGCCGGGCCGCCGCGCGTTCCCTCGCCCAGCTCTCCCCGTTCACCGCGGCTCATCCGTCGAGCCGGCTGGCGGCGGTGGTGAGCGGGCTCACCGAACGGCTGGAAAGGCCGGCCGGGCCGGTGACCCCCGCCCTGCCCCCGGAGTGGACCACGCTCTCGGAGGCCGAACAGCGCACCGCGACCTTCGCCGGACGCGGCTACGGGAACCGCGAGATCGCGGAACTGCTCTCCGTGAGCAGACGCACCGTCGAGCTGCGGCTGAGCAACACCTACCGAAAGCTGCGGATCACCGGACGCGAGGAGCTGTGCGTACTGGTGAGGAACATGGGAGAGCGGCAGAGCGATGCTTCTTGAGCGGGATTCGGAACTGGCACGGGTGGGGGCCGCGTTGAACGCCGCGGACGAGGGCACCTCATCGGTGATACTGCTGTCCGGACCCCTCGGCATCGGAAGATCGGCCCTGCTGCGCCGGCTGCCCGGTGTCGTCTCCGGCACGGACGTCCGCGTCCTGCGGGCGAACGCCGCCCCGATGGAGCGGGACTTCGCGTTCGGTGTGGTCAGGCAGCTGCTCGACAGTCTGCTCGCCGGTGCCTCGCAGGCGCAGCGCGAGCGCTGGGCGTGCGACCCCGACCGGGCCACCGGCCTGATGCTCGGCGCCGACGGCATCCCGGCCGGCGCCGCGTGCGAGGCGACCCTGCACGGTCCGCGCTCGCTGCTCGCCGACATCAGCGAACGCGCCCGGCTGCTCATCCTCGTGGACGACCTCCAGTGGGTGGACATCCCCTCCCTGCGCTGGCTCGCGTACCTCACCAAACGGCTGCGCGGACTGCGGGTCGTGCTCGTCTGCACGCTCCGGGACGGCGACCAGGACGCCGGACACGCCCTGGTGCGCGAGATCGCCGCCGCCTCGACCCAGATTCTGCGCCTCGCCCCGCTGTCGCGCGACGCCACCCGGGCGGTGATCCGCGAACGGTCCGGCGTGCCCGGGGACGAGGAGTACGTACGCGCCTGTCAGGAGGTGACCGGCGGCAACCCGCTGTTCCTGATGTCCGTGCTGCTTGGCATGGAGGCACGGGGCTGTGAGCCGACCGCCGACCACACCGAGCGGGTACGTGCCCTGCGGCCCGCCGGGCTGCGGGAGCGGCTGGCGAGCTATCTGCGGACCCGGCCACAGGCGGTACGTGACACGGCCGCGGCGATCGCGGCCTTCGGCGGCCACGGAGACCCCGCGCTCATCACGGAACTCGCCGGACTGGACGAGATCGGCTTCGGCGCCGCCCGGCGCGCACTGCGCGAGGCGGGGCTGCTGACCGACGCGCGCGAACCAGGCTTCGTCCACCGCGTCGTCCAGGACGCCGTCGAATCCGCGATGTCGGTGGCCGAACGCGAGCGCTGGCACGCCGCCGCCGCCGATCTGCTGTACCGCAGCGGCCGTCCCGCCGAGCAGGTCGCGGCCCATCTGATGGCCGTCACCACGTTCGGCCGCCCGTGGTCGGTGATGGTGCTGCGTGGCGCCGCGGACACCGCGCTGCGCCGGGGCGCGCCGGAGACCGCCGCCCGCTATCTGCGCCGTGCGCTGCTCGGTCACCGCCCCCAGGACGAGAGCCGGGCCAGACTGCTGGTCGAACTGGCCACCGCGGAGCGCGGATTCGACCCCGAGGCATGCCGGCGCCATATCGTCCAGGCGATGCCTCTGCTGACCACGGTCAGGGACCGGGCCGCCGCCGCGCTGCGCGTTCCGCCGCCGCTGCTCGGCGCCGTACCCCCCGCATCGGCCGCGCTCCTGCGCGGTGTCGGCGAGGAGCTGGGACGGCCCGCCGAACTGGACGGTCCCGCACGGGAGATGGCCCTGCGGCTCGAAGCCCGGCTCAGGCATGACGGACACGAGAACCCGGGCGAGCTGGCGTCGGCCATGGCACGCCTGCGCGAGCTGGGGGAGGAACCCCCGCTCGGCTCCGTGGCCGAACGCGAACTGGTGGCCGTGCTCCTCTTCTCCGGCACGCTCACCGGCGGGCTGACCGCGGCGGAGGTGGCACGCGTGGGCGGCCGCATCCTGGAACGCGAACCGGCCACCTCGGCGGGCGCGCACACCGCGCTGCCGCTGGTCGTCATCACGCTCTTCGCCGCCGAGTCGGTACAGGACGTGGCCTCGTGGCTGTCGACCGAGCAGCAGGCCCGATGGCAGAACGCGACCGGCGCCGACACCGTCCTTCTGCTCGCGGAACGTGCGTTCGTCCTCGTCTCGCAGGGCAGGCCCGCCCAGGCACGCGAATACGTCGAGCGTGCCATGGCGTCGGCCGAGGCGGACTGGCGCGAGGCCTCCATCATGATTCTCTCCACGGTCGCGCTCGAACTGCGTGATCCGGCGCTCAGCGAGCGGATCCTCGCCAGGGCCCTGCGGCGCCGGACCGCGGGACTGGCCCTGACGGCCGCACTGCAGATACTCCAGGCGTCGGTGGACGCCCAGCGGGGGCTGCGGCCCAGAGCGCTGGAGTCCCTGCTCGCCTGCGGCCGTCAACTGGACGTCTCCGGCTGGCGGAACTCGGCGCTCTTCCCATGGCGTCCGCATGCCATCGGCCTCTACCAGCGGCTCGGGGACTCCCGTTCCGCGCTGCGGCTCGCCGATGAGGAACTCGCCTGGGGCACGGAGTGGGGAGCACCCGCCGGGCTCGGCCGCGCCCTGCGGCTGAAGGGCTGGCTCCAGGGCGCGCAGGGTGTTCCGCTGCTGCGCGAAGCGGTCGCCGTACTGCGCGGCTCCTCCTTCCAACTGGAACTCGCCAGGACACTCGTCTTGTTGGGCCGGCAGCTGGGCAGCGGTCCCGAGGCGGAGGCGGCGCTACGGGAGGCGGGCACGGTCGCGGCGGCCTGCGGCGCTCCCTGGCTGGTCGAGCGGGCCGAGCACGGTCTCGGTACGACCTCCGCGCCGAAGACCGCCGTGCTCACCCGCAGCGAGCGCAAGGTGATCACTCTTGTCGGCCGCGGGCTCACCAACCAGGAAATTGCGGGTGAACTCGGTGTGAGTTCACGTGCCATCGAGAAACATCTTACGAATTCCTATCGCAAGCTTGGCATCTCGGGCCGGCATGAGCTGGCGGATGCTCTTCCCGCGTAGACTCCGCCACGTAACTGTTAACAGCATGCTACGTGACGCTGTGGCCTGTGCGGCCCCTGTGCGACCTGGTTCGGCCCGGCTTGCCGCACGAACCTCAGGGGAACCTCAAACAAGGCTGAATTGCACGGATGCGGCGCCAATCCGTCCCGCCCGGCATGCCGGGTTTTTCCCACCGTAGTCATCGTCATTGCGGACCGAACCTTCCCGGGGCGGGACCACAGCTTTAGCCATGTGAACAGGGCTCTTGTTGACGGGCCAGCGCAAAGCTACCTACTCTCAATTCAGTAAATGGATAACCCCGTCAATGAGGTCACGAGAGACCGACTGCCGGTGTTATCCGCCCCACATAGCGATGTTGAGTATTCCCAATAAATCGGGGGGACCCGAAAGGATGGCGGTCTCGTGGCGATTGCTGCACTCGCAGATTCGGCGCAGGTCACAACGAGCGACCTCAAACCCGACCAGAACGGGCACGGACGCGCCCAGCAGTTCGACCAGCCGGGGCTGTGCATGGCCTCACTCGACCCGGCTCTGACCATCCAGCAGGCGAACGAGGAGTTCTTCCGTCGGTTCGGTGACTCCTCGGCAGGCGTCTGTGGCCGCAGCTTCCGCGATCTGGTGCATCCCAGCGTCCAGCAGCCGCTGATGCGCCAGTTCTCCCGCCTGGTGGAGGGGAAGCGTCAGCGGTTCGCCTCGCACGTGGTGGCCGTGGGACCGGAGGACTCCGCGTTCGCCGGGACGCTGACGGCCGCGGCCGTCAGCGGGGAAACCCCCGACGTGGCGGCGATCCTGGTGCTCATGCGCTCCTCGGAGGGGACCGAGGACGCGGGCGTGCTCACCAACCAGAAGAAGATCCTCACCGAGATCGACGCGCGCATTCTTGAGGGCATAGCCGCGGGTCTGTCCACCATCCCGCTGGCCTCGCGGCTCTATCTGAGCCGACAGGGCGTCGAGTACCACGTGACGGGGCTGCTCAGGAAGCTCAGGGTGCCCAACCGGGCCGCCCTGGTCTCCCGGGCCTACTCGATGGGCGTGCTGAACGTCGGCACCTGGCCGCCGAAGGTCGTCGAGGACTTCATCAAATGACATCGGTGGGTGGAGCCGGCCGCCAACGGCTCTGTCCCCCGCGGTCGATACCGCCTCCAGCGCGGAATCCACCGACCACGCATCCACCCGCCGGACCGTGACGCCTAGACCGGGCGCCACGGTCCGGCGGGTTTCTGCGTTCATGTCCGACTTCCCTCATCGATCCGCTCCGCCGACTATTTCGACCGGTGTCCGCCGCGGGTTCGGTTGGTCATGCGAACGTAAAATCTCTCTCGCCCGAGTCCGCTTGTGCCATCCCCGTTGTCTGTTTGCCGGGGCATTGCCGTGGGCCGCGCCGAAGGGCTTGTGCCGCGGTCGCGCGGAGAGTGAACCCGGCGGCCCGGCGATAGTGGAGTTGACATGTATGTGCTATTTCTCGTCGATGGCGTGCGAGAAACGTTTCACTTCGACTCCACGGCGCGTACGCCGCGCCGTGGAGATCGAGTGGTCGAGCGTAATTGTGCGGTGCGGCACATTTCGAAGCCCGATGTTCGAATGGAATGGTTACCGTGTGGTTTTGGCCACCGTCGCTTGTGGTTTTGCTGACCGACTCGACCGGCGATTCGGGCGGGACACGGTGATCGTGGATACTTCGGTCAGTATTCGACCGGAAAATGTGGCCGAGAAGTGCCAGGTGCATAGTCACGCGCCCCGGTCGTGCCGCCGGACGGCCTTTCCCCTCCCGCCATGTCTTCAATCCCGCGGTCGCGACCGAATCCGGACCGACCATGGCTGAGCCACAGTCGGTCCGGATCAGACCTCGATACGAGGGGCGGACACAGGTGGTGTGTCGGGGGGCGGTGGCTGATCAGTCGGAGCCTCAGCCGGCGGACGCCTGGTAAAGGCCACGACCGGCCCGGTGGGCACGCGAGGTGCCGACGAGTCGGTCGAGGGTGCTGCGTACCGCGTTGATGCTCCCGGGGGTGCCGTCACGGCCCAGCGCCTGCGCCACATCGCGGGCACGGACGGGGTTGCCGTCGGACGCCGCGAGCACCGCGAGGATCTGCTCGGTCAGTCCGCTCGCCTGCTCGTCCGCCGTGGCGGCAGCGGCGGCGGCCGTCTTCGCCGCGCGGGTCTTGGTGGCCGTGGCGGGCGCGGACTTCTTGGCCGGGCGGCTCGTCCGCTCCTTGGGCGTCGGCTCCTTGGCCTTCTGCTCCTTGGCTGTCTGCTCCTTGGGCGCCTGCTCCTTGGGCGCCTGCGACTTCGCCCCGGAGCCCCCGGTGGAGGTACGGGCCGACGCCGAAGCGGACTTGCGGGACTTGACCGCCTTGGCGGGTGCGGACTTCTCCTTGGCAGGCGCCTTGGCGGGCGCCTCTTCGACGGGTGCTTCCTCAGCGGGTGCTTCCTCGACGGGAGTCACCACAACGGGTGCCTCGGCGACGGGAGTCTCCGCGGTCGACGGCTCCGCCGCCCGCTGCACCGGCACGGTCTCCTGTGCCTGGGGGGCGGGGCTGAGTGCCTGCAGGGCGCCCAGGGCGGTACGTACCGACTCCAGGCGCTCGGTGACGCCGGCCAGCTCCCGTTCGAGGGACTGCTGCTGTGTTTCCAGCTGGGGGAGTTCACCGCGCAGGAGCGCCGTCGTGGTTTCGATGCTGTCCGGTGTGTTGGATGGGGATGTCATGGTGTAGGCCTCTCGTTCCGCGTCACCGCTGTTTTTGCCCCCGTTGGTGACCGCTGGAGAGCAGACTAGGCGCTGTTGCGTTGTGACTGGTAACGGATGGGCGCGAAACGGCCCCGAGTTCGCGGTGCGGCGCCCGTAAGGCGAGGTGTGAAACGGTCACCACGACATGCCAACTCACCCTTGGCTCAAGGGCGGTGTGAGACCGAGGGGTGAACTGCCGCCCGAAACGAAGCCGTGGGATTTCGCCGCCGGTTTTCGGCGGTGTGGTGGTCGCACGGAGATCCGGGCGGCCCGAACGGATCCGGCAGCTCACCGACCGGGGAACCTCACCGGCCGCGGGACCTCACCGACCGCAGGAACTCATCGACCGCAGGAACTCATCGACTTGCGGGACCTCATCGGCCCGGGACCTCGTCGTCCGCCGGCCGCACCGCCCCGGAACGCGTGTGACATCCGCGCGTAACAGAACGGCGGCTCGAAGGACAAGCGTTGGTGTTACGGTCGGAGACACGCGGTCACCGCTGCCCGCCGGTCTGCTTCCCCCGCTCCATGAGACCGGTCGTACAGGAGACTCGTGTCCGCACCGCCTTCCTCCCGCCCCCCGTCCTCCGCCCCGCGGTCCCTGCCCGCGTGGCTCACGCACCCTCTGGGCTGGCGCTCCGCGCCCATCCCGTGGACCGCCATGCTCCGTGGCGCACTGAGCGCAGGACCGCTGCTGGCGCTCGGCCTGCTGACCGGACACCTGAGCCAGGCGGTACTCGCCGGGCTCGGCGCGATGCTCGCCGGTGTCAACGACCGGCCGGGTACCCGGCGTACCGGTGTGGTCCACATCGGTCTGCCCGCCGTCGGCGGCGCCCTCGGACTGCTGTGCGGCGGACTGCTCGCCGACGCCGACAGCCGCTGGACCGCCGTACCCGCGCTCTTCGTGGTCGGGTGGCTCTCCGGCGCGCTGAGTGTGACCGGCCCGGTGTGGTCGGCGGCGGCCATGCAGTGTCTGGTCACCGCGGCGATCGGCGCCGGGATGCCGATACCGGGCCCCGCGTGGCTCAAGGCGGTCTGCTATCTGGGCGGCGCGGTCTGGCTCCTGCTGCTGCGCTTCCTGCTGCGCGCCCCACGGCACATCCTGCGGCGCGGCGCCCGCCGTGAGGGCGAACGCGAGGCCGTCGCCGCGGTCTTCGACGCGCTCGCCGACGCCCTCCACGCCCTCGGCGGACCCGGTGCGGAGTCCGCCCGCCGCCGGCTGATCGCCGCACAGCACCGCGCCGACGAGTCACTGTGGCTGATGCGGCTGCTGCCCTTCCACGGCCGGCGCGAGGGCCGCGGCTCCGCACAGGCGCACCGCGTCACGGAACGTTTCGCCGCCGCCACCGCCCTGTGCGAGGCCGGGATCGCACTGCTGTGGGAGGGCAGGCCGCTGCCCCCGCAGGTGGCGAACGCACCGCGCCTGCTGGCCATTGCCGTACGAGCCGACTCAGCCCCCGGCGCACTGGCGAGCCCCGTATCCGACACGGTCCAGCGCGGCGCGTTCGACCGGGCGCTGCTGACCGCGGCGGTGATCTTCGACCGCACGGCGCCGCGCGAGACGCCCGTGCCGCCGGTGGTGCCCATACCGCCCGTATCGCGCGTACCGTACGAGCCGACGCGTCCGGCGCTTCCCCCGCGTGCGTCCCTGAACCCCCGAAGCGCCCGCCGGGCGCTGAAGGAGCTGACCGGGCCCGGCGTGCTCCGTACGCTCGGCCGCGCGTTCGCCCCCGCCAGGCGCGAGAACGCGCTGCGCGTGGCCCTCTGCGTGGCGGCCAGCGCGGCCGTCGCGCTCAGCCTCCACCAGACCCACTGGTACTGGCTCCCGGCCACCGCCGCCTTTCTGGTGAAGCCCGATCTGGGGCCGCTCTTCTCCCGTGTGGTCAACCGTGTCGCCGGCACCGCGACGGGCGTGCTCGTCTTCACCGTCCTCACCCTGGCCATGGCGGGACTCGGCGGCCTGTGGTGGCTGGTCGCCGTGGTCGTGGCGGGCGGCGCGCTCATACCGGTCGCCACCCGCCATTTCGGCTTCCAGACCGCGGTGGTGACCCTGCTCGTCCTCTCGTTCGTCTATGCGGTGGGTGACACCGAGGCGACGGCCGCGCGGCTGCTGGACACAGCACTCGCCTGCGGGATCGTGCTGCTCGTCGGCCACCTTCCGCGTCTGACGGATCCACGGGTGCGGGTCGGCCACCGCTTCGCCGTCGCGCTGCGCCACACGGAACGGTATCTGCGGCACGTACTGGACGACCCGAGGACCGACCCGAGGACCGGCCCGAGGACCGGCCCGAGGACCGGCCCGAGGACCGGCCCGGCGACCGCGCCCGACACCTCGGCGGCGCCACGCGGCGGCGACGCGAAGGGCATCGCGCTGCGGTACGCCGCGTACCGGGCGCTCTCCGAGGCGCGGGCCGCTGCGGAGACGGCCGCGGCCGAACTGCCGGGGCTCCACCGCGCACACCGCCACGACTGGCTGGCCGTCATGGCACGCGCGGAGCGCGTCGTCGACGCCGCCACCGTCTGCGCCGTACGGGTCGAGCAAGGAGTGCCCCTGCCCACGGCCACCGAGGCACGGTGGGTCACCGGAGCGCTGGCCGCGATGGCGGACGCGCTGGAGGGCGGCCGTGGCACCCCGATGCCCACGCTGCCCCCGGTCCCGAAGGACTGCCGTTCGCTGCGCGATGTGATGACCGAGCTGCACGGTATCCAGTCCCTGACCACCGTCGCCTGAGCCGGTGCCGTCACCACCCCGGCCGGCGACCGCGTCCCGTCCCGTCCATGTACCCGTTCCGTCCATGTACCCGTCCCGTCCGTGTGCCCGTCCCGTCCATGTACCCGTGCCGCCCGTGACACCGTTCACACCGTCATGCCGTCAGGTGACCGCCGGGACGGCGGCGGGCCGGGGGCGTGCGCGCCGGGTGAGCGGCTTCTCGATGAGGTAGTGGGAGGCCGTGGCGGCGGCGAGGCTGGCGGCGACCGTGGCGGTCGTGTGCCACGCGGCGCTCACACCCAGATCGGAGACGAGCCGGCTGAGCGGGTAGTGCCACAGATAGAGGCCATAGCTGAGATTGCGGCCGACCCAGGCGAGCGGGGCCAGCGAGAGTCCCCGGGAGAGCCAGGTACGCGGCTGGAGTTCCAGCGCCGCCACCACCGTCGCCGACAGCACGGCGGTCACCAGGAAGCCGACGGTGTACCAGGGCACGGTCCAGGCGCTCGTGCCGGTCATCGGTACGTACCGGACGATCAGCGCCAGGACCCCGAGCGCGGGCCAGGCCAGCCGCGCCGACCAGCGTCGCAGCGCGGCCAGCCGCGGGTCGTCCGTATGCAGCCGGGCCACCAGGATCGCCAGTACCGCACCGGCCAGCAGCTGGTCCGCGCGGGTGTCGACGCCGTTGTAGATACGGTGCGCCGCGGTCGGGTTCCACAGGATCACGCGCCAGACCAGCGGCAGCAGACACAGCACCGCGGCGCAGAGCAGCACGGTCCGCGCGCCCACCCGCCGCAGGAGCAGCACCAGAACGGGCGGCCAGACCAGGTAGAACTGCTCCTCCACACTCAGGGACCAGCTGTGGGACAGCAGAGAGGTGTCGCTCGAATAGACGCCGGGCTGGGCGGCCCTGACGATATTCATCAGGAAGGTGGCGGCCAGCGTGATCGCCACCCAGGGGCTGTCGAAACTCGGCAGCCCCGTGGTGAGCGCCAGCACGGCGCACACCGCGCAGACGGCCAGCAGGGCGGGGACCAGCCGCACCCAGCGCCGCCAGTAGAAGGACCGCATGGCGACATCGCCGGTACGGGCGAACTCGGCCAGCAGCAGCCGGGTGATGACGAAGCCGCTGATGGTGAAGAAGACATCCACCCCGAGGGCGCCGCCCGGCAGCAGGCCCGGTTCCAGGTGATAGACGATGACCACCGCGACGGCCAGCGCCCGCAGACCGTCCACACCCCGGACCCGGCCCTCGGCCCGTAGCGCGGAGGGGAAGCCGCGCCCGCCCCGGACGAGTCGGCCCTCGATCCGTCGTGGCAGGAGAGCCAGGGCGACAGCGGGCCGGGTGGTGTGGTGTCCGGTCCGGTCGGGTAGGTGTGCGGCAGCGGCGCCCGCGCTGCCTCGTGTGTCCGCGGTGGGTGGGGAGTCCATTCAGTGCCCGTGCCCACGATGCGGCGAAGCACGCGGGAGTTAACCGAAAACTCAGAAACACCACCCGTCCGTCCCACACCTCCTGCCCGTCCCACACCGCCGGTCCGTCCGGCACTATCTGTCCGTCCGGGGCGGCCGGCGGCTACTTCAGCGGTTCGGCGAACAGCGGCACGACCTTCTCCAGCGCGTACGCCACCGAGAACACCGAGTCCGTCGAGAAGGCCGCGCTGAGGGTCTCGTCGTCGAACACCACGGATCGGCCGGCCTTGACGGAGGGAACGGCCCGGTACAGCGGGTCGTCGCTGATCTTCGAGGCGGGTATCCCGATGGGCGTCATCACCGTCAGATCGGCGTCGAGCAGATCGAGGTTCTCGCGGGAGACATCGATGTAGAACGACGCGCCGGCCTTGGCGTCGACCGCGGGGTTGTTCTTGAAGCCGAGGCGCTCGACGAAGTCGGTGCGGCCCGTGCCGTGCACATACGCGCCGAATCCGTCGCTGGTCCGGGAGCCGAGGGTGATGGTCCTGCCCTTGAACTCGGGGTGGGCGGCGGCCGAGTCACGGAACTTCTTCTCGGTCTCGGAGATGAGCGTCCTGCCCTTCGCGGGAACACCGAGGGCGGCCGACACCATCTCGGTCTGCTGCCGCCACGAGATCTTGTACTGGTCGCCGCCCTTCGGGACGCCGACGGTGGGTGCGATCTTGCTGAGCGTGTCGTAACGGGCCTGGTCGCCGCTGGACTTGGTGTCCAGGATCAGATCGGGCTTGAGGGCCGCGATCTTCTCGAACTCCGGCTCCAGTGTGCCGATCAGCTGAGGGCTCTTCTTGTAGAGGCCCTTGGCCCAGGGGCCGACGCCGTCACCGCCGAACGCCAGCCAGTCGCTGGCTCCGACGGGCTGTCCGCCGAGCGAGAGCACGGCCTCGGCATCGCCCCAGCCCAGCGCGACGACGCGCTCGGGCCGCTTCTTCACGGTGATGTCGCCGAACTTGGTCGCGACGGTGGCGGGGAAGGCACCGTCCTCGGCACCGGACGCGGGTTCCGCGGAACTGCTGCCGGAGCCGGAGTCGGACGTTGTGCCGCAGGCCGTCAACCCCACGACGAGGGCGGCGAGTACGGCCCACAGCGCGACGGAAGCCGGCCGGGAGCGGTGTGCGGGGGGAGCGGAGGGGTTCTTTCTCGATGACATGGACTTAGGTTAGCCTAGCCTAAATCATGCCTGAACCGGGGTGATGTGATGACGCCCGATCGGCACGATCATGGGCGTGCCCGACGCGGGGTCCTCGGCGATGGAACAGCGCATCCCGAACACCTCCGTGACCAGCTCCGCCGTCACGATCTCGGTGGGAGCGCCCTCCGCCACGATCCGCCCGTCCTTCATCGCGACCAGATGGTCGGCGTACCGGCAGGCCAGATTCAGATCGTGCAGGACGACCGCGACGGTGGAGCCGAACTCACGGTTCAGATCGGTCAGCAGGTCCAGTACATCGAGCTGGTGGCTGATGTCGAGGAAGGTCGTCGGCTCGTCCAGCAGCAGGATGTCCGTACGCTGGGAGAGCGCCATGGCGATCCAGACCCGCTGCCGCTGGCCACCGGACAGCTCGTCGACCGGCCGCCCGGCGAGCTCCAGCACATCGGTGGCGAGCAGCGCCCGTGCCACGGCCTTGTCGTCCTCGGCCGTCCAGCGGCGGAACCACCCCTGGTGCGGATAGCGGCCGCGGCCCACCAGATCGCTCACCGTGATGCCGTCCGGCGCCACCGGGCTCTGCGGCAGGATGCCCAGCACCGACGCCACCTCCTTGGTCGGCATCTCCTGGACGCTCCTGCCGTCCAGGAGCACACTGCCCGAGGACGGCGCGAGCAGCCGGGCCATCGAACGCAACAGGGTGGACTTCCCGCACGCGTTCGGGCCGACGATCATGGTGATCGCACCCGGCGGCAGGTCCAGACTCAGCCCGCTGACGACCTCGCGACCGCCATAGCCGAGCCGGACGTCCCGCGCCGCCAGCGTGTGCTCCGCACTCATGCGCAGATCCTTCCGTTCCATCGATCAGCCGCCCTTGCCCACACGGTTCGACCGGGCCAGCAGCCACAGCAGATACGGGGCGCCGATCAGGCTCGTCACCACGCCCACCGGGAACTGGACGGAGCCCAGCAGATGTTGTGCCGCGAAGTCACCGACGCTCACGATCAACGCCCCCGTCAGCGCGGCGGGCAGCAGGGCGGCGCCCTGGCGCGGCAGGAGCCGGCGTGCGATCGGCGCCGACAGCAGGGCCACGAAACCCACCGGTCCCGCCGCGGCCGTCGCCACCCCCGCGAGCGCCACCGCGCAGCCGATCAGGGCCAGTCGGCCGCGCTCCACCCGAGCGCCGAGCCCCCGCGCGGTGTCGTCGCCGAGTTGCAACGTGGGCAGCGCCCGGGCCGCCAGAAAGGTCAGCGGTACGAGCACCACCATGGCGCCCAGCAGCGGCCACAGCTGCTGCCAGGACACACCGTTGAGGCTGCCCGCCAGCCAGGCGAGGGCCTTCTGCGCCTCGGTCACCGCCGAGCTGGTCAGCAGATACGAGACCAGGCTGGACAGCCCCGAGCCGATGCCGACACCGACCAGCACGAGCCGGTATCCGGCGACACCCTCGCGCCAGGCCAGTGCGTAGATCGCCACCGCGGTCAGCACCGCGCCCGCCAGCGCGCTGACCGAGAGCGGGAAACCGCTGACGCCGAACACCGCACTGGCCAACACGGCGGCGGCGCTCGCGCCCCAGGTGATACCGATCATGTCGGGGCTGGCCAGCGGGTTGCGCAGCAGTGTCTGGAACACCGCCCCCGAGAGACCGAACGCCGCCCCCACCAGCAGACCGGTCAGCGCGCGCGGCAGCCGCAGGTCGATGATGACGAACCGCGAACCGGGGTCGCCCCCACCGGCCAGGGTGGCGACGACCTCGCGGAGCGGTACGACGAGATCGCCCACCGACAGCGCCAGACACAGCGCGGCGAACACGGCGGCCAGCAGGGTGACCGAGACGGTGGTGGCACGGGCCCGGCCCGCCCGGCGGACGAGGGCGACCTCCCGTACGGCACCGGCCAGTCGCTCTTCCGTGACCGCGCCGCCGGGGGGCCGTGTCTCTCCGGCCACGTCACGTGTCACTTCCGCCGTCAACTCCCTCACAGCTCCACCAGATCGCGGCGGCGCACCAGCAGCACGAAGGGAATCGCGCCGATGGCGGCCGTCACGATCCCCACCTGTACCTCGCCCGGCCGGGCGATGACGCGCCCCACGATGTCCGAGATCAGCACGAGAACGGGCGCCAGAAGCAGGCTGTACGGCAGGATCCAGCGGTAGTCGGGGCCGGTGACGACCCGCGCGGCATGCGGGACGAGGAGGCCGACGAAGCCGATGGGCCCGGCGATCGCGGTGGCCGCGCCGCACAGCAGCACCACGGCCGCGGCCGACGCCAGCCGGGCCAGGCCCACCCGCTGCCCCAGCGCCCGCGCGAGGTCGTCACCGAGCGAGAGTGCGTTCAGCCGTGGCCCCAGCGCCAGCGCGAACACGGCTCCCACGGCGATGAACGGCACTGCCTGCCAGAGCACCGCGGTGTCCCTGTCGGCGATCGAGCCGACCTGCCAGAAGCGGAACTGGTCGAAGGTCTGACGGTCGGCCAGCAGCATGGCGGTGGTCAGCGAGGTGAGGACGGCGGTGGTCGCCGCGCCGGCGAGAGCGAGCTTCACGGGCGTGGCGCCCTCCCGGCCGAGCGAACCGACGCCATAGACCAGGACGGCCGCGCCGAGCGCACCGAGAAACCCGAACCAGATGTACTGCGACGGCTCAGCCAGCCCGAGCACACCGATCGCGAACACCACGACCACCGACGCACCCGCGTTGATCCCGAGGAGGCTCGGGTCGGCCAGCGGATTACGGGCCACCCCCTGCATCACCGCCCCGGCCAAGCCCAGCGCCGCGCCCGCCAGAAGACCGGCGACCGTACGCGGAACGCGCACCTCCCGTACGATCAGCTGCCCCTTGTCGGACATATCGGTATCGAGCAGCGCGCGCAGCACATCACCCGCGCCCGCGTCTCCCGAACCGATCACCAGGCTCGCGCAGGTCACCACCGCGAGTACGACCGCGGTCGCCAGCAGGCCCGCGGCGAGCAACGGACGGCTCCGGGCCGTACGACCGGCCTTCTCGGTGTCCACGCCGGTCAGCGAGTCCGCCGTCACGCCCCGACGGCCTTCGAACCGATCGTGCCACCGCGCATACGAGCCGCCCTCACTGCCTCTCCGCCACCGGCTGTCCACCGGGCGGAACCTCACCGTCCAAAAAGTAAGGTGACCCTAACATTGAAGGCCCCGCGGGTAGGTCACCGGGGAGGCCGATACAGCTCGGTCAGCAGGGTGACGGCGGCGTCCGTCGCCGGATGGGGGTCGTGCCGGGGCCAGATGAGCCGGACCGCGATCGGCGGGGCGTCGCGCAGCGGCCGGAAGACGATCCCATGGCGTCGGTACTGGCTGACAGTGCTCTGCGGAGTGATCCCGATGCTGCGGCCGGTGGCGATCAACGCCAGCCAGTCGTCTATGTCCTGGGTGTACTCCACTGTCGGCGGGGGGCCGTCCGGCCAGAGACCGGCCGTGGTGGTGCCGGTACGCCGGTCGACGAGGATCGTCCGTTCCCGGACTTCGTCCAGCCTCAGGGAGCGGCGCCCGGCCCAGGGGTCGTCGGCCGCCAGGGCGCAGTAGCGGCGCTCCCTGCCGACGACCGCGCTCGCGAAGCGCCGTTCGTCGAAGGCGGCGCGGGCCACGGCGAGATCGCAGAGGCCCTCGGCCAGACCGCCGGTGGCGGAGTTGATACGGATCAGCCGGAGCTCCACATCCGGGCGCAGGACGGCCCAGCGGCGCTGGAACTCCGCGGTGTGGCGGCCCATGGCCGACCAGGCGTGGCCGATACGCAGCCTGGTGTGACCGGTGGTGGCCTCGGCCATCAGATCGTCCGCCTCCGCCAGCAGGTGCCTGGCCCGTGTCAGGACCCGTGCGCCCGTGGTGGTGGGGGTGACGCTCCTGCTGGTGCGGTGGAGCAGCCGCACACCCAGGATCTCTTCGAGCGAGAGCAGGGTGCGGGAGACCGCGGCTTGCGAGACACCCAGTTCGATCGCGGCGTCGGTGAAACTGCCGGTCTCGACGATCGCGACCAGACAGCGCAGATGCCGCAGCTCCATATCCATAACCTCAGCGTATAAATGGCGGCGCCCGGACATTATTCGCTCGGGTGTACCAGCGGGCATGCTCCGCCGCATGAAGATGTCTGTGCGCGCGCGACGGGCCGGGGGCACGGGGACTCCCGACGGTGATTCCCACCGGGTTTCCGGCCGCTCAGGCCGGCTGGCCGGCGTGGCGATGATGTTCGGCAGCGGACTGTCCAACCAGGTCGGCGCGGCGACCGGCGCCCTCGCCTTCCCGGTGATCGGACCCGCGGGGGTGGTGGCCGTACGGCAGTGGGTGGCCGGAGCCGTGCTGCTGGCCGTGGGCCGTCCACGCGTACGCTCGTTCACCTGGCGGCAGTGGTGGCCCGTGCTCTGCCTCGCGGTGGTGTTCGCCACGATGAATCTGTCGCTGTACACCGCGATCGACCGTATCGGCCTCGGGCTGGCGGTCACGCTGGAGTTCCTCGGACCGCTGGCCGTGGCGCTGGCCGCCGCGCGCCGGGCGGTGGACCTCGGCTGCGCGCTGATCGCCGGAGCCGCCGTCGTCGTACTGGCCCGTCCCCAGCCGACCACCGACTATCCGGGTATCGCGCTGGGACTGCTGGCCGCGGTGTGCTGGGCCTCCTACATCCTGCTCAACCGCACCGTCGGCAGCCGGATCCCCGGTGCGCAGGGCTCGGCGGCGGCAGCCGGGCTGTCCGCGCTGCTGTACATACCCGTCGGTGTCACCGTCCTCGTCCACCACCCGCCGACGGCGGGCGCGCTCGGCTACGCGGCCATCGCGGGCATTCTCTCCTCAGCGGTCCCGTTCCTCGCCGACCTGCTCGCCCTGCGCAGGATCCCGGCCCGTTTCTTCGGCGTCTTCATGAGTGTCAACCCGGTGCTCGCGGCCCTGGTGGGCCTGGTCGTCCTGGACCAGACCCCGCACGTGGTCGAATGGCTCGCCATCGCGGCGATCGTGACCGCCAACACGGTCAGCGTCCTCACCACCGGCCGGGGCCCGTCGGCCGACGGCTCCGTACGGGGCTGAGCCGGTTGTCCGGACCCGTCCCGCGGGCGCGTCAGGCCGATTCCCGCCGCACCAGTTCGGTGGGGAGAATCACCGTGGCCGTGTCCTCCCCACCGATCTGCGCGAGCAGTACCCGCACCATCTCCGAGCTGATGCGGTCCCACGGCTGGCGGATCGTGGTGAGGGCGGGCCGGGTGTCCAGCGCCGCCGGTGAGTCGTCGAACCCGCCCACCGCCACATCGTCGGGCACCCGGCGGCCCGCGTCCCGCAGCGCGCTCAGCACGCCCTGCGCCATCAGATCGGACGCGACGAATATCGCGTCCAAGTCCGGTGCCCGCCGCAGCAGTTCGGCGGCGCACGACTCGCCGCTCGCCCTGCTGTAGTCACCGGTGGCGATCAGCCGTTCATCGGCCTCGACACCGGACTCGGCGAGGATGTCCCGGTATCCGGCGAGCCGTTCGGTGCCGCCCGGGGTGTCGAGCGGACCGGTCACCGTGGCGATCCGCCGACGTCCGCTCCGTACGAGATGGCGGACCATCTCCCGCGCTCCGTCCCGGTCGTCGGCCGCGACATAGCTGACCCGTGAACTCTGCCCCAGCGGCTTGCCGCAGGCCACCAGCGGGACGCGCGCCGCGCGCAGTCGCTCGGCGACCGGGTCCCCGGAGTGACTGGACACCAGCAGCACACCGTCCACATGACCGGCGGTGATGTACCGCGTGATCCTGCGCCGTTCGTCCTTCGTACCCGCGATCATCAGCAGCAGCGGAATGTCATGGTTCGCCAGCGCCTGCGTACAACCGCGGAGCAGCACATTGAAGTTGGGGTCCTCGAAGAAGCGCTCCTGCGGTTCGGTGAGCAGAAAGGCGACCGAGTCGGACCGGCCCGTGATCAGACTGCGGGCGTGCCGGTTGACCACGTACCCGGTCCTGCGGATCGCGGCGTTGACCGCCTCCTCCGCCGCCGGGCTCACATAATGGCCGCCGTTGAGCACGCGCGAGACGGTGCCCCGTGACACACCCGCCTCCCGTGCCACGTCATGGATGGTGGGCGGCTTGCGCCGGCCGTTGCTGCCCGTGCGGCTCATACCTGTCGTTCTCTCATGATCGTGCCTGTCGCGTCAGGACTTTACGGCCCCCGACAGCAGATCCAGGCTCCAGAACCGCTGGATGACCAGGAACAGCGCGATCAGCGGCAGCACCGCGAGCAGCGCACCGGTGATGACCAGAGTGTAGAGGGCGGGGGTGTTGGAGCCCTGCTGGAGCAGGGTGTACAGGCCCAGAGTGACGGGGAACTTCCGGTCGTCGCCGAGCATGATGTACGGGAGCAGGAAGTTGTTCCAGACGGCGACGAACTGGAAGAGGAAGACCGTCACCAGACCCGGCACCATCATCGGCAGCGCCACCGACCGGAAGATCCGCCACTCACCGCCGCCGTCCATCCGCCCCGCCTCCACCACATCGGACGGTACGGCCGCCGCCGCGTAGATCCGGGCGAGATAGACCCCGTACGGCGAGAGGATCAGCGGGAGCAGCACGGACGGATAGCTGTCGGCCATGTCGGCCTTCGCCATCAGCAGATACTGCGGTACGGCCAGGATGACCGGCGGCATCAGTACGCCCGCGAGCAGTACGTTGAAGAGGGTCTCGCGGCCCCGGAAGCGGTAGACCGCGAGCGCGTAGCCGCTGAGCGCGGACACCGCGGTCGACAGCAGGGCGCCGAACCCCGCGTAGAAGAGGGAGTTGAGCATCCACCGCCAGTACACGCCGTCGCGGTACGCGGAGAGGTCGGCGACATTGTCGGTGAACCCGGTGCCGGGCAGGAAGGTGAAGGTGGAGAACAGCTCCCGGCCGGACTTCGTCGCGGCCATCACGACCCAGGCCACGGGCAACAGGCAGTAGAGGGCGCCGATCAGCAGGGCCACGGTCGGCACCCAGGCGATCCGGCGGGTGGCGCTGGCGGTCACTGGGTCTCTCCCCGGTTCGAACGAGAGCCCACGGTCCTGAGGAAGCCGAAGGACAGTACGAGGGTGATGACGGCGATGACCACCGAGGTGGCCGCCGCGGAATAGATGTCTCCCTTGACGAAGGCGTCCTGATAGACCTTCATCAGCGGGGACCACGTGGTGGACAGCGAGTTGGTCAGCGGTTTGAGCGTGGTGGGCTCGCTGAACACCTGGAGCGTCGCGATGATCGAGAAGAAGAAGGTCAGCACCAGCGAGGGCGCGACGATCGGGATCTTGATCCGCAGGGCCGTCTGGAGCTGCGAGGCACCGTCGAGCCGGGCCGCCTCGTAGATCTCCACCGGGATGGAGCGCAATGACGTATAGATGACGATCATGTTGAAGCCGGTGCCGCCCCACAGGGCGATATTGGCCAGGGCCGCGTAGAGCGGTCCGCCGTCCAGCAGATCGGGCGCCGGCAGGCCCGCCCTGTCGAGCAGATAGTGGAACGGGCTGACGTCCGGCAGATAGAGGAACCCCCACATCAGCGCGGCGATCACACCGGGGACGGCGTACGGCAGGAAGATCGCGAGCCGGGAGAAACCGCCGAGCCGGGTGCGCTCGGCGTCCAGCATCAGCGCCAGGACGAGCGCGAGCCCCAGCATCGACGGTACGACGATCGCGCCGTAGCCCAGCACACGCAGCGCACTGCCGAGCAGTTCGGAGTCGGCGAGCGCGGCGGTGTAGTTGGAGAGCCCCGCCCACACCTCCTGACGCGCTCCCGAACCCAGTCCGAGCCCCTTGACCTCGACCTTTCGCAGGCTCAGATAACCGGCGTAACCGATGGGCAGGGCGAAGAAGAGCGCGAACAGCACAACGGCGGGGAGGAGGAAGGCATACGGGGCGCCCCGCACCCGCCATCCGGCGCGCCGCGGCCCGTCGCGGCGGACGTCCGTGGCCATCACCCGGTGACCTCGAAGCCCTGCTTCTCCAGGTCGGCGACGGTGTCCCGCTGCATGACGCCGAGGGCCGCGCCGAAGTCGGACCTGTTCTTGGCCGCCGAGGCGAAGGCGTCACGGAACGCGGTGTACGCGACGTTCACATTCGGCCCCCACGCGGAGGGCACGGTGGTCTTCGCGATCTCGGCCGCCTCGGCGTAGAAGTCCGGCTGGTCGGGGAAGAAGCCGGGGGCCGCGCTCAGTGTGCCGCCCGTCTGCGCGGCGGTGGCGGCCGGATAGATCCCGCCCTCCTTCACCAGCGCGGCCAGCGCGCGGCTGTCCGTGTTCAGCCAGGCGGCGAACCGCGCGGCGGCCTTCTTGTGGCCGGAGTCATTGGTGACGCCCGTGGAGGAGCCGCCCCAACTGCCCGTCTTCCGCTCTCCCGCGCTCCACTGCGGCAGCGGGGCCATCGCCCACTTCCCCTTGGTGTCCGGCGCCGCGGTGGTCAGGGTGCCTGGCGCCCATACCGCGCTCACCCAGGCGAGTTGCCTGCCCGTGTTGAGCGCCTTGTTCCAGGAGGGTGTGTACATGGGCTGGTTGTCGATGGCCCCTTCCTTGACCAGCCCGCCCCAGAAGTCCGCGACCTTCTCCGTCGCGGCGTCGGCTATCCCGACCTTCCAGGTCTCGCCCTCCGTCGTCCACCAGGCGGCGCCCGCCTGCTGCGCGAGTCCGGCGAAGAGTCCGGCGTCATTGCTGGAGAAGGTGGTCAGCGCCTTGGAAGGGTCCTTCTTCTTCAGGGCACGCGCTGTGTCGGCGAACTCGTCCCAGGTGGTGGGCACCGTCAGCCCGAACTCCTCGAAGAGATCCGCGCGGTAGTAGAACATCATCGGCCCGGAGTCCTGCGGGACCGCGTAGACGGCGTCCGTACCGAGCGTCGTCTGCTGCCAGACGCCCGGCGCGAACTCGCCCTCGGCGTCGGCGACGTCCGAGGAGATGTCCGCCAGTACGTCATTGCTGATGAGTGTCGGCAGCGCCTGGTACTCGGCCTGCACCAGGTCGGGGGCCTTCTTCGCCTTGGCCGCGGTGATGATCTTGGTGACCAGATCGTCCCCGGACGCCTGCTTCTTGACCGTGACCGTGACGCCGGTCTTCCTGCCCTCCGTCGTGTTCCAGATGTCGGCGACCTTGTCCATACCGGGCGCCCAGGCCCAGTAGGTGAGCGAGACGGGACCGTCGGAACCGGACTCCGCGTCGTCCCCGTCGCCCGAGCCGCAGGCGGCGAGGGTGGTGGCGCCGAGCGCGATGGTGAGGCATAGGGCCACGAGGCGTCCGCGCGTGGTGAATTGCATGGGTTTCTCCCCTGACGATGGTCCCCGACCTGACTGCGGTGGACCGGTCGTGCTCTGTGAGCGTTCACAGTAGAGAAACGTCCCGGACGCTTGTCAATGGTTGTTCCTGTGCGGTTATGTTGGATCTGCGTCGCCGCTCATGTGTGTGCACGTTCCCATGTCCCGCCCCGCATTCCGCATCGCACGCAGCACAGGAGGCACATCCATGCCGGACACCGCACCCGCAGGTCTTGAAGGGCTCGCGTTCGGCGGGGACTACAACCCCGAACAGTGGCCGGAGGACGTCTGGCAGGAGGACGTCCGTCTCATGCGCGAGGCCGGCGTCAACCTGGTGAGTCTCGGCATCTTCTCCTGGGCCCTGCTGGAACCCGAGCCCGGCCACTACGACTTCGACTGGCTCGACCGCATCATCGGCCTCCTGCACGAGCACGGCATCCGGATCGACCTGGCCACCCCCACCGTCGCCCCGCCCGCCTGGTTCTACCGCGCCCACCCCGACGCGCTCCCTGTGAGCCGGGAGGGCATGCGGTACGCGTTCGGCTCCCGCGGCGCGATCTGCCACAGCTCACCGGCGTACCGCGCCGCCGCCGCGGCCATCACCGAACAACTCGCCCGCCGCTACGGCAACCACCCAGCGGTGGCGCTGTGGCACGTCCACAACGAATACGGCGCCCCCGTCAGCGCCTGCTACTGCGACAACTGCGCGACCCACTTCCGCCGTTGGCTCACCGCCGCCTACTCCACCGTCGACGCCGTCAACGAAGCCTGGGGGACGGCCTTCTGGGGCCAGCGCTACGGCTCCTTCGACGAGATCGAACCGCCCCGCGCCACCCCCGGCGTGTGCAACCCCGCGCAGCGGCTCGACTACGCGCGCTTCGCCGACGCCACGATGCGGGAGAACTTCGTCCGCGAACGCGATCTGCTGCATCTGCACTCCCCGGGCATCCCCGTCACCACCAACTTCATGACCGCGCTCAGCCAGTGCGACTCCGTCGACTACTGGGCCTGGGGACGCGAGGTCGACCTCGTCACCAATGACCACTACCTCATCACCGACGGCCGGCGGACCCATGTGAACCTCGCCATGGCCGCCGACCTCACCCGTTCCGTGGCGGGCGGCGCCCCCTGGCTGCTGCTCGAACACTCCACCAGCGGCGTCAACTGGCAGCCGCGCAACCCGGCCAAGGCGCCCGGCCAGATGGCCAGGAACAGCCTCGCCCATGTGGCCCGCGGCTCCGACGGCGCGATGTTCTTCCAGTGGCGCCAGTCGCGGCGCGGCGCCGAGAAGTTCCACTCCTCGATGCTGCCGCACGCGGGCACCGACAGCCGCGTCTGGCGCGAGGTCGTCGAACTCGGCGCCGTGGTGGGGGACCTGGCGGCAGTACGCGGCACGAGGACAGTCGCCGACGCCGCGCTGGTCTGGGACTGGCAGTCCTGGTGGGCGCAGCGCCTCGAAGGGCGGCCGAGCGAGGACCACGACGCCCGCGAACGGGCCGACACCTTCTACGAGACGCTCTACGACCGTCATCTCACCGTCGATTTCGCCCACCCGGAAGCCGATCTGTCGCGCTACCCCCTCGTCGTGGTGCCCGCCCTGTACCTCGCGGGCGAGGCCACGGGACGCAACCTCCGTACCTACGTCGAGAACGGCGGCACACTCGTCGTCTCGTACTTCTCCGGAATCGTCGACCAGCACGACGCCGTCCACCCCGGTGCCCACCCCGGCGTTCTGCGCGATGTCCTCGGCCTCACTGTCGAGGAGTTCTCGCCCCTCGGTGAGGGCGAACGGGTCCGGCTCACCGCGGCCGGCGGCGCGGAGCTGACCGGCGACGTCTGGAGCGAGTTCGTGGTACCGCGCGGCGCCGAGACCGTCTGGACCTACGCCGACGGGCTCACCGCCGGGCGTCCCGCCATCACCCGGCACCGGCTGGGCCGGGGCACGGCCTGGTACCTCTCCACCCGCCTGGACACCGGCGCCCTCGACACGATCCTCGACGCCGCCGCCGAGGACGCCGGGCTCGCGCCCCGCACCGGTCTGCCGCGTGACGTCGAAGTCGTACGCCGCACCGGCGAGGGCGGCGACTACCTCTTCGCCGTCAACCACACCGGAAAGGACGCCAAGGTGCCACTGCCCGCGCCCGGCACCGAACTCCTCACCGGCGAGCGGGCGGCGGGCCGGCTCGGTCTGCCGGCCGGAGCGGTACGTGTTCTGAAGCTCGACGACTGAGTCCGGTCACCCACCCCGAAGGGACACCGACGATGCACCTCACACACCGCACCTGGCGTCCGCCACGCGCCGCCGCCGCGCTCTGCGTGCTGGGCGCCCTGCTCCTCACCGTCCTGCCCGCCCAGCGGGCGCACGCCGCCGAGGGCCTCGGCAACGCCGGATTCGAGGCCGACCCCACCGGCACCACCACCCCGGCCGGCTGGAGTACCTACTCCGCCACCGGGCAGAACACCGCCTCCTTCAGCGAGAACGGCGGCTACAGCGGCAGCCGCCGGCTCAGTCACTGGTCGGCCTCGGCCTACAAGGTCGAGACGTATCAGTCTCTGACGGGCCTCACCGCCGGTACGTACACCCTCGGCGCCCGGGTCCGCTCCAGCGGCGGCCAGAACGCCGCCTATATCGCCCTGCGCGGCTGCGGCGGCGCCGAACAGCGCACCGATCTGCCGCCCACGCCGAACGGCGAGTGGATCCGTATCGTCACGTCGGTACGGGTGAGCGGCGGGAACTGCACCGTCAGCCTCAACTCCGACGCCCACGCGGGGGAGTGGGCCAACTTCGACGATCTCACCTTCACGGCCGGCGCGACGGGCCTGGCCGTCAAGGGCGGCGACCTCTCGACGCTCGCGAAGAACGAGGCGTTCGGCGCCACCTACCGCGCCGCCGACGGCGCGAGCGCGGACGCCCTCCGGATCCTGCGCGGCGCGGGGATGAACTACGTACGGCTCAAGGTCTGGGTGAACCCGGCCGACGGCTACAACAACAAGGCCCGGATCCTGGCGATGGCCAAGCGGGCCAAGGCTCAGGGCATGAAGCTCCTGATCGACTTCCACTACTCGGACCGCTGGGCCGACCCGGGGCAGCAGAACAAACCGGCCGCGTGGGCCTCCCACTCGTACAGCCAGTTGCGCACCGATGTCCACGACCACACCTTCGAGGTGCTGAACGCCCTCAAGGCCCAGGGCACCACCGCCGACATGGTGCAGATCGGCAACGAGATCAACGGCGGCATGCTGTGGCCGGAAGGCTCCACCGACAACTGGACCCAGCTCGCCGGACTGCTCACCTCCGGGGCCCGGGCGGCGAAGGCAGTCTCCTCCACCACCCAGGTCGCCCTGCATCTGGCCAAGGGCGGTGACAACGCCGGCACCCGCTGGTGGTTCGACCAGGCGGTGGCGCGCCAGGTGCCGTTCGATGTGATCGCGCTGTCCTACTACGGCTACTGGCACGGCCCGCTCTCCGCTCTCCAGGCCAATCTGGACGATGTGGCGGCGCGGTACGGCAAGCCGGTGCTCGTGGCCGAGACCGCCTACGCCCATACGCTGGCCAATGGTGACTTCCTGGAGAACAACGTGTCCTCGGCGGATCAGCTGGCGGCCGGCTATCCGGCGACTCCGGCCGGCCAGGCGGCCAATCTGCGCGATGTCATGAACGTGGTCGAGGCGGTCCCCGGCGGCCGTGGCCTGGGCGTCGTCTACTGGGAGCCGGCCTGGACCGCGGTGAACGGAAGCGGCTGGGACCCCCAGGACCCCTCCTCGGGCAACGCCTGGGAGAACCAGGCGCTCTTCGGTTACGACACGCGACTGCTGCCCGCCGCGGAGTGGTTCGCGCACCGGTAGAACCGGGGCGCGGGACGAGCGCCGGACGCCATTTACCATGGTGGCCGTGACCGTGATTGATGCCGAGGAAGTCCGCCGTATCGCGCTGTCCCTCCCGCAGACAGCGGAGAAGGAGGCGTGGAGCATGCCCACATTCCGTGTCGCCGGGAAGATGTTCGTCACGGTCCCGGACGATCAGACGTCGTTCGCCGTGCGCTGCCCCCGGTACGAGCGGACGGAGCTGATCGCGGCCGAGCCGGAGAAGTTCTGGGTGCCGCCGCACGAGGCGAGTTCCGCGTGGGTGCGGGTACGGCTGAGCGCGCTGGAGGATCTGGACGAGCTGCGCGACATCCTCGTGGACTCCTGGAAGCAGGCCGCTCCGGACAGCCTCGTGGAAGCGTTCCCCACCCCGGAACCCGGCACGCGCACCGGCACCAAGAAGGACTGAGCCGCACAACAACAACGCCCCCTCCGTCGGAGGGGGCGTTGCACTGCTCGATCACGTCAGCGTGCTGCTCGATCACGTCAGCCAGGGCCGGCGGCGGGATTCGTACCCGCGAACTGAGAAAACCATAGCCCGCGATCGACGCGCATCGGTGGAGTTCGGCGGACACGCCGACCGGCACGGGATGAAACCACCCGTTCGGCCGAACGGCCGCCGGTATCCCGTGCCAGGTCCTGCGCCACAACTGAGTGATCTGCGCCACATTCGGATCGATTGTGGATTGAACTCGACGCGGGGGTGACTGACGGTGAGTCAGCTCGCGCCGTCCCGTCGGTGCAGGTCGGAGCCTGCCTGACGGTGTTCGTCCGCTTACTCGGTGTGGCGCCTGGGGCGGGTGGGGTGGCATCTTTGTGTAAGGGGACGATCGCTTTCCGTATTTTTCTTGGGTGTCGCGTTGCACGTTTGACCACCCCGGTCCGAAAAGCTGCTTCTTGAGGACATCGAAGTCCTCCAGCACCAGCGGGGGTTCGAGGGTGCTGCTCAGTAGAAGAAGGACATGACGTGACGCCCAACGACGTCTTCGCCCTGCTGGTGCTCGCCACCGCCGTGCGCGTCTTCGCCTCGGACCTGCGCTACCTGACGCGGCGTCTGCTGCGCGCCGGGGTGCGGGTGGGAGCCGCCGCACTGATAGAGGACCGCCACCACGGTGCTCCCCGTGCTCCCCGGAAAGAAGTGCTCACGCCCGCCGCCCATGACGAGGAGGCCCAGCCGTGAACACCGACCTTCCGTCGCCGGACGACCACGGCGAATACCTGGCCGAGGTGCAGTACACCCTGCCGCCCGCCCTGGAGGCCTTCCACGACCTGTATGTGAAGGCCTATCTGAACTACGCCCACGCCATGCTCGGTGACAAGGCCGCCGCGGTGGCGGTGGTGCGCCGCTGCTTCTCCCATCTCGCCCTCAACTGGGAGCGCGTCATGCGGGCGGAGAGCCCGGAGGCCTACGCGTGGGCCCTGCTGAAGGCGCGGGTGGACACCCATCTGCGGCTGGCGGGCCTGGACCCCCAGCTGGTGGAGACCGCCGCGTTCCAGCGCACCGCCCGCGCGGTGCTGGAGTCGGTGCGGTGCACGTTCGAGGTGATGGAGACCTCCCTCGGCCTCTACACCGCCATCGCCTCGCTGCCTGAGCGGCAGTACGACGTGATCGTGCTGCTGTACGTGCTGGGCTACCCCTCGTACAAGGTCGCCCGCATCATGGGTGTGGAGCGCGACACCGTCCGTTCCCACCGGCGGCTGGCCAAGCGGCGTATCGCCCAGAAGCTCGGCCTGCCCCAGTACACGGACGCCGGCAAGGAGAAGGAGTGAACCCCATGCAGCCTCCGCGCGGCATCGACGAAGTCCTGGAAGACGCTGTGATCCCCGACGCGTTCGCCGAGTACGACCTCGCCGCCTCCAAGGCGCAGCTCGCCCGTGATGTCGCCGACACCCTCATGTTCGACGGATCCATCGCCCGTGGCGCCGGTGTCGCCCGGCCCCGGCCGGCGGCCCCGGCCGACTTCTTCCCGACCGTCCACGATCAGGCGGGCAAGGATCTGCACGCGCTGTCGGCCGAGGCGCTGCACGGCATCGACGCGGCCGGACAGCTGGCCCGGCTCGCCAACTCCCGCCGTATCGACCCCGACGGCGCGTTGTACTTCGCCTGCCTGCTGAACCTGGCCGGATGGCACGAAGGCGCCCAGTTCTGGTGGCAGTTCGCGGCCGGCGCGGGCAACCCCACGGCCGCCTACTGCCTCTATCTCCTCCACCTCGGCAGAGGTGAGCGGCGTGACGCCGCGCACTGGGCGGACCAGGCCGCCGATCTCGACTCAGGGCTCGTGGCGCTCCCGGCCGGGCGCCTCAGCGTCTGCCACCCCACCACACACCCCCGGCGCCCGCCCAGCCCGGCGCTGCGCGCGGCCGTACAGCGTCTGACGATCGAGGAGGACGAGGAGTTCGGCAGCGTTCCGCACCCCGACCCGCATCTCGCGGAACAGATCGGGGAGCTCGCCGACGCACTGTGAACGCGCCCGGCACGCGGATTCCGGGTCCGCGGACGAGTGGTCGGTCGCGGGGCGCCGCGGCCGACCACTCGGTCAGCTCCGCGCCCGCGCCGGCAGAGCGCGCAGCCAGTCGGTCAGCAGCCGGCTGACCTCATCGGCGCGTTCCTGCTGCACCCAGTGCCCGCAGCCTTCGAGGATGTGTGACGAGACCAGACCGGGGAGGGTCGTGGGGTACGCCGCGATCGCGTCGGCCAGCCAGGTCGTGGACGCGTCGAGCGCGCCGCCGATGAACAGCGAGGGCTGGGTGATCGGCGCCCCGTCCCACGCGGCGAGATCCGCCCAGTCCCGGTCCATGTTGCGGTAGCGGTTGAGCGCTCCGGTCAGCCCCGTACGCTCGAACTCGTCGGCGTAGACGTCGAGATCGGCCTCGCTGAGCCATGAGGGCGCGGCGGCGTCGGGGAAGCGGTCCGAGAGTTTCCCGCCCACCGGGACGAAGTGCGGATCACCGCCGTCGGCCGGGGGTACCGCGTCGCCCGAGAGCACGGCGTAGAACCCGGCCAGCCAGCCGCGGACATCGCGCTCGATCTCCGCCTCCGCCCGGCCGGGCCGCTGGAAGTAGCTGACATAGAACTCTTCGGGGCCGCCCATCAGGGAGAAGGCGTCCGTCGGCCGGAAACCGCCGCGAGGGGCGTAGGGAACGCTGAGCAGTCCCACGGCGGTGAAGACATCGGGCCTGAGCAGCGCCGTATTGGCGGCGATGGTCGAACCCCAGTCATGGCCGATGACGGTGGCGGTCTCCTCGCCGAGCGCGCGCACGACACCGACGTTGTCGGCGACATGGGCCAGCATCCGGTACGCCTCGATGTCACGCGGCTTCGAGGAGCGTCCGTAGCCCCGCACATCGATGGCCACCGCCCGGAACCCGGCAGCGGCGAGCGCCGGGAGCTGGTGGCGCCAGGAATACCACGACTCGGGGAACCCGTGGACCAGCAGGACCAGGGGACCGGTGCCCTGCTCCACCAGATGGATCCGGCCGTCCGGTACATCCACCAACCGGTGTGTCACGTCCGGTACCTGCGCGCGCTGAGACATGCGTCCTCCTTGGGCATTCCTTGTGCCATTCGTGCGACGGCGTATCACGGCGGGGCAGCCGGCAGCCCGCTGCCCCGCCGTGACGAACACCGCCACCACGACCATGTCGCGACGGCACGCCACAGGCAAAATCTCTTTGCCGATCCGGCAAACCGGCCCGGCACACAGGCCGTCGTCTCCTCGACGGCACCCCCTAAAGTGTGTCCGCGGACGCCGCGCGCAGCAGCCGGAGCTGGCCTATCTCGGCGGCGTTCTTCATCAGCTCGGAATTCACCCAGCCGGCCATATGGGCGACGGTGTGCTCGGGGTCATCCCGCCATGGGAACGGGGCGGTGGCGTCCAGGTCGGCGTCGGTGAGCCGGTCGAGCACCGTCAGCCACTCCTCACGGAGGCCGCGCAGCCAGGCGATGGCCGCCAAACCGTCACCCGGCCACCCGATCTCCTCCCGCTCCCGCGGCGTCCGTCCCCGCGCGTGATCGATGGTCACACTCCACCACCATCCGATGTGCCAGCTCAGCCAGCCGATCGTGGGGACGGGGACGGGATCGGGCTCGGTCTCCGCCCAGTCCGGCACCCATGTCCCGGCGGTTTCGTCCCGTCGTACCGTCCAGCAGTGGGACGTCGGCTCCCACAGGAAGTCCGCGGGCTCCAGCCGCTCCAAGTGGTAGTCGAAGAGCTGCCAGGTGAGGCCGAACTGCCAGCGCAGCAGTTCACATCGGGATACGTCCATCGGCCGACCCTGCCACGCCCTCGCCGCACCCGGAAAGCCGTTTTCCGGCGGCGGCCCGGTACGGGGAGCCCCGGGGTGCGTCAGATCTTCCCCGTACCCGCGCCCGCCGTCACCGAGGCGATGACACTGGACGCCGGTTCGGCCGTGTAGCTGTACGGCGGTGTGGTGAAGGAGCCGGTCCGGGAGACCTCGGTGGCGGCGCCTCCGAGGTCGTTCCCACGCAGCACCGCGTAGCCGTCCACATCGCTGCTGCGGTTCGTGGTCACCGCGACCTTCGTGTCGCGGAAGACATTGTTCTCGACCAGCAGCTGCGCCCCCATCCGGGAGTGGCAGGCGGTGTCGGCGCCCTGGACGTAGTTGTCGTAGAAGTGGCCGGTGCCGAAGCGCAGACTGGGGAGGCGCGAGTAGACGTTGCTGAACTGGTTGTGGTGGTACGTCACGCGCAAGTGCCCGGTGTCCTCACCGCTGTTGTTGTCGCTGTGACCGACGAGCGAGCCCTTGAAGTGGTCCTTGAAGGTGTTCCAGGACACCGTGACATGGTCGGACGCGTGGGTGATGTCCAGCAGTCCGTCGTAGTGGTCCTTGTCGTGGTCGCGGTCCGCCGAGAAGGCGTTGTGATCGATCCACACCTTCGTGGACTTCTGTACGGTGATGCCGTCCGCGGGCGCGATGGGCTTGCTGATCCGGAGATTGCGGATGATGACATTGGTGGATTCCTTGACGCGCAGTCCGCCACCGGTGAAGCCCGACTCCGAACCCACCCCCAGCACCGTGGTGTTGGAGCCGATGTCGACCTGGCCGCTGAGTGTGATCAGCCCGGAGACCCGGACGACCTTCGCGGACTCACCCGCGACGGCGGAGGTGAACGCGGCGAGCGTGCTGACCGTGACGGGCGTCGCGCTGCCGCCACCGGTGGTGCCCGCGCCGAAGCCGATGGGCCCGGTCTCCGCGGCGACGGCGGACTGCTGGGGGATCGCGCCGAGGGCGGCGACGGCGACGGTGGAGGCGAACAGGGTCGCCAGGCGGCGCCGGCTGATGATCGTGGACATACGGGTGTGTCCCTATCCAGGGCAAGGAGGGGGGACGGGCGCTGTGCGCCCGGGACTTCACCCTCTGGTCGCCGGCGAGGACGGAAAGGTTGCCGGTCCGCGCGGGACGGGTCCGCTGTCCGACGGAGGTCACTCCCCGGCGGCCGAACCGGCCGACTCCACCGGCGCGGCAGAGCCGACGGAGTCGGCAGGCTCGTCGACCGGAGTGATCGGCAGGCACACCCGGAACCGGGTATGGCCCGGCCGCGAGTCCACCCTGATGTCGCCGTGGTGCTTGTTGACGACGATGCGGTACGAGATGTCCAGGCCCAGTCCGGTGCCCTCACCCACCGACTTCGTGGAGAAGAACGGTTCGAAGATCCGCGGCCTGACCTCCGGGGGAATACCGCTCCCGGTGTCCGTCACCTCCACATACAGCCGGTCGCCCTCCCTCCTCGTCCCCAGCGTGAGCGTGCCCTCTCCGTCCATGGCGTCGACCGCGTTGTCGATCAGATTCGTCCACACCTGGTTCAGCTCGGCGCCGAACGCCGGGATCGGCGGCAGCGTCCGGTCGTACTCCTTGACCACCCGGATCCCGGCCGGGATCTTGGCCCGCATCATCGTCAGCGTGGCGTCGAGCAGCGCGTGCACATCCACGACCTGATGCGGCGCCCGGTCCAGCTGGGAGTACTGCTTGGCCGCTCCGACCAGGTCCGAGACCCGGGTCACGGCGTCATCGATCTCCCCCATCAGGAGTTCGGTGTCGATGGCGTACGCCAGCCAGCGCACCGCCGAGTCCAGATGGTCCTTGCCCACCGCTTCGGCGACCGACGCCAGCCAGGGCACATTGACCCCTCCGGAGACCAGGACGGGCGCCACATCCCAGGGGTTGGCCACCTCGTGCTCATCGAGCCAGTCGGTGAGCTCGTCCTCGGCGTCAGAGGCGTCCAGCGCCGACATGGGGGAGGCCGCGGCGGCCTGCTTGACCGCCGCGTCCTGGAGCTCCACCAAGCCGCGCAGCCGCGTGCCGTCCAGCCGGCCGTCCGCGATCAGGGCGAGTTTGTGCCGCATCCCGGCCACCCGCTCGCGCAGCGCCTCGGTGGCCCGTACCGCCGCCGCGGCCGGATTGTTGAGTTCATGGGTGAGGCCGGCGGACAGCGCTCCCAGCGCGACCAGCCGCTCCCGCTCGCCCAGGATCGTGTCCGCCGCGCGCGACCCGAAGAAGAGCCCTTCGAGCAGATGGAGCGCCATCGGGAACCAACCGCGTATGGCCGCGGCGAACTCATCGGCCGGCAGGGCGAAGAACTCCGCGTCGCTGATGGCCCGCAGTGTGTTCGGATAGACCTGGTCGACACGGTCACCGAGGTACGCCTGGGTCGCCCCGCTGTAGACACCGCGCCGGTCGGTTCTGGTGACCTCGATCTCGTCACCGTGCAGCCGTCGGCTGAGCGTCACGGCACCGCTCAGCAGCACGAAGAAGCAGGTGGCCGGCTCACCCTCGGTATAGACGGCGCTTCCCCCCGTCCGCCGCTCGACCCTGCCCCGCTCCGACAGCCAGGCCAGCTGGCTCTCGTCGAGCGCCTCGAACAGGAACAAGGTGCGCAGTTCCGCCGGCGTCAAACGGTTCGAAGCACTCACTGTGACTCCAAGTAGCGGTGGACCAGGGAAATGGCCATCGCGCCGTCACCGACGGCGGAGGCGACGCGTTTGAGTGACGCGGCACGGACGTCCCCGGCCGCGAACACCCCAGGCACGCTGGACTCCAGGTGGTAAGGGTCCCTCGGCAGCGGCCAGTTGGCCGGCCGCCGCCCGTCGGCCACCAGATCGGGGCCGGTGATCACGAACCCCCGCGCGTCGCGCTCGACCACACCTTCCAGCCACTCCGTACGCGGCTCCGCGCCGATGAACACGAACAGCCAGGACGAGTCGACCGAGTCCGTCGCCCCCGACCGGACGTCGCGCAGCGTGAGCTGCTGCAGATGGCCGTCGCCCTTCCCGCCGACCGCCTCGGTCCAGGGGTGGACGACGATATGGTCGATGTCGTCGATCTGCTCGATCAGATAGTTGGACATCGAACCGGTCAGATCGGCGCCCCTGATGAGCAGGTGCACCCGGCGCGCGTAGCGGGAGAGATGCACCGCCGCCTGCCCTGCCGAGTTGGCGCCGCCCACCAAGTACACCTCCTCGCCCGAGCAGGTGGACGCCTCGGTGACGGTGGACCCGTAGAAGACCCCCGCCCCCGTGAACTCGTCCAGGCTGGAGGTCGCCAGGCGGCGGTAGGAGACGCCGGTGGCGAGCACCACCGTATGGGCGGTGATGGCGCTGCCCTGCCCGAACCGCACCACCCGGCCCGATCCGGCCGCGTCCAGCCCGACGACCTCGCGGGCACTGAGGATCTCGGCGCCGAACTTCAGCGCCTGGCGGCGGGCGCGGTCGGTGAGCTGGGCTCCGGAGACGCCGTCGGGGAACCCGAGATAGTTCTCGATCCTGCTGCTCTGTCCCGCCTGTCCGCCGGTCGCCTCGCGCTCGACCAGTACCGTACGCAGCCCCTCGGACGCGCCGTACACGGCGGCGCCGAGCCCGGCCGGTCCGCCGCCGACCACCACGAGGTCATAGAAGTCCGAGGTGGGGGTGGTGCTCAGGCCGACATGCGCGGCGAGCTCCTTCTCGGCCGGTGCCACCAGCGATGTGCCGTCGGCGGTGACCACCAGCGGTACATCGCCCGGGGCCAGTCCTGCGGCGGCCAGCAGCCTGGCGCCCTCGGGCTCGTCGGCGGGCAGCCAGCGGTACGGCACCAGATTGCGGGCGAGGAAGTCACGTACGGCGAAGGACGGAGCGGACCAGCGGTGCCCCACCACCCGGGTCTCGGTGATGGCCGGATCCGGGGTGGTGGCCCAGGCGTCCAGCAGCTCGTCGATCACCGGGTACAGATGCTCCTCCGGTGGATTCCACGGCTTGAGGAGGTAGTGATCCAGATCAACGACATTGATCGCGTCAATGGCCGCGCCCGTGTCCGCGTACGCGGTCAGCAGCACCCGTCGCGCGAGCGGGAAGAGATCCATCGCCGCTTCGAGGAACTCGATGCCGTTCATCTGCGGCATCCGGTAGTCGGCGAGCATCACCGCGAGCCGTTCACCGCGCAGCTTGATCTCGCGCAGCGCGTCCAGGGCCTCCGCCCCGGAGACGGCGCGTACGACCCGGTACTGGCCGCCGTATCTGCGCCGGATGTCGCGGGCGACCGCTCTGGAGACCGCTGGATCGTCATCGACGGTCAAGATCGTCGGGTTCGCCATGCCATCACCATCGCCTGAGGACGAAACGGCCTTCAAGGGACCTTCAGTGAAAAAGAACCTCCAAACAAACAGTCTACGAGCGCCTGCCCGCTCCGCCTCCAGACGCCCGGGGTGCGGGCCGGACGGGGCGCCGCCCGGTTTGCCCGAGAGTGACGGCCTCACGACACGGAGTGGCCGGACCGACGCGCGCGCCTCCGCCTTCCGCGCACGCCCCCGCCTTCCGCGCGGCGATGGCGGGCCCGGCGAGGACGGTCCGGGCGGTCGGACGACGGGTCAGGCCGGCGGGGGGCTGGTGACGGGCCCGGTTACGGTGGGGCAGATCATGGTCTTCGAGATGTCAGCTGTCCGTTGGTGTCCGGGGGTTGCGGGGAGGGTCGATGAGGCTCTGTTTTGTGGTGGAGGAGCAGTACCGGTTCGACGGCATGCCGGTGGAGGTGATCGGTCAGCTCGCCGGCTGGGGGCACCGGGTGGACGTGGTACGGCCGGGCGCGTCACTGCTGCGGTTGTCGGAGGCCGTACGGGCGGGCGGTCATGACGCGTGGGTGCTGAAGACGGTGTCCGGGGGGCCGGGGCTGGCGTTGCTGGAGGCCGCTGCGGCGGTCGGGCTGACGACGGTGAACGACGCGCGGTCGATCCGCGGCGTACGGGACAAGGTGGCGGCGGCGGTGGTCGGCCACAGCCGGGGACTTCCCGTTCCGGAGACATACGCGGTCGCGCGCCCCGAGTTGCTGGCGGAGCTTCCCGCCGCGGCGTTTCCACTGGTGGTCAAGCCGGCCGAGGGGAGCTCCGGGCGGGGCGTGCGGCTGGTGCGGTCGCCGGACCAGCTGGCGGCGGCGAGCGCCGGGCTGTCGGGGGAGGGGATGCTGATAGCCCAGCCGTACATACCCAACTCCGGTGTCGATCTAAAGGTGTACGGGGTGGGCGGTGAACTGTTCGCGACGGAACGGTCCTCACCGCTGCACCCCGGGCAGTCCCAGCGGGAACGTTCCGTTCCGCTGCCGGCGGAGGTGGCGGGGATGGTCGCGGAGGCCGGGGAGGTCTACGGGCTCGATCTGTTCGGTGTGGATGTGCTGCTGGGACCGGACGGTCCGGTCATCGTCGATGTGAACGACTTCCCGAGCTTCCGGCGCGTGCCTGACGCGACGGTGCGTGTGGCGAGGGCGGTCCTTGAGCTGGCGCGTACGGGCGGTAGCGCCCGTGGTACGGCGGCGGTTGACCCGTTTCCGCTGCCGGAGGCGGTGTCCGAGCCGGTTCCGGTCCCGGAGCCCGTATCGCTCCTGACGTCCGCCGGGGTTCCGTTCCGGATACCCGCGACGGCGGGAGAGGCCGGATGAGGATCTGTCTGATCACGTCCCGGCCCGATCACCCGGTGCTGGCCGCCACGACCGCGCTGCTGACCCCCCGTCATGAGGTGGAGTCGATCGATCCGGAGTCGGACTCGGAGTCGGCTCCGGAGCCGGGGGGCGACGGCCCGACCGGGGACCCGGCCGCTTCCGGCCCGCTCGCCGACGTCTATCTGCTGAAGGCACGGACACCGCGGGCGCTGGCCCTTGCCAGATCCTTCGAGGTACGCGGGGCCCCGGTGCTGAACTCGGCCGCCGCGACCACGCTGTGCCAGGACCGTACGGAGATGGCCGGTCTGGCCCGGCGCGCCGGACTGCCGTTCGCGGCCACCCGGACCGTGACCAGCCTGGCCGGACTCGCCGAAGAGCGCGACCTGCCGTATCCGCTGGTGGTCAAGAGCCGGCACAGCCGACGGCACGATCTCGTCGCCCGGGTCGACAACGCCGCGCGGCTGCGCGAACTGCGCTCCGACTGGGCCCGGGAGCCGGTCGTGGTCCAGGAGTTCAGCGCGAACAGCGGGTGGGACCACAAGCTGTGGGTGATCGACGGCCGGGTCTTCGCGGCCCTGCGCCGCTCGGAGCTGGCCGAGGGCGGGCGGGGCCCCACGCTCCCGCTCGCACTCGGCGATCTGCCCCGCGGCTGGCAGGACTTGGCGCGCGGAGTCGGTTCCGCTTTCGCGCTGGAGGTGTACGGCGTCGATGTGATCGACACGGGTGACGGCACCCCGCTGATCGTGGACATCAACGCGTTTCCCGGAATACGCGGTCAGAGGGGCGCCCCGGAAGCCCTCGCGGCGCTGGCGCTACGGGCGGCCCGGCAGTCGGTGCGGCGGTCGGCCCGGGGGTCGGCCCGGGGGTCGGCGGCACCTGGACTGACTGCCTGATCACCGTTCACCGGCCGTCCGTGTCCGGGTCCGTGTCGCCCTCGACCCGCGAGTCCGCGCGGCGGCGGGTGCTCTCCATCCGGCGTGCACGGTGGCTGGCGACGTTGAGCCGGTTGCCGCACAGCTCGGGCATGCAGTAGCGACGGCGCCCGGCCTTGCTGGTGTCGACGAACATCCCCTCGCACACCGGCGACGCGCAGTGACGGAACCGGTCGTGGCTCAAGGTCCGCAGGGCGCCGAGCAGTCCGGTGCCCATGAGAACGGCCAGCTCGTCGGCGACGGACGTGTCCGGTGACGTCATGACGTACCACTGCCAGCGGTCCTCGGCGTCGCGGTACAGGGACGGTCCGATGCCGCCCCGCCCGACCAGCGCGCTCGCGGCCTCGACGACCCGCTCCTCGGCGCCGGCCTCAAGAATGGCGCGGATCTCTCCACGCAGGGCGCGTACTTCGTCGAGATCGGTGTCATCCGGCAGCCGGCCGTCGGTGAGGGCGTCGAGGCGGATGTCGTGCTCGGCCAGGAAGCGCGTCAGCGCGGCGGGGCCGGTCAGGATCTCGCCCACCGTCCGCCAGACCAGGGGCGAGGTGTTGACCAGATCGGTCGCTACGCCCGCCCCCAGCTTGTAATCGGAAAAAGGAATCTTCAAGCCTTACTCCATGCTAGGGTAACCGAATAAATCAACTATACCCATTACAGGGCACCGCTGGGAACACCGCTGAGGAGAACACCATGGACACCGCTCCCTTCCTGGCCTACCTCGACGGACGCCAGGTCCGCTGGCAGCTGACACTCGACGAGTGCGTCGACAACGCGGGTGACGACCCCCGCGCCCGGCTCCTCGCCGTCTTCGACGCCCTGCGGTCGTGGGCGGCCTCATCGCCTGGCTTCCGCGGCTGCGCGCTCGTCAACGCCATGGTCGAGCTGGCCGACCCGCGGCACCCGGCCCGCTCCGTGACCGCCACCCACAAGCGGGCCCTGCGCGCCAGGATGCTGGAGCTGGCCGAGGCGACGGGCGCGCCTGATCCCGGCCTGCTCGTGGACCAACTCCTGCTGGTCTACGAGGGAGCGATAGCCGGTCACGCCGTGGGCAGCGTGGAGAAGGCCGAGGACAAGGCGCATCTCACGGCCCGTCGGCTGATCGCCGCCGCCACTCCGTACCCCATCGACACCTTCTGGGCGGGCCCCGAACCCACCTCGCGGTAGCGCCGCGAGGGGGAAGTGCCAGGTCAGATGGCATCATCGGGGGATGGCTCTGATCGAGGTCGTACAGGGTGACATCACACGCCAGGACGTGGACGCCATCGTCACGGCGGCGAACACGTCGCTGAGGGGCGGAGGCGGCGTGGACGGTGCGATTCACCGCGCGGCCGGGCGGCGACTGGCCGAAGCGGGTGAGGCGATCGGACCGTGCCCGCCGGGCGACGCGATGGCGACCCCCGCCTTCGACCTCGACCCACCGATCGCCCATGTGATCCATACCGTAGGCCCGGTCTGGAGCGGCGGACAGCACGGTGAGAGCGACGTCCTCGCCTCCTGCTATCGCCGCTGCCTTGAGGTCGCCGACGAACTGGGCGTCGGGACCATGGCCATTCCGGCCATCTCCACCGGTGTGTACGGGTTCCCGGCGGAAAGGGCGGCACGGATCGCGGTCGCCACCGTCAGATCGTCACCGACCTCTGTCGAGGTGATCCGGCTCATCGCCTTCGACCGGGAGACACATGACCTGCTGACAGCCGCCCTCGCGGAGTAGCGAGCCGTTCGCGCGGGGCTGCCGCCCGGGCCCGCCGCCAGGGGCTGTGCCGCCCGGGGACGGGATGCGTCACTTCCCCTACGGCGCGGTCCGCGCCAGGCTGGGGCCCGCAGGAGTCATCAGCGAGAGGAACTGACGGCAATGACGTTCGACGTGGCAGCGGTACGCGCGTCCTACCCCGCGCTCAGCGACGGTACGGCCTATCTCGACGGCGCGGCGGGCACGCAGGTGCCGACCGCCGTCATCGACGCGATCACGGACGCGTACCGGTCCGGGATCGGCAACGCGGGCGGCTCGTTCGCGGCCAGTCGGCGCGCGGGGGAGATCGTCGCGGAGTGCCGCCGAGCAGTCGCCGATCTGGTCGGCGGGGTCCCCGAGGGCGTTGTCCTGGGTCCGAACACCACGTCGCTCATCTACCGCTTCTCCCAGGCTCTCGGGTCGACCTGGCGGCCCGGGGACGAGATCGTGGTCTCCCGGCTCGACCACGACGCGAACATCCGGCCCTGGCTCCAGGCCGCGGCCCGCGCGGGCGCGGTCGTCCGGTGGGCCGAGGCCGACCCGGTGACCGGTGAACTGCCGGTGGAGCAGTACGACACGCTGCTGGGCGACCGTACCCGCCTGGTGGCGGTGACGGCGGCCAGCAACATCCTCGGCACCCGCCCCGATGTCGCGGCGATCTCCGCCAAGGCACACGCGGCCGGCGCCCTGACATTCGTCGACGGGGTCCACGCCACCCCGCACGGCCCGGTCGATGTCGCATCGCTGGGCGCCGACTTCTACGCGACGAGCGCCTACAAGTGGTCCGGTCCGCATATCGGCGCGGTGGCGGCGGACCCGCGGCTGCTGGAGACGCTGAGCCCGGACAAACTGATCTGTTCGCCGGCCGCCGTACCGTCCCGGTTCGAGACCGGCACGGCGCCCTTCGCGGACCTGGCCGGGGTCACGGCCGCCGTCGACCATCTGGCCGCCCTCGCCGGCCCGGCTCCGGGTGACCGGCGCGAGCGGCTGCTCCGGTCGATGGCCGCCGTGGAGTCGTCCGAGCGTGAACTGTTCGCCGTACTGCTGCGGGGGCTGACGGAGCTGCCCGGGGTAACGCTCTACGGCGAGCCCGCGCACCGCACCGCGACCGTCTACTTCCGGGTGGCGGGCCGCACGCCGAGAGAGGTCTCCGAGCGGTTGGCGGCCCGTGGGGTGAATGTCTGGGACGGTCACTGCTACGCCTGGGAACTGGCCGGGGTGCTCGGGCTCCGGGACACCGGCGGCGCGGTACGGGCCGGGCTGGTGCACTACAACGACCGCTCGGACGTGGACCGGCTGCTGGCGGCTGTCGCGGAACTGGAGGACTGACGGGTGGAGCCGCAAACGCCGCCGGTACGGGGCCAGGGCCCAGGTCCAGGCCCGGGTCCGGGTCCGGGTACCGAGGACATCGTCCGTCTGGTTCACACGGTGCTCGGCACCGACGTCATCGGCAGCTACCTGCACGGCTCCGCCGTACTCGGCGGTCTGCGGCCACACAGCGACATCGATGTGTTCGTCGTCGTCCGGCGGCACACAACAGCACAGGAGCGACGCGCACTTGTCGACGGGCTGCTGGAGATCTCCGGCCAGAAGGCCGGGCGCGGCCCCGCTCGTCCCGTCGAGTTGACCGTTGTCGTCCAATCTGACGTCACCCCGTGGAGTTACCCGCCGCGCTGCGACTTTCAGTACGGTGAGTGGCTTCGCGACGCGTACGAGCGGGGCTTGACGCCTTCGTCGGAACCGAGCCCCGATCTCGCGCCACTGATCACGATGGTGCTGCTCGGACAGGCCACACTGACCGGGCCGCCACCGGGCGACGTACTCGCCCCCGTCCCGCACGGGGACCTCGTACGCGGAATCGTCGACGGCGTCCCGGACCTGCTCACCGAGCTCGAATCGGACACCCGCAACGTCCTTCTGACCCTCGCCAGGGTCTGGATGACCGTCGTGACCGGATCGGTCGCCTCCAAGGACACCGCCGCCGACTGGGCGCTCGCGCGGCTCCCGGCCGAGCACCGTCCGCCGCTGGCTCGCGCGCGTGCCATCTACCTCGGAGACGAGGAGGAGCGCTGGGACGACCTTCTGCCGTACGTCCGCGCGCACGCCGAACATGTCGTGGCGGCGATCGAACACAGCACGACGGGGCCGAATGTCACCCCCCGTGGCTATTGTTGAGAGGTATGAGGGAGACCGGGGGAACTTCCGCATACTTCTCGGCGGACGATTGTTGGCGGGTACGGCTGTTCCAGGGGGAGGACCGCGGGGCGGCGCCGCTCGGCGCGGGGGTGCTGCTGTCCGGTGGGCTGGTGCTCACCTGCGCCCATGTCGTCCTGTCCGAGCGCCGTCCAGGAAGCGCCGGCGCGCCCCGGCCCTTGGAGCGGGTGTACGCGGAATTCCCGGGCGCGCGCTCCGCGGTGCCCGAGCCGCTGCGCGCCGAGGTGCTGGCCGAATATCTACGGCCGCCCACCTCGCACTTCAGCGCCGACCTCGCGCTACTGCGGCTGGCCGAGAGCCCACGGGTGAAGCCCGCGGTGCTCCACCGCCAGATCCCGGCGCGCGACGCGCTGGTGCACACGGTCGGCTATCCGGTGGATCTACCGGGCGGTGAGCACATCAACGCCCGGCTGATGGGGCGCGGCGGGCCCGGCCACGACCCCGAGTGGGTCCAGCTCGACCCCGAGTCCGCGCCCTACGCGGTCCGGCACGGGTTCAGCGGCAGCGGTGTGGTCCACAGCGGTACGGGCGGGGTCATCGGCATTCTCGTGGATCAGCACGGCACGGAGCGCTTTCCTGTCGCCCTGGGCCACGCCTATGTGATCCCGACCGAGACGATCCTGAGGCATCTGCCCACCGACAAGCTGGATCTGCTGGTGTCGGGACCACGCGCGGTCTCGCGCACCATTCCGCTCGCCCCCGGGCCGGGGAGTTCGGAGCGCGCCCTCGGGCTGCGCAGGACGATGACCCGGTGGCTCAGCGACGGCGGCCCCGTGAAAGGCACAGGCACCGCGGGCACGGCAGGCACGGGCACGGGAGCCCGGTCGGGAGCGCCGTCGGGGTCGGGCACGAAGACGGGAGCGGGAGCGGGGGCGGGGGCGCGTACGAGCGCACCGGGTGCGGGGGCCGGGGCTACGACCTCTCTCGACGTGGCCGCGGTTCCCGACCGCGTGGCGGAGCCCGTGGAGCTGGCCTTCGCCCATGACGGAGACCACGACGCCCTGTTCGCCATCCACTCGACACTCATCCTCGCCGATCGTGAGCGCAATCCGCGGGCGGTACGCACCGGTGGACCGATGGATCCGCAGGCGGGCTCGATCGATATCGCGCTGGACGCGACGGGCTGGACGGCCGAGCAGCTTGTCGCCCGCACGGCGGCCCGGGCCGGTCTGCGCGACCGTACGTCACCGGCCGCCGGAACCGCCGTACTGCTGGAGCGGATCGCCGAGGAGTGCCCGCCGCTCTCCGCCGCGTTCCTCTCCGTCGACCGGGTCGCCCCGGAGGGAGAGGCGGCCCTGCCCCTGCTCCGCGCTCTGCTGAAACCCGGCCACAGCAGACTGCTGCTCGTCTTCCGCGATCCCCACTCCCCACTGCTGGAGCGCGTCACCGGTGAACTGCTCGACCCGAGTTGGGCGGAACGTCGCGCGGCGGCCATCGCCGGGCGGCTGACCGTGCTCGCCGGTCTGGAGAGGAGGCGCCGCCGGCTCCAGCAGACGAGGACGGGGTGGCGGGCCGTGCGTGACCCCGAGTCGTCGGCAAGTCAGCTCGCGGCGCGACTGGCCGAGTTGCGCCAGGGAGACGTGCTGCGCAACAGCGCGGTCGTCGCGTACGAGCTGTTCCGGCTGACCACCGCTGTCGAGGACGCCGTACAGTCGCTCGATCTGCCGCACACTCCACGGGGATACGTCGTACTCCCGCCGGGCGACGGACTCACCGACCTCCCGCATGTCACCGTCGGCAATCCCGACGATTTCGTCGAGCCCGAGCCCGAGCCCGACCACCAGCCGGAGTACGGCGACGAGTTCGAAGCCCGGACCCGTCCGCCACGCGCGCCCGTCGCCGGGCCCGGGCCCGGTCCCGGTCTTGACTCCGATCCCGGTCTCGTACGCGGGCAGGAACTGCACCAGCAGTACCGGGTCGTCGGCCGGCTCGGCCAGGGCAGCTACGGGCAGGTGTATCTCGCCCGCGACCAGATGCTCGAAGAGCGGGCCGTGGCGCTCAAGGGCGTACGCGATCCCGACGATCCGAGCGCCACGAAGACCGCCCTGACGGAGCGTCTGCGGCTCGTCAGCCTCAACCACCCGTCGATCATCAAGGTCTTCAACTACGCCAAGCACCCCGGCCACCCGGCGAACACCGCGAAGTTCATCGTGATGGAGTTCGCCGACGGCGCGCCGCTGGCCTGGGTCGCCGAGCAGATCGCCCAGCGCGTCGCGCCGTTCCACGACTACCGTGTCCACGAGTTCATCGCCGTCTACGGGCTGCGCATCCTGCACGCGTTCACGTATCTGCACGTCGAGAGGGAGTTCGTCTACGGTGACCTGTCCCTCACCAATGTGATCCACTGCGGCGACGGCATCAAGCTGATCGATGTCGCCGGCGTGCGGAAGATCGGTTCCCCAGGGCCCGTGACCTATCCGGCCCCCGAGCTGCGCACCTCCACCAACATGACCGTATCGGCCGATCTGTATGCCGTCGGCGCCGTTCTCCAGGCGCTGCTCGACCGGGTCCCCGAGGACCCCTCCGGTCTCGGTACGACATCGCTGCGAAGGGCGCTGAGCCGCGCCATGGCGCCCCTGCCCGAGGAGCGGTTCGCCACCGCGGAGGAGATGTCCGTCCAGCTCCGCGGCGTACTGCGTGAGCTGCGCTCGCTGCGGATAGGAGAAGAGACGTTCGAGCCGTCACCGCTCTTCGCCGCGGCGCCCGCCGCCCTCGACGGCGAGCTCGGCAAGGCCCCGCCTCTTGAGCAGTGGCGACACGGCGGCAACGGCAAGCGCCGGCTGACGGCCTGGCCACCGAGACCCACGGAGGTCGCTCTTGGGCTGCCGGTCCCCAAACCGGACGACGCCGACGAGAACTGGACAGAGTTACAGCGCACTTCGTACGACGATCCGGCCGGACTGCTCCAGCTCAGCAGCGCCTGGGACGAGTCTCCCGAACGGGCCCTGCTGCGCTGCCGGCTCCATCTGGAAATCGCCCGCGACCATCCCGCCGAGGCCGTCAGGGAACGGGCCGCCGCCGAACGGGAGCTGACGCGGGCCCGGGTCGCCGTCGGCGCTCTCGCCGCGTACGACTGGCGGCTGCACTGGCATCAGAGACTGCTCCATCTCGCCCGTGACCGGGTGGAATCCGCGCTGAAGTGCTTCGACCGGGTCTACGCGGCGATCCCCGGTGAGTACGCGCCCAAACTGGCTCTCGGCTACTGCCACGAGGTGCTCGGCAGTCCGAAGGAGGCCATGGTGCTGTACGGGGCCGTGTGGCACCGCAATCACGCCCTGGGCGGCGCTGCCTTCGGTCTCGCCCGTATCCATCTCGCCGACCGGAAACCGCGGCTCGCCCTCGACTGCCTCGAAGCCGTCCCCGCCGATTCGCGCCATCGCACCGCCGCCCGGACGGCCATGGTGCGCATTCTCGCCGACCCGCCCGCCGACGGCTCGCCGCCGTCCGTGGCCTCGGCCAGACAGGCGTGGGTGGCCCTGCACCGGCTGACCCTGAAGGAGGGCCTGACCGACCGGCACGCGCAGGAACGGCTCCGCGCCGATCTGCAGGAGCTGCTGCTCCGGCTGGTCACGACCGCTCGGGAGAGTGAGCCGAGCCATACGGTTCGGGACCGCGGGAGACAGGGCCACGGCGGAAAGGCGCCGGAGGCGGCCGAAGCGGAGTCCGGGCCGCTGGCCACGCTCCACGCGGAGCTGGCGGAGCTGCCCGAGACGATCCCCGCCCCGGTCACGGCACGGGAACTGCGCGAACAGCTCGCGGCCTGCTATCTGCGGCTCTCCGAGCAAGTGCCGCTCACCGCACGGCCCGAGGACCGGGAGCTGGCCGAGGCCCTGGTCGACAACGCGTACCGCACCCGCCCCTACGCCTTCAGCCACCGCCGCGGTGAACCGCGCCGCGGCCTGTTCCGCGGCTGGCTCCGCGGCCGGTCCTCCGGCCCGGCGGGCGCCACCACGACCGGGGAGCGGAGATGAGCCGCCGATTCGGGCGCCGCCTCCGTGACCGGCCCGCCGGGGAGCCCGGCGGACGCGTCGCGCGGTCGTTCGCGCGCTTCTGGCGCCGAGTGAACTGGCGGGTCGCGGGGCGGGCGCTGTGGCGCTGGGCGTCCGGGCGCACACCCTCGGGCGACCGGCGGTCCACCGCGCAGTTCCTGCTAGGCCGGATGCTGCTGCTGCCCGCCGTCGCGTTCACGGTTCTCGCCCTGGCGGCCACGGCGTACTTCGACCTCCAGGGCCGTACGGGACAGCTCCGCGACCGCTACGCCCCGGCCCTGGTCGAACTGACCCATGCCAGGATCTCGCTGACGCTGGCGCGGTACGAGGCCGAGCGCCGGCTCGGCAAGGGCGGGGAAGAGCCACTGGCCCAGACCGCGCTCGTCGGGCTCGGCGAGCGGTACCCCTCCCTGCTGACCGAGGCGTCGCAGAGCCTGAACAACGCCGCGCAGACCAAGGCCCTGAGCAAGGCGCAGGACCAGGAGGTCCGGGTGATCTCGGGGCTGGTCGTCGCCTACGACGACTGGATCAACTGGGCCGACAGCCATTACGAGAGCGACGTACTGCGCGGCGCCGGCATGGAGTACGCGGCGGGCCTGCTGGGCAGCGGCACGGGTCCCATCGACGCCACCTCCCCGGCACTCCTCGATCGCATCAGGAGTCTGGAGGCGGACCTGCGTGCCGATGTGGACGACCTCTCGGCCTGGACCGCGCTGCCGGTGGGCGCGGCGTCGGCGGCGGGGCTGGCGGCGCTGGTCTTCACGCTCACCGTCGTGGGCACGCTCAACTTCGTCCGGGGCCAGCTGCGCATACGGAGCCCGCTGCTGACGGTGTACGCGGTTCCTGTCCTGCTGGTGCTCGTCGTGCTGGGATTCGGCGCCGCCGGCCAGCACCGCGCCCAGCTGCACGTACAGCGCACGGCCGAAAACCTCGGGGACATCGCGGTGCCGCACGCGGCCGGTGACGGGATCAAGAAAGAGATCAAGAGCGAGATCGACACCGACACCCTGATCGAGGAGGAGGACGAGCGGCTCGCCGCGAACCTGCGTGACACGCACCCGGGCGCCTCGGCGCCGGCCGCGGGTCTGGCCCTGGCCCTCGCCGGTGCGACCACCGTGGCCTGCGGTTTCACACTCTTCCACTACGGCCGGAGGCACTTGGCGATCCACTGGAGGTCCCCATGAGAACCACGAGCCCCCCGTTCCGCGCCGCGCTGGCCGGCTGCCTGCTCGCCATGGCCGCGCTCGTGTCGAGCGGCTGCTCGACCGAGGAGGACAGGACGCTGGTGGTGCTCGGCCCGTGGACCGACGGTGAGGAACAGCCTTTCGTGGACACGCTGAAGAAGATCAGTGAGCGGACGGGAGACACCTACGTCTACGAGGGCACGCGCTCCCTGCGCGAGACGCTCGTGGCCCAGCTACGGACGGACACCTCGCCCGATGTGGCGATCCTCAACGGCCAGGGCGAGCTGGCCGAGTACGCGCGCGACGGCGACGCGCGGCCGTTGCCGGAGGGCGTGGCGGGGGCGGCCATCGGACCGTGGTCACCGAGGATCACCCTCAAGGACAAGGACGGCGAGCAGCGCCAGCACTCGTACTGGGTGCCGGTGCGGGTCGACCTCAAGAGCATCGTATGGAGCCGTCCCGATGACAGGGACGCGGCCGGGGACCCCACGTGGTGCCTGGGCATGGCATCGGGCGCCACATCCGGCTGGCCGGGCACGGACTGGATCGAGGATCTGCTGCTCCAGCGGTACGGACCGTCCGTGTACGAGCGATGGGCCACCGGCGATCTGGAGTGGGACGACGGACCGGTGAGGGAGGCATGGCGGTCCTGGCGGACGCTGCTGACGGCGGGCGGTGGCAACGCGGGCAAGGAGGCGCTCGCCACCTCCTTCCAGGGCCGGCACGGCCTGTTGAACAGTGGCGACTGCACCCTGGAGCACCAGGGTTCCTTCATCCGCCGCCACTACGGCAATGACGTACTGCCCGCGCCCACCTCCGACATCGTCCCCGGTCTGCCGGCCCCTCAGAAGGCGTTCGAGGTCTCGGGCGACATGGCGGCCGTCTTCACACCGAGCGACGCGGCCTGGAAGCTCATGGGGCAGCTGACATCGCGGGAGACCCGTGACGACTGGGCCGCCGCGGCGAAACCCGCGGAGCGCCCCATCTTTCCGGACCGCACGGCGGGCCCAGGAGCCCTGACGGCGGGCACCGCGAAGGTCCTGGAACTGTTCCGGGAGGCGGACGAGCTCTGCTTCGACGCCTCCGACGCCATGCCGTCGACGCTCCGAGGGGCCTTCCAGCGGGCCGTACTGGAATTCCTCCAGAACCCGCGCGACGACAAGCTGCTCGACGGACTGCTGCGACAGCTGGAGGCGGAACGGCGGTTGCAGCGGGAGGCGGGCGCCTTCGCCATAGACCATCTGTGCGGGGGGCTCCCGGACGGCTGAGCCGGCCCGCGGCGTACAGCGCGCCGACGGGTTCCCGTGGGCGTGCCCCGGCGCGCGGGCGTGTCAGTCCGGGGCGCGCGGCGTACGGACGTACGCTGAGCCGGCGGCCCGGCCGGATCTCGGGTGTCGCACCACGAGGACGGCACAGAGGCCGGTGCCCGGCGCGCCAACGGTCCGCGGCCCTTCCCTCTCGGCCCCGGAGGCGTCCTTGCGGTTCAGCTCACCCTCGCCGCGTCTGTTCAGCCGGATTCCGCTGGCCGGGCGCTATCCCGCGGCGGTGGCGCTCTCCCTGCTCGCGCTGAGCCCGTATCTGATCCTCACCACGGCCACCGCCCTGATGGAACCGCGGATCATGGGAGACATCGGCGCGACGCGCTTCGAGCTCCAACTCGCGAGTGGCATGTCGAACGCGGCGTACGCGTTCGGCGCGGTGGCCGCCGCGGACCTCGTCCAGCGTGTGGCGCGTCGCCGGATCTACCTCATCTGTGAGGCGGGCTTCGTGCTCAGTTCGGTGCTGGCGCTCAGCGCGCCGAACGCCGGCCTGTTCACGGCCGGAGTGGTCCTTCAGGGCCTGTTCACCGGCATGCTGCTGGTCTCGGCGCTGCCACCGCTGGTTACGGGACACCCCGTCGAGCGGCTTGCCACGACCGGGGCCGTTGTCAGTCTCGGGCTGTTCGGCATGGTGGCGTTCGGGCCGCTGGTGGGCGGGCTCGTCGGCAGCCTGGGTGGCTGGCGAGGACTGTTCGCCGGCCTCGCCGCGCTGGCGGCGATCGGACTGACGATCGGCGCCCTGACGTTCGAGGGCAACGAACCACCCGCCCGCAGGGCACGGTTCGACTGGACCGCCATTCCGCTCGCGCTCGCCACCACCACGCTGCCGTTCTTCGGCGTCTCGTGGCTGACCCGTGGCTCGTTCAGCGACCCCGCGTTCTCCGTGCCGGTCGTGTGCGGGCTGATCTGCGGAGTGCTCCTGGTGGGAGGTCAGTACAGAAAGACCACTCCGCTGATGCCGGTGCGGCCCATCAGCAACACACTGCCGGTCGTCGGAATGGCCAACGCGATGCTCGTCGGCGCGTGCTTCACCTCGCTGCTGGAACTGACCGAGGCCTTTCTGACCAGGGAGGCGCACTACGCGCCACTGCGCGTCGGGGTCCTTGTCACGCCCCAGATCGTCGGCGTGTTCGTGGCCGCCGTACTGTTCCGGCGGCTGGTGTCGACCCGCTGGACCCCGCATCTGGCCCTCTCGGGCACCATCAGCCTGGCGATCGGCGCCGGGGTCCTGCTGACCGCGTCCACGACGAACGCCTCCGCGGTCGTCCCCGTCGCCGCGCTCTTCCTGGGGTTCGGCGCGGGCGCGGGCGTGACGCCCGGACTGTTCCTGGCCGGGTTCTCCGTACCGTCGGCACAGATCGGCCCGACCTTCGCCCTGGTCGAACTGCTGCGCTCGGAAGCGGCGTTCCTGGTCGGGCCGGTCCTGCTGCATCTCGCCCTGACCATCGGCCTGGCCGAAGGCTTCCACTTCGTCGTGGCGATCACACTCGCGCTCACCGTCATCGGCGCGCTGCTCCTGGTGGGCCTCTACGCCCTGGGCGGCGCCCGTCCCGAGCCACCGGACCTGGAATCCTGGCTGTCCGGACCCTCGACGGCCTACCACTCACCGGCTCTGCTCGCCGCGATCCGTAAGACCTGAGCGGCCGAGTGGGGCGCATCCAACGGGATGCGCCCCCGAGCCGGTTCAGGGCGAGCGGTTCGCGGCGGGCGGCGGGCGGGCGACCGCGTCAGCCGGCTTCCGGCGCCTCCAGCAGACCGCGGACCTCTTCCGCGGTGGTTTCCTGGAGCTCTTCCGAGAGGAGCAGCCAGCGGGTGATGCCGGCCGCTTCGAGGAACGGCAGATCGTGGCAGGCGATCAGGAGCGCGCCCTCGTACGACGCGAGCGCGCTCGTCAGCTGCCGCACACTCGACGTGTCGAGGTTGTTGGTCGGTTCGTCCAGCATCAGCAGCTGCGGGGCGGGCGCGGCGAGCATCATCGCCGCGAGCGCGGCCCGGAAGCGTTCTCCGCCGGAGAGCGTGCCCGCCTGCTGCTCGGCGCGCGCACCCTTGAACAGGAATCGCGCGAGCTGGGAGCGGATGTGGTTGTCGGTCACCCCGGGAGCCAACCGGGCCACGTTCGCCGCGACGCTCAGCTCGTCGTCCAGCACATCCAGACGCTGCGGCAGAAACCGCACCGGTACGAACGTCCTGGCCTCGCCGGACAGCGGGGCCAACTCCCCGGTGAGCGTACGCAGCAACGTGGTCTTGCCCGCGCCGTTGCGCCCGACCAGCGCGATCCGCTCGGGCCCCCGCACCTGGAGGTTCCCCTCGCGCAGCCCCCCGAACCGGGGCCGCAGCTCACGCAGGCTCAGGACGGTGCGGCCCGCGGGCACGGCCGTATGAGGAAGGCTCACACGGATCTCCGCGTCATGACGGATCGCGTCCGAGGCCTCCTCCCGGCGCTCGCGCGCCTCATTCAGCCGGTCCTCGTGCAGGCCGCGCAGCTTGTCGCCCGATTCCTGCGCGTTACGTTTCCGTTCGCCCGCCACGATCCTCGGGGCCCGCCGCTGCGCGTCCATTTTCTTGCTGTGCCGCTGGCGCCGGGCAATCTTGACCTGGGCCTCTTCCAGCTCACGCTTCTGCCGGCGCACGTCCGCCTCGGCGGCCCGCAGCATCCGCCCGGCCGCTTCCTGCTCGGTGGCCAGGGCTTCCTGATAGGCGGACCAGCCGCCGCCGTACCAGCTCACGGAGCCGGCGCGCAGTTCGGCGATACGGTCCACGCGTTCGAGCAGTTCGAGGTCGTGGCTGACGATGACGAGTACGCCGGAGCGCCAGGAGTCGACGGCCTCGTACAGTCTGCGGCGCGCGGACAGGTCGAGGTTGTTGGTCGGCTCGTCCAGCAGGAGGATGTCGGGACGTTCCAGCAGCAAGGCGGCCAGCCGCAGCAGGACGGTCTCCCCGCCGGACATCTGGCCGACGGTACGGTCGAGTTCGACGTCGCCGAGGCCGAGGGAGCCCAGGGTCGCCAGAGCACGTTCCTCGACGTCCCAGTCGTCGCCGATCGTCTCGAAGTGTGTTTCGCGGACGTCGCCGGCCTCGATGGCGCGCAGCGCGCCGCGCCGCTCGGCGATGCCCAGGGCCTCGTCGACGCGCAGGGCGGTGTCGAGGGTGACGTTCTGGGGAAGGTGGGCGAGGCTGCCGCCCGCGCTCACCGACCCCTGGGAGGGGCGCAGCAGGCCGGCCAGGAGCCGAAGCAGTGTGGATTTGCCCGCGCCATTGGCACCGACGAGACCGGTGCGGCCCCGGCCGATGGTGAGGGACAGCCCGTCGAGGACGGTGGTGCCGTCGGGCCACTGGAAGGACAGAGCGGAGCAGGTCAGGGAGGTGCTGGGGGCGGTGGGTGTCGCCATGGGATCTCTCGCAGTCGAAAGCGCGGTGGACGGGGGGCTTCGTATGCGAGCACCACGCGGCGACCAAACCGGGAAAAGGAGGGTGCGGCGGTCCGAGAGATGGAGAGGACGGCCCTGCACCGAGGTCGCTTCCACGCGGGTGTCACGGGCGGCACGAGTGCCGCTACGGCGTGACAGACGTACGGCGAGAGCCGTACGGCGCGGTGATCGCGAACCTCAGATGCGCAACGTCCACCTCAATCGGAGACAACAGGACCGTGAAAAACCATAACGACCCGTCCGGCGAAAGGCAAAGCTTTTGCGTGCGGCACCCAGGGAGCGGGCTGTGGGCGCGGCGGTCCTACTGGTGCCCGGTAGCTCACCGCTCCTCGGCCCGCTGGAGTCCACCGGGATCGGCCGGTCGGCCGTACGGATTGTTGTGCCGGGGCCCATGGGGGTACGTGGCCCCTGATCGCGAGCTCGCGGGCCCCCGTGAATCCGCGACGATCCATCACCCCCGAGAACCCGGAATCCGAGGGAGCCGCTGTGAAGTTCGGCGTATCGACCTTCATCACCGACCAGGGCATCGCACCCACCCCGCTGGGGCGCGCGATCGAGGAGCGAGGGCTTGACTCCTTGTTCATCGCCGAGCACACCCATATCCCGGCGGACCGCCGTACGCCGTACCCCGGCGGCGGCGAGCTGCCGGAGATCTACTACCGCACTCTCGACCCGTTCGTCGCGCTCAGCGCGGTCGCCGCGGTGACCGAGCGGATCCTGCTGGGCACCGGCATCGCACTGGTGGTCCAGCGGGACCCGATCATCACGGCCAAGGAGGTGGCATCCCTGGACCTCGTCTCCGCCGGGAGATGTGTCTTCGGGGTCGGCATCGGCTGGAACGAGGAGGAGATGGAGAACCACGGCGCGAACCCGCGCACCCGGGGCCGCCTCGTGGACGAGCGGCTCCAGGCCATGCGCGAGCTGTGGACGAAGGAGAAGGCCGAGTTCCACGGGGAGTTCGTCGACTTCGATCCGGTCTACTCGTGGCCGAAGCCGGTCCAGCGCCCCCACCCGCCCATCTACGTGGGCGGTGGCGAGGGTGCCTTCAAGCGCGTGGCCGCCTTCGGCGACGCCTGGCTGGCCAACAGCACGGGGGCCGGGGAACTCGCCCCGAAGATCGAGCGGATGCGAGGCGTCGCCGGCCGGGACGTGCCCGTGACCGTCTACGCGGTGGAGAAGGAGCCCGAGATCGTCGAGCAGTACACCCGGCTCGATGTGGAGCGGCTGCTCTTCTATCTGCCGACGATGCCGGAGGCCGGGACGCTGGCATACCTGGACGAGATCGCCGGCGTAGCGGAGCGCTTCCGGTGAGCCGTCGGATGCCGCGATGCCGAGCATGACGAGCGGCGGGGCCCGGGAACACTTCGCCCGGGCCCGGATCGCCCGGCTCGCGACCGTCGAAGCCTCCGGCCGCCCGCATCTGGTACCCGCGGTCTTCGCGCTCACCGGCGACACCCTGGCCTTCGCGGTGGACCACAAGCCGAAGCGGTCGACCCGGCTGAAGCGGCTGGTCAACATCCGCGCCCACCCCGAGGTCTGTCTCCTCGTCGACGGCTACGACGAGGACTGGGACCGCCTGTGGTGGGCGCGCGCGGACGGAACAGCCACCGTTCTGCCACCGGCCGCGGACTCGGCGGCGTCCGCGCGGTACGTGAGCCTGCTGACGCGGAAGTACCAGCGGCAGTACGCCGACCGCCCGCCGGAAGGACCCGTGGTGGAGATCGCGGTGACTCGCTGGTCCGGATGGCACGCCACCTGAGAGGAGGCCCGGGCACCGGATCACAGCGGCAGCCGCTTGTCCTGTTCTGATGGGCCGAGCGGGTGACATAGCACCGGATCCTGTCGAAAAGGCGGTATACCAGGGCATGCATCCGATGTTCGCTTCACCCGACGTAGGGAGCTCACATGCGTATCCGTACGGCGCTCGCCGCCACCGCCCTCGCCGCCACCGCTCTGCTGGGCGGCGCCGGTTCGGCGTCTGCCTGGGACGGTCACGAGGCGTCCGCCGCGGCAGGCCACTTCGGGGCGGAGGGCGGCTCGGGTCACTACGAAAACCTGGGCGGCGACGCGGGAATCACCGAGGCCGGGTTCTCGGCGTTCCAGGTCGAGACCTGGTTCGGTTTCCTCCACTTCTGACATTCGCCCTGCCGTTGCTGCCCCGCCCTCTGCGCCGAGCGCAGAGGGCGGTTGGCGTTTTCGCGCACGCTCCTCAGAGACAGTCGATCCGGTCAGTAGACGCTGACGCCATACGCGTTCAGCACCGGGATGATGGGCTGGAAGTACGACGTTCCGCCGCTTGAGCAGTTTCCGGTGCCGCCCGAGAGCACCCCGATGGCGCGGTCGCCGGAGTAGAGCGCTCCGCCGCTGTCGCCGGGCTGTGTGCAGATGTTGGTGGCGATCAGGCCGGTGACGATGTCGCCGCTGCCGTAGTTGATCGTGGCGTTGAGGCCGGTGACGACACCGCTGACGACGCCGGAGACGGCGCCGCGGAAGGTGACGGCCATACCGATGGTGGCCTGGGCCGCGCCGGTGATGTCGACGCTTCCGACCGTGCCGGAGGCGGGGACCCCGGGGTTGGTGTAGCGCACGAGGCCGTAGTCATGGGTGGGGAAGCTGGACCCGACGGTGGAGCCGATGAGCGTGGTCCCCGTGGCGTTGGTGTACCAGGTCGACCGGCCGCTGGTGCAGTGTCCCGCGGTCACGAAGTAGTACGTACTGCCGCTGACGACATTGAAACCGGCCGAACAGCGCGCGCCAGTGGAGTAGATGGCGTCACCGCCGGAGAGCTGGGTCGAGAGCCGGCCGGGTGAGTGCTCGATGCGCAGCGCGTCGGCGTTGGGGCCCGCCGCCCGCTCGATCGCGGCGGTGCGCGCGGGCGATACGGTGCTGTCCGCGGTGACGACCACGGTGTCGGCCGCAGGGTCGGCGTACCAGGCGGTGCCCGCCACACCGGCGTCCAGGACCGCGTCGGCGGTGGCGGCGAGCCTGTTCGCGGCGGGTACGTCGGTGACGGTCACGGCGTCGGCGGCGGGGACCGCGAGTGCGACGGCTGCGGCCAGCCCCGTGGCGACGGCGAGCAGACGGGGACGTCCGGGTACGCGAGCGTGGCGAAAGGTGTGGGTGATCCTCACTTGGCGTGTCTCCCGGGGAATCGGGGGCCCTCCGAGGGATGCGGGCCCGTGAGGCGCGGCGTGGGCGGCCGTGCGCCCCGGCCGGACCGCGCGCCCCCGGCCGGTGTTGCTCGGGAGTATCGGGGGCCTCAACTCGCCGCGCAAGGGCGGCTTTTGGCCGTGGAGTCGCTTCGTCCCCGCGCTTCCGTCGCGTCGCGTCGGGGCGGCATCACATAGGCGTCACGTCTCGCCGCGTCGGCATCACCTCGGCGTCGCGTCGGCACGGCTCGGAGACGGAGCCGATTGGCGTGGCACGGAGCCGGGGAGAGATCATCGGGGCGTAACACGCCGCCCTCGCGGCCCTGTTGGGCCCCTCGGCGGAATGGGGCTAGGGAGGGATTCCGTATGCAAAGAACGCTGAGCGCGCGACTGCGGTACTGGTTCGACGGGACGATGGACCGTGGCACACCCGCGCTGATCGGCTGGCTGGGGCTTGCCTCGCTGGGGCTGATCACCCTGGTCTCCAGTGTGGTGGTCGTCGCGGCGCACGAAGACACGGAAGAGAACGGCGGCTGGCCGGGCGTCGTCTGGATGAGTCTGCTGCGCACCCTCGATCCGGGCACGATGGGCGGGGACACTGGGCAGCCGCTGTTTCTGATCCTCATGCTGACAGTGACCATCGGAGGGATCTTCATCGTCAGCGCGCTCATCGGTGTGCTGACGACCGGTCTGGAGACCCGGATCCAGGAGCTGCGCAAGGGCAAGTCACGTCTGATCGAGCACGGGCACACCATCGTACTGGGCTGGTCGGATCAGATCTTCACCGTGATCGCCGAGTTGGCGGAGGCCAATCAGAGCGAGCGCCGGTCCTGTGTGGTGATCCTCGCCGACCGGGACAAGGTCGACATGGACGACGAGATCCGGCGGCGGATCCCGGACACCGGGAAGACGCGGGTCATCTGCCGCTCCGGCAGTCCACTGCAACGCGGCGATCTGGAGCTGGTGAGTCCGGACACCGCCAAGGCGATCATCGTGCTGCCGCCCGTCGGGGACGACAGCGATATCGATGTCATCAAGGTGCTGCTGCTCCTGAACAACCGAACATGGCGCGGGGCGCGCCCGAATGTGGTGGCGGCCGTGCAGAACTCCCCGAATCTGGCCGCCGCCCGGCTGGCCGCGGGCGAGACCGCGCTGGTGATCGATGTCGACGACATCGCCGTACGACTGATCGTGCAGTCCCACCGGCAGTCCGGGCTGTCCACCGTCTTCAACGAACTGCTCAGCTTCATAGGCAATGAGATCTACCCCTGGGCCGAACCGGGGCTGACCGGTTCCACCTACGGGGAATCTCTGAACGCGTTCGAGCTCGGCGTACCCATCGGACTGCACCGCGAGGACGGGGAGATACTCGTCAACCCGGCCATGGACACGGTCATGGAGGGCGGAGACCGGCTGCTGGTACTCGCCGAGGACGATCTGCTCATCAAGCGGGCGACCGTACGGCCCGTGGTCCCGCGGTCGGCGATCAGGACCGCCCAGGTGCGGTCCCCCTTACCGGACCGGACATTGGTGATCGGCTGGAACCCGCGAGCCCCGAAGATCATTTCACTGCTCGACCGTCTCGTGAAGCCGGGATCCGTGGTGGACGTCGCGGCCCCACGGCGACCGCTGGAGGACATGAACGGGCGGTGGGAGAACCTGACCGTCGGCTTCAAGCACTGCGACCCCATCCACCGGCCGTCGCTGGAGGCCCTGGGGCTGGACAGCTACCGCCATGTCGTGGTGCTGACGGACGACGCGATCGACCCCCGACGGGCCGACGACCGTACCTTGGTCACCCTGCTGCATCTGCGCGACATCGAGATCCAGCTCGGCGATCCGTACTCGATCGTCACCGAGATGAACGACGACGCCAACCGCGAGGTCGCGCAGGTCACCAAGGCTGACGACTTCATCGTCAGTACGAAAGTGATCAGCCTCCTGCTCACCCAACTCAGCGAGAACCGGGATCTGTACGCGGTGTTCGCCGACCTCTTCGACCCCAAGGGTTCGGAGATCTACCTCAAGCCGGCGCCGAGCTATCTTGTCCCGGGTGCCGAGGCGAACTTCGCCGCCGTGATCGTGGCCGCCCAGCAGCGCGGCGAGACGGCCATCGGCTACCGGCTGGCACAGCGGAGCGACGAGCCGCCGCTCTACGGTGTGCATCTCAACCCCTCCAAGACCGCGCCCCTGGTCCTGTCCGAGGGCGATACGGTCGTGGTCCTCGCCGAGGACTAGGGCGTGTCTTCACAGTCCCGCCGCCGGATTCGGCCGTGTTCGTGATCACCTGTTCGGGGCCGGCGGGCGCGACCGCCTCGCGCAGTTCGACGCCGCGCTGTTCGAGCGCCCGTACCCGGGTGACCGGCTACGGCGACGGTATGGCCGAACGTGTCGCCGCACTGGCCGGGGGCCGCGTCGACCGCGCTCTGGACACGGCCCCGACCGGCGGCCGGATCGACCGCGCCGACCAGGCCGCCCCGGGCGGCGGCTCGCTGCCGTCCCTGATCGAGCTGACCGGGGACCCCGATCGCGTCCTCACCGTCCGCGGGTCAGCCCCGGCGTTCCGTCAGCGTCAGCAGCCGTCGTGCGTCGGCGACGACGGCCGCGTCCACGAAGCGGCCGTCGGGGAGCGCCAGGGCGCCCGCGTCCGCCGCCGCCGTCCGGACGATCTCACGGGCCGCCGCCACCTCCGGCTCCGTCGGCAGGAAAGCCTCCTCGATCACCGGGAGTTGCCTCGGATGGATCGCCGTGCGGCCCAGGAAGCCCAGCGCGCGGCCCTCGGCGCAGGAGCGGGCCAGGCCCTCGGTGTCGCGGACGTCCGGGTACACCGACTGCGGCGGGGGCGGCAGTCGCGCCGCCCGCGCCGCGACCACCGCGCGACCGCGCGGCCAGGCGAGGCCCGCCGCGTCCGTGACGCCGAGCTCGGCGCGCAGGTCCGCCTCGCCGAGCGCGATGCCGTGCACACTCGGATGGCCCGCGATCGTGTAGGCGTGCTCGATGCCGAGCGCCGACTCCAGCAGGGCGTACAGGGGCGGCACTTCGACCGCCCAGTCCAGGACGCGGGTGAGGTCGTCCGGGCCGGTCACCTTCGGCAGGCGCAGCGCGTCCAGGCCGGGCAGCGGGGTGAGACGGCGTATCTCCCGCTCCGCGAGGGGACCGTCGAGGGCATTGACGCGGACATGGACCGGCACCTCGTGCTTGTCGGCGAGGAGTTCGGCGGTCGCGTCGAGCGCGTAGCCCTTGCGGTCGGGGGCGACGGCGTCCTCCAGGTCGACAAGCACCACGTCGGCCCCGGAGCCGAGGGCCTTGGCGACGACGCCGGGGCGGTCACCGGGAACGTACAGCCAGGTCAGATACGCGTGGTCGGTCACACCGCACCTGCCGAGCGCAGCGCGGTGATCTCCGTGTCCGTCAGGCCGATTCCGCTGAGGATCTCGTCCGTGTCCGCGCCGTGCGGGCGCCCCGTCCACTTGATGGAGCCCGGGGTCTCGGAGAGCCGGAACAGGACGTTCTGCATCTTCACCGTGCCGAAGTCCGGGTCGGGGAGCTCGGTGATCGAGTCGAGCGCCCGGTACTGCTCATCGGCCATCACATCGCGGATGTCGTAGATCGGGGCGATGGCCGCCTCCGCCTTCTCGAAGGCCGTCACGACCTCGTCGCGGGTGTGCGCCGCGATCCACGAACCGACCGCCTCGTCCAGCTCGTCGGCGTGCGCGGCACGGCCTGACCCCGTGGCGAACCAGTCCTCGTCGATGAACCCGGGCCTGCCGACCAGACGCATCACACGCTCCGCGATCGACTGCGCGGAGGTCGAGACCGCGACCCACTTGCCGTCGACGGTGCGGTAGGTGTTGCGCGGCGCGTTGTTCGCGGAGCGGTTGCCGGTGCGCTCCTGTACGTAGCCGAGCTGGTCGTACCAGAGGGGCTGGGGGCCGAGGATCGTCAGCATCGGCTCGATGATCGCCATGTCGACGATCTGGCCGCGGCCCGCCTCGTCCCGGCCGCGCAGGGCGGCCATCACCGCGTACGAGGTGGAGAGCGCGGCGATCGAGTCGGCGAGGCCGAACGGCGGCAGTGTCGGCGGACCGTCCGGCTGCCCGGTGATCGCGGCGAAGCCGCTCATCGCCTCGGCCAGGGTGCCGAATCCCGGGCGCCTGGAGTACGGGCCGAACTGGCCGAAGCCGGTGATACGCGCCAGGACGAGACGGGGGTTGGCGGCCGACAGCTCGTCCCAGCCGAGGTTCCACTTCTCCAGGGTGCCGGGGCGGAAGTTCTCGATCAGGACATCGGACTCAGCGACCAGTCTGAGGAGTACCTCCCGGCCGCCGGTGGTGGACAGGTCGAGCGTGATGTTCTTCTTGTTGCGTCCCAGCAGCTTCCACCACAGGCCGATGCCGTCCTTCGACGGGCCGTGGCCGCGGGACGGGTCCGGCTTGCGGGGGTGCTCCACCTTGATCACCTCGGCGCCGAAGTCACCGAGCATCGTGGCGCACAGGGGACCGGCGAAGAGCGTCGCCAGATCGAGGACACGCAGGCCCGCCAGCGGGCCGTCGTGCCGGGGTGGCCGGGGGAGCGAGGTCTCGTTCATCGTGCCTTCCGTACGTTGACGACCGGGGTCAAGGCGACCGGGGTCATGGTGGCCGGGCCGAGGGCGGTCGGACGTGTCATGCGCGGGCCTCCAGGGTGAGGCGGGCCAGTTCGTCGAAGCCGATGCCGTCGAAGCCGCCGACCGTGGTGGCGAGGCGGTTCTTCAGCGGGACCGTCCAGCGCTCACCGAGCGCTCCCGGGCTGCCCGCGAGCAGGCCCGCGATCGAGCCGGCGGTCGCGCCATTGGAGTCCGTGTCCCAACCACCCGACACGGCACGGCAGATGGAGCCGGTGAAGTCGCCGTCGGCGTGGGTGAGCGCGGCGGCGAGCAGGGCGGCGTTCGGCAGGACGTGCACCCAGTGGTGGTCGTGGGCGTAGCGGGCGTGCAGCGCGTCGACGACCCGCTCGAAGCCGGCCGGAGTGCCGGTGGGTTCCGCCCGCGCCGTCTCGGTGCCGAAGCGGATCGCCCGCGCGTAGCGGGAGTCCGGCGGGATGTGGGCCAGGGCGGTCGCGAGGGTTTCGTGGACCGTGGTGGGGGCGGGGCCGGCCGCGTGCGCGATCGCCGCCGCCACGAACATCTCGCCGTACACGCCGTTCGCCGTGTGGGACAACATCGCGTCCCGGCGGGCGAGTTCGGCGGCCTTCGCCGGGTCGCCGGGGTGCGTCCAGCCGAAGATGTCCGCCCGGATCTGTGCGCCGATCCACTCGCGGAACGGGTTGTGGTGTGTCGCCGTGTGCGGTGGCTCCAGGCCGTCCAGGAGGTTGCGGTAGGCGATGCGTTCGGCGGTGAACGTACGGGCCGCCGGGAGTTCGTCCAGCCACAGCTTCGCCACGTCGCCCGTGGTGAAGTCGTGGCCGTGGCGCTGGAGCAGCAGCAGGCCCAGGAGCGGGTAGTTGAGGTCGTCGTCCTCCGGCATGCCGTCGATGTTCTCGGCGAGGGAGGTGGGGCGGGAGCGGCGGTTCCAGGGGTACGCCGCCGCGATCCGCGGGTCCAGGTCCCGTTCGGTGAACCAGGTGCCCAGGGGCCAGTTGCCGGTGTCGCGGGCGATGGCGCGGATACCGTCGAGGGGGAGTTTCTCCACGGGCTTGCCCAGGACGCAGCCGACGGCCCGGCCCAGCCAGGCCGCGTGCAGGCGCTCCGTCTCCGATCGCGGGTCGGGGTCCGGTCCCGGGTCCGAGTCCGGTCCCGGCTCCCGTCTCGACTCTGATTCCGGTCCGGGTTCCGGTTGCCGCCCGTACGGCCTGCCCTCACGTACCGTACCGATCTGGAACACGGCCGGTTCCACTGCCGCGAGGGGGGACGGGAGCCGTGCCAGCTCGTCCAGCAGCTCCTGGGCGAGCGCCCTGAGTTCGGGGGAGGCCGGGTCCGGTGACGCGCCGGCTCGCTCCGGCGCCGGATGGCCGCCCGCCGCGATCCAGCGGCGTTCGACGTCCGTCGCGTCACGGCCGTCCTGGGCCGCCTGGCGCAACTCGTGCCCGACCAGATCCTCCGGCTGTACCCACGTCAGACGCAGCATCAGAACCCCGCGAGCGTCGTGAAGGCGGCCTCATGGGCCCGGCGCCGCTCCAGGTCGCGGGCGTACACCTCGCGTGTGACGCGGGCGAGGGAGAGCGCCGGGGCGTGCAGATCCAGCCTGCTGGCCCGCGCGATCTCCGTGCTCCACTCCTTGGGCACGGCGCCCTCGCCGTACAGGGCACCGACGATCGCGCCGCTCATCGTGGCGATCGAGTCGCAGTCGCGGCCGTAGTTGACCGAGCCGAGCACCGTGTGCCGGAAGTCGCCGCGGCCGACCAGCAACATGCCCAGGGCGATGGGCAGTTCCTCGATGGAGTGCAGCCGGGAGGGGCGGCGGGCGCCGAGAGACGGCTTGCGGTACTCGGGGCCGACCGTGTCGAACGGAGCCACGGCCTCGCGCAGCGGCGCCAGCGCGTCCTCGAAGTCGTCATGGTGCGCCGCCACCTCGCACACCGCCTCGATCGCGGACCTCGTACCGTCCTTCGCTAGCTTCAGGACATCCTCGACGACGGATTCGGGCGTGGCGCCCGGTGTGAACGCCGAGGCCACCGCCGCCGCGAAGACACCCGCCGCCTCGCGGCCGTACGACGACTGGTGCGCGCCCGCGACCTCCAGCGCCTCCTCGTACGCCTTCAGCGGGTTGCCCGCGTTGACCACGCCGACCGGCGCCATGTACATCGCCGCACCGCAGTTGACGATATTTCCGACGCCCGCCTCACGCGGGTCGACATGTCCGTAGTGGATACGGGCGACGATCCACTTCTCCGCGAGGAAGATGCGCTGGAGCGGCAGTGCCTCGGCCTCCAGCTCCGGGATCCACCGGGGGTTGGTGATCAGGTCAGGGACCAGATGGTCGGCGACCGCGTACGCGTCGAGGTGGTCGCGGACCTTCTCGTAGACACGGATCAGGGCGTGTGTCATCAAGGTGTCGTCGGTGACATGGCCATCGCCCTTGTGGTACGGCGCGATGGGCCGCGCGGTCTTCCACTCGTCCTTGTGGAACGGCTCCACGATGCCGCGCACCCGGCCGCCGTGCCGCTCGGCGATGGCCTCCGGGGTCCAGCCCTCGACCGGACCGCCGAGCGCGTCGCCCACGGCGGCTCCGACGAGGGCGCCGGCGGTGCGGTCCTCCAGGGACGGAATGGGACTCGTCGGGTTGCTGGACGTGGTCATGCGGGGATTCCTTCGGGAGAGGGGGAGACGGTCGGGCTGCTCATGGTGGCCAGGCGCTCCGCCAGGCCGATCAGGTCGGTACCGGCCAGGCGCGGCAGCGCGCAGCCCGCGAGTGTGCGGCAGGCCGCACGCCAGCTCTCCGGGAACGCGTCACCGCCGCCGAGCGCGCCGGTGAGGGCACCGGCCAGGGCGGGCGCCGAGTCGGCGACGCGGGAGAGACAGGCCGCGGTGGGGACCGCCTCGCTGACGGCGCCGGCCGCCGCCGTGGCGACGGCGAGGGCGACGGGCACCGTTTCGGCCGCGGCGATGCCATAGCTGTAGACGTGGTCGACGATCTCGTGTTCCAGCACGGGTACGAGGGCGAACGCGTTGCCGGGCAGGCCGGGGTGCGCGGTCACCGCGGTGCGGGCCAGGCCGACGGCGCGCACCGCGTTGCGGTGGATCTCGGTGCCCTCGGGCAGTTGGGCGAGGGCCGCGTCCACACAGCTGTCGACGGGCGCGCCGCCGAGCGCCGCGGAGACGGCCGCCGCCATGGCGCGGGCGCCGTGCACACCGTCGCCGTCCTGGGTGTAGCGCGCGTCGAACTCGGCCAGATCAGCGGCGAGTCGCGGCTCGCCCGGGTGTACGACCGCGAGGACCGCGGCGCGTACGCAGGCCGCGTCATCGAAGTAGTGCGGGTTGTCGTGACCCGTCGCGGGAGGCCGTAGACCCGCGGCGAGATTGCCCAGGCCGGCCCGTACGGAGATACGGGCGCGCAGCGGCATCTCGGCCGACTCGATCTCGTCCGCGCGGTCCGCCGCCGCCGCTATCTCGTCCGCGAGGGTGTTCCACGCGAGCGAGAGCGCGGAGCGTACGCGCTGGTCGGCGGGGAGGTCCCCGAGACCGTCGGCGTAGGCGCCGAGAACGGAGAGCGCGGTGAAGGCCGCCCACTCCGCGTCGTCGGACGGGCCGAGGCGCAGCGGCTCAGGGGGCTGGTTCAGTGCGATCGGCACCGGCAGGGTGGTCGTCGCGTTCTGTTCGGCGAAGGTGTCCAGTTCGCGGGTGAGGCGGCGCGTCCAGTCGGGCAGCCGGGCGGCGCGGTGCCGACCGGAGGGCCAACCGGCGGCGTCACCCGCGGCGATGCCGAGGAGCAGGCCCTCGATCCGGTGGGTGGCGTCCGCTGGTGCGGGGAGCATGAGAGCGAGGGGCCTTTCGGTGGTACTGGGCGGTACGACGGCGCTGTCCCGGTGTCCGGATCCGTGCGGATCGACCGGACAGGACCTGGTCACGCCGTCGTCCCGGGCCGGTCCTGTGCGGTGGGCGTCAACCGGTCCGCGATGTCGAGGATGTGCCGGCCGGCCATGGAGGGGAGACAGCTGCCGCGTACGGGGCCGATGGTGCCCGCCCAGTCGGCGGGGATCGCGGACTCGCCGCGCAGGGCGCCGGCGAGGGCGCCCGCCACGGCGGCCGTGGTGTCGGCGTCGCGGCCCATGTTGACGGCGATCAGGACCGACTCGCGGAAGTCGCCCCTGGCCACCGCGAACGCGCCGAACGCCAGGCCCACCGCCTCGGGCGCCAGATCCGTCCATGGATAACCCCCGATGACGACGGCCTTGCGCACCCCTCGCTCCCGCGACAACTGAGTGCTGCCGGGATCACGGCGAGCCCGGCGCGCCGCCGACACCGCGCGGTGCAGTGAGCGGGCCGTCCACGAGTCGTCCGGTACGACGGAGAGCGCGGCCTGCACGACCGCGTCCGGGGTGTGGCTGACCATGGCCGCGGCGACGCCCGCCGCCACCGCCCGGCCGCCGAGGATGCCTTCGCCGTCGTGCGACACGGTGCCGTCGATCGCGACCAGACGGGCCGCCTCGGCCGGACGCCCCGCCGCGTACACCCCGAACGGCGCGGCGCGCATGGCGAGACCGTCACTCCAGGCGTGCCTGTGCTGAGCGGAGATGGGGGCGGCGAGACCACGGCGCAGGTTCTCCAGGGTGCCGCGCTCGCTGAACCCGGCTCCCTTGAACGCCCCTTCGTCACGGTCGGCGATCCCCTCGTGCCAGGCCGCCTCGACATGGGCCATGGTGAGAGCGGAGCCGTGGTCGGCCAGGAGCAGACCCGAGAAGATCGCGTACTCGGTGTCGTCCGTACCGGCCGGGTCGTCCGAGACGAAGCCTTGGATACGGCCCCAGCGCTCACGGATCTGGGAGGGCTTCATGTTCTCGGCCGGTGCGCCGAGCGCGTCGCCGACCGCGAGGCCGAGCAGGGCGCCGCGAGCGCGATCCCGGAGCGGAACAGCGGCGGCGGACGCGGGCCGGGAGAAGGGGGCGGTACGGCGCCCGCGGGCATCCGGCGCGCCCTCGGCCGACGGGGCGGGATCGGAGTCGAGGCTGACACTCATGCTGGGTTCGTGCTCTTTTCTGGGGTTGTGCTCGGGTTCAGCGCTGATAACGGTCGAGGATGCGGTTTCCGTCGTCCGCCAGGCGTTCTCGCAGTTCCGCGATCCCGAACGCGTTGTTGTAGTACTCCTGGTAGGCGGGGGTGGCGATCTTGTCCTTCCACTCCGCGTAGCCGCGCACCCCGAGCACCGGGGACGCGCGCAGACCGGCCGCGATGGTGGCGCCGGTCCTCCATCCATAGGTGTCGGTGTTGAGGGACGGGTCCTTGAGGGCCTGGGTACTCGTGGGCAGCAGCCAGTCACCGCGCGCCAGTCGCAGTTGGTGCTCGGGCTGGTTGAGGAAGGCGATGAAGTCGACCGCCGCCCGCTTGTGCGGGCTGTCCTCGGCGACCGAGAGGGTCTGCGGGATCGTGCCCTGCGTCGGCTCCCCCTCGCCGGTGGGCATCGGCAGGACCGTCCAGTCGAAGCCCTTGGGAGCCTGCTGCTGGACCTGCTGGCGGAAGGAGAAGTTGAGCGGCACCATCGCGTAGCGGCCGGCGAAGAAGCCGGGCAGTGTGTCCGACCCCGACATGCCGAGGCCGTTCTTGGGCGCGGTTCGGTCCTCGTTGACCTGTCGGTCGATCAGCCGTGCGACGGACGAGTCGGCGTTGTCGTAGCGGATCTCGTTCTTGCCGTCCGTGTCCTTGTAGAAGATCTTGCCACCGGTGGACAGCGACAGGTTGACGGACTGGGCGACCGGCTCCTTCATGGACCAGGCCACGCCGTACTGGTCGGTCTTGCCGTCGCCGTTCCTGTCGCGTGTCAGCTTCTTGCTGACGTCCTCGAACTCGCCCCAGGTCCAGGGATGCTGGGCCGTGGGGACGCGGACCCCCGCCTGGCGGAGAAGTTCCGTACTGGCGATGAGGACGCGTGGCTCCTGGACGAACGGGACGCCATACGTCCCCTTGCCGTAGGTCGTGGTGTCCCACGCGGCCTTCGGGATGTCCTCACGCAGCGACGCCGGCAGATAGTCGCCGAGGTCGGCGAGGTAACCGCCGTTCGCGAAGTCCGTGAGGTCGGAGGCGTCGTCGTGGATGATGTCGGGAGCCTCACCGCCCTCGAAGGAGGTGAGGAGCTGGTCGTGGATGTTGTCCCAGCTGCCCTGTACGTATCTGACCTGGATATCCGGGTGGGTCGCGTTCCACTGCCGCACGAGCGCCTTGTTGGCGTCGACGGACTCCTTCTGCCAGGCCAGGCTGAGGAAGTCGAGGGTGATCCGGCCGTCGGAGGAGTCAGGCCCCGAGCCGCTGCACCCGGCGACCAGGGTCAGCGCGAGGGCCGAGGCCGCACAGGCGCTCAGCCGCTTCGTACGGATACGCATCAGCCCTTCACCGCCCCGCTGAGCATGCCGCCCACGAGCCGGCGCTGCAGCAGCGCGAAGAAGAGCAGGCTGGGGATGGTCGCGAGGACCGAGGCCGCCGCCAGCGGGCCCAGGTCCGCCACGCCCTCGGCGCCGATGAAATGGGTGAGGATCACGGACATCGTCTGGTTCTCCGGAGACTTGAGGAGCACGAGGGCGAAGAAGAACTCGTTCCAGGCGGTGACGAAGGAGAACATCAGCGTCGCCACCAGGCCGGGCGCGAGCAGCGGCAGGACCACGCTGACGAGCGTGCGCAGCCGGCCCGCGCCGTCCATCGCCGCGGCCTCTTCGAGGGAGCGCGGCACCGACTTGACGTAGCCCTGGAGCATCCACAGCGAGAAGGGCAGATTCCAGACGACGTACACGATGATCAGGCCGGCGAGGCTGTTGATCAGGTGCAGATTCTTCAGGACCAGGAACAGCGGGATGATCACCAGTACGAACGGGAACATCTGGCTCACCAGGATCCAGACGGTGCCCGCCTGGCTGACCCGCGTTCTGTAGCGGACCATCACATACGCGGCCGGGACGGCGATCGACACGGAGATGACCGAGGCGCTGACCGCCACGAGAAGGCTGTTGAGCGCCGAGTGGAGCAGCGGCTGCGCCTCGAACGCGGCGCGGTAGTTGCCGAGACCGGGGTCGACCGGCAGCCACGTCGGGTTGATCGAGCCCAGCTCCTGGGGCGACTTGAAGGACGTGGACACCAGCCAGAGGAGCGGGAAGGCCAGGAAGACCAGGAAGCACAGCAGCGCCAGGTACTGGCCGGTGCGGCCCGCGGCACGCAGGGCCCGGATCTTGGGCCGGGCCTTGGAGGGGGCCGCGGGCGGGGCCGTGGGCAGGGCCTTGGGCGGGGCAGACGTCGCGCTCATGCCGCGTCCTCCTTCAGCTTCTTGCGCAGGAACAGGGTGAGCAGGACCGCGATCACGGCGACCATGACCAGCCCCATGGCGGCCGCGTAGCCGAACTGCCCGTACTTGAAGGCCTCTTCGTAGGCGAAGAGCATCGGGAGCCGTGTCTGCCCGCCCGGTCCGCCCTGTGTGAGGACGTACACCAGGCCGAAGGAATTGAAGTTCCAGATGAAGTTCAGCGAAGTGATCGCGAGGACGACCGGCTTGAGCGCGGGCCAGGTGACCGTGGTGAAGCGGCGCCAGAGGCCGGCGCCGTCCAACTGGGCGGCCTCACGCAGTTCGTGCGGAACGTTCTGCAGACCGGCCAGGAGTACGACCGTGGTCTGCGGCATGCCCGCCCAGACGCCGACGGCGATGACCGCGGGCAGCGCGTAGGAGAGATCGGCGAGCCAGTCCACGTTCTCGTGGATGAGGCCGAGCTGGGTGAGTGTCTTGTTCAGGACACCCGCGTCGGAGTGGTACACGAGCCGCCACATGATGCCGACGACGACCTCGGGCATCGCCCACGGTACGAGCGCCAGCGTCCGGGCGAGCCAGCGGAAACGCAGATTCTGGTTGAGCAGCAGCGCGAGACCCATGGCCAGCACGAACTGCAGCGCCGTCACGGACACCGCCCAGACGAGACCGATGCGGAAGGACTCCCAGAACAGCGAGTCGTGGCGCAGGTCGAGAAGGTTGTCCAGCCCGATGAACTGGGTGGCCGCCGTACGTCCCGCCTGCGCGTCGGTGAACGCGAGCGAGACGCCGTACAGGAGCGGGCCCACGCTGAGTACCAGGATCGGGATCAGCGCGGGAAGCAGCAGGAACCAGGCGTCCCGGTCCAGGCCGAGGGCCTGTCTGCGCTGGGCGGGGGTGCGGGGCGGTGGGGTGCCGCGGCTGCCCGGGACGGCCTTGGCCCGGGAGGCGGTGAGACTCATGGGGACCTTGTCCTCTAGCTAGTGGCCGCCGTCGGCGCGGTGGAGGCGCGGACGACGAGGCGGGGAGGGGCGGTGGTGGTGCGGGTGGCTGCGGGGCGCGTGCCGTCAGGGGTGCGAAGGCGTTCCAGCAGGAGTTCGGCCGCCTGTCGGCCGCGCTCGGTGGAGCCGAGGTCGACGCTGGTCAGCGGGGGCCAGCCGGCCTGCGCGAGCAGGCTGTCGTCCATCCCCGCGACGGCGACGTCCTCGGGGATGCGCAGGCCCCTGGAGTGCAGGGCACGGGCGACGCCGAGTGCCAGCTGGTCGTTGGCGCAGAACACGGCGTCCGGCCGGGAGGCGCTGTTGGCCAGCAGTTTCTCGGCGGCCTCTGCTCCCGAGTCGATGCCGAAATCGGTGTGTACGACGAGCGAGTCGTCGTATTCGAGGCCGCGTTCCGCCATGGCGGTGCGGAACCCCTCGTCCCGGTTGCGGCCGGGGACCGTGTCGGAAGGCCCGTTGACGAAGGCGATACGGCGCCGGCCGGTCTCGTACAGATGGCGCACGGCCAGGGCGGCGCCCGCGACGGAGTCGGCGCGCACGCTGTCCACGGGCACATCGTCGGGGAGCGAACCGATGACGACCACCGGTCCGGCCGCGGAGCGCAGCGCCTCGACATGCTCGTCCGTGATCCGGATGGGGCAGATGATGAGGCCGTCGCTGGTGCGGTCGCCCAGGCTGCGCAGCACGGCGAGTTCGTCGGCCACCACGGCGTCGGTGGAGTGCAGCAGCAGCCGGTAACCGGCCGCCTTGGTGACGGACTGGATGGCGCGGACCATCGCGACGTACACCGGGTTACCGATGTCGGGCATCGCGAACGTCAACTGCCGTGTCCTGCCGTCCTTGAGGGAGCGGGCCACCGCGTTGGGCACATAGCCCAACTCGGCCGCGGCCCGCTCCACCCTCTCGACGGTGTCCCGGCGGGCACCGAGGCCGTTGAGCACACGGGAGACCGAGGCGATGGACACCTCGGCGCGTTCGGCGATCGACACGATGGTCGGCTGACCGCCGCTCTGTGCCCTCGGCATCGTTTTGGCCCCCTGCGTCCGTTGGCTTCCGGATTCTGTAAACGTTTCCGGCAACTGGAAACGTTTACAGATATTGCTGTCACGTTTCCTTACCGTCAATAGACAGTAAATGTGACGCATCTCATAGGAGAAGGCGGACGCGGGCTCCGGCCCGTGTCCGCCCTGGCGCTCAACTCCGGTAAAGCCCGGCTACTTCAGCTACCGTCCGATGGTGCCGGCCTCGACGGTGGACTTCTCCGGCTCGGGGGCCGCCGGGGTCTTCTCCGAGCCGGCCGCGATATCGCGTACGGCCGGGATGACGGCCGCGATCGCGGCCGAGACCACGGCGATGCCGCAGCCGATCAGCAGGCCGGTACGGAAGCCGCCTTCGGACGTGATGCTCCGGCCGGCGATGCTGGTCGTCATCTGGGAGAGCACCAGGCCGATCACGGCGGCACCGACGGACGTGCCCAGGGAGCGCATCAGTGTGTTGAAGCTGTTCGCGGCGGCGGTCTCCGAGAGCGGGACGGAGCTCATGATGAGTGCCGGCATCGAGCCATAGGCGAGCCCCACACCGCTGTTGATCACCATGATGGCCAGCATGATTCCCCACGCGGACCCCATCAGCGCGAGCGACAGCCCGTAGCCCGCGGCGATGACCAGGGCTCCGCTGAGCAGGGTGACCTTCGGGCCGCAGGCATTGGTCAGCTTGCCGCCGAGCGGGGAGACGATCATCATCATCACGCCACCGGGTGCCATCCACAGACCGGACGCGAGTATCGACTGCCCCAGCCCGTAGCCGGTGGCCTCGGGGAACTGCAGCAGCTGCGGCATCACCAGCATGCCGGCGTACATCGCGAAACCGACGAAGATCGAGGCGATGTTGGTGAGCAGCACCCGGGGGCGGGCCGTGGTGCGCAGGTCGACCAGCGGGTCGGTCGTACGCAGTTCCCACGCGCCCCAGCCGATCAGAAGCACGACGGCGGCGGCGAACAGGCCGAGCGTGGTCCCCGAACCCCAGCCCCAGTCGGCTCCCTTGGAGATCGCGAGCAGCAGACAGACCAGACCGGCCCCGAGACCGAGCGCGCCGGGCGCGTCGAAACGCTGACCCTTGGCGGCGGGCACGCCCGGGATCAGGAACCAGATCAGTACGGCGATCGCCGTGGCCAGTACGGCGGATCCCCAGAAGAGCACGCGCCAGTTCGCGTACTGGGCGACCGCCGCGGCGATCGGCAGACCGAGGCCGCCGCCGATCCCCATGGAGGCGCTCACCAGCGCGATGGACGAACTGAGTTTCTGCGCCGGAACGACGTCGCGCAGCAGGGCGATCCCCAGCGGCACCATGCCCATTCCCATGCCCTGCAGACCGCGCCCGATGATCATTGGCACGACGGAGGACGAGAGCGCGCACACCACCGAGCCCGCGATCAGCGGCACCGAGCACGCGAGGAGCATGCGGCGCTTGCCGAGCAGATCGCCCAGGCGGCCGACGACCGGGACGCAGACGGCTGCCACGAGGAGGGTGGTCGTGATCACCCAGGTGGCGTTCGACGGCGTGGTGCCCAGAATCCGCGGCAGCTCCGCGATGAGCGGCGTGACCAGTGTCTGCATGATCGCCGCCGTGGTGCCGGCGAGCGCAAGCGTGGCGACCACGCCACCCGAACGGGAGGCGTGCTGTGGGGCGTCCATCAAGGGACTCCTATGAATGTACGGCCGGAAAGTGTTTGTGCATCGTACATACTGACTGCAACTTCCACTTTACGTGCATGATTCATATGGGTGAGGAGTACGGGTCGTCCGGACGCGGTGCGACAATGACGGGCGAGAGAGGCAGGAGGCGACATACGCATGGTCGGCGCCACGCACGAGGTCGAGTACGAGCAGATGCTGCTCAGCCGCCACACGTTCTTGAACCAGAGAGGCGGACGACGCAAAGACGCCCTGCTGGAGCGCAGCGCCTACATCCTGCTCAGCCGTATCCGCGTGCAGGGACCGATGTCGATCGGCGAACTCAGCGACGCCTTCGGGCTCGACGCCTCCACCCTGAACCGGCAGACGGCCGCGACGGTACGCGCCGGACTCGCGGAGCGTATCCCGGACCCCGACGGGGGGATGGCCCGCAAGTTCCGCCTCACACCGGAGGGCGCGCGCGTACTCGACGAGGAGAGGGAGGGCTTCGTCCGTTCCCTGGACCGGGTCATGGCCGATTGGCCCGAGGAGGACATCGTCGCCTTCGCCGCCTATCTGAAGCGCTTCAACACCGACATCGAACGCCTCGGCGGCAGGCCCTGGCCCCGCGTCTGAAACGGAGCGGACCACCGGGCGGCCGTCCTCGGAAGAGACGGCCGCCGTCTTCGGAGCATGACGGCGGCCGTCTTCGGATCGTGACGGCGGCCGTCTTCGGATCGTGACGGCCCGTCGTACGGGCGAGCCGGGGCCGCGTCCGGGGCCCGGTCAGGCCACGGCTCGGGAGCGGATCCCGCCCATCTCCCGTCCGTCCCCGTCATGGTGAATGGGCGTCCCGGAACCGGTCAGTGGAACGCCTGTCCCGCCCCGGCGCGCCGCGACGATCTCCGCCGCGATGGACAGAGCGGTCTCCTCAGGCGTACGGGCGCCGAGGTCGAGGCCGATCGGGGAGCGCAGGCGCGCCAACTCCCTTTCGCCGAGGCCGACATCACGCAGGCGCCGATCGCGGTCCTCGTGGGTGCGGCGCGACCCCATCGCGCCGACGAACGCGACCGGCAGCCGCAGGGCCGTTTCCAGTAGAGGAACGTCGAACTTGGCGTCATGGGTGAGCACGCACAGGACGGTTCGCTCGTCGGTCGCGGTGCGCCGGAGGTAGCGGTGCGGCCAGTCCACCACGAGTTCGTCGGCCTCGGCGAAGCGGACGCGGGTGGCGAAGACCGGCCGGGCGTCGCACACGGTCACGTGGTAACCGAGGAATTTGCCCGCCCGTACGAGCGCCGTCGCGAAGTCCACGGCGCCGAAGACGATCATCCGGGGCGGTGGCACCCTCGACTCCACGAACAGTGTCACACCGCCCGGGCAGCGCGATCCGTCCGCCGCGATCTCGACGGTGCCGGTGCGGCCGGAGTCCAGCAGGGCGCGGGCCTCCGCCGCCGCCGTCCGGTCCAGTTCCGGATGTCCTTCGAGGCTTCCCTCGTACGACCCGTCGGGGTGGACGAGCAGCGCCCTGCCGAGGAGTTCGGCCGGGCCCCCGGCCACCCGGGCGAGTGCCGCCGTCTCACCTCGCCGCGCGGCCGACACCGCGGCCCGGAACACCGGTGCGTCCGCGCGCACCGGCGTGACCAGGACCTCGATGACGCCGCCGCAGGTGAGTCCCACGGCGAAGGCGTCCTCGTCGCTGTATCCGAACCGTTCGCGTACGGTGCGGCCGTCCTGGAGCGCCTGGACGCACAGGTCGTACACCGCCCCTTCCACGCAACCGCCGGAGACGGAACCGATGGCGGTGCCCTGACGGTCGACCGCGAGGGCGGCGCCGGGACCGCGCGGCGCGCTGCCCCCGACGGCCACGACGGTGGCGACGGCGAAGTCCCGGCCCTCCTCGAACCAGCGGTTCAACTCCTCGGCCATATCAAGCACTCCGGGCTCCCTCCGCCGCCCGGCGCCGGGCCTCGTCCGCCGCACGCAGGACCCGGTCCGGACGGATCGGCAGATCCCGGTGGCGTACGCCGGTCGCGTGCCACACCGCGTTGGCGATGGCGGCGGCGACGCCCACGACACCGATCTCGCCTATGCCCTTGATCCCGATCGGGTCGTCCGGGACGGGATCGTCCACCCAGTCCGCCTCGATGACCGGCACATCGGCGTGTGCGGCGAAGTGGTAGCCGGCGAGGTCGGCGCCGACATGGCCGCCGGAGGCCTGGTCCCTGAACGCCTCCTCGTGGAGGGCCATCGACAGCCCCCAGGTCATACCGCCGATGAGCTGGCTACGGGCCGTGAGCGGGTTCACGATGGTGCCCGCGGCATAGATGCCGAGCAGCCGTCGTACGCGCACCTCACCGGTGGTGACATCCACCGCGACCTCGGCGAACTGCGCCCCGAACGAGTGCCGTTCCTTCTTCGTGAGGGCACCGATGGCCTCGGCCGTGTTCGAGCGGGCGGTGATCCCCTCCGGCGGAATACCGCCTCCCAGGGCCAGCCGCTCGCGCAGTTCGTCCGCCGCGATCGTCACGGCCCACGCCCAGGAGCGCGTGCCCATCGAGCCGCCGGCGAACATCGCGGGGCCGAGATCGCTGTCCGCGAGGCGTACCCGGATACGGTCCGGATCCACCGTCAGGGCGTCCGCGGCGACCAAGGCGATCGCGGTCCGTGCCCCGGTGCCGATGTCCGCCGCGTTGATCCGCACGGTGAAGGTGCCGTCCGACTCCGCGGTCACGGCCGCCGTGGACGGGCGGGCTCCCGAGGGATAGGTGGCCGCCGCCGTTCCGGTCCCGAGCAGCCAGCGCCCCTCACGGCGCAGACCGGGACGCGGGTCACGGTCCGCCCAGCCGAACCTGCGGGCGCCCTCCTCGAAGCAGGCGAGCACATTGCGGCTGCTGAAGGGCAGCCCGGACACGGGACCCGTCTCCGGCTCGTTGCGCGCGCGCAGCGCGATCGGGTCCATGCCGCACTTCTCGGCCAGTTCGTCCAGGGAGGATTCGAGGGCGAAGGACCCCGGCGCCTCGCCCGGTGCGCGCATCCAGGACGGGGTCGGCACATCGAGCCGCACGAGCCGGTGAAGTGTGCGATGCGCGTCGGCGTCGTACATCACACGCCCCAGCACGGCGCTCGACTCGACGAATTCGTGCACGGTCGACGTAAGACTCAGCGCCTGGTGGTCGAACGCCCGCAGCCGGCCGTCGGCATCGGCGCCGAGCCTCATCCGCTGCGCCGTGGGACTGCGGAAGCCGACGAGGGAGAACAGCTGACGGCGGGTCAGTACGACACGGACCGGGCGATGGAGGAGGGTCGTGGCCATCACCGCGGCCACCTGGTGCGGGCTGAGCCCCTTCGATCCGAAGCCGCCGCCGACATGTTCGGACCGCACCCGTACGGAGGCCGGGGCGAGGGAGAAGAGCTGCGCCAGTTCGGTCGCCACCCAGGTGCTGCCCTGGTTGGAGTCGACGACGTCGAGCCGGCCGCCGTCCCAGCGAGCCGTCGCCGCGTGCGGCTCCATCGCGTTGTGGTGCTCCTCCGGAGTGGTGTACTCCTCGTCCACGACGACGGCGGACGCGTCGAGTTGGGCCTCTATGTCGCCCTTCTCCGTCTCGGCCTGGACCATCGCGTTGCTGTCCGGCGTATACACACCGGAACGTCCGGCGAAGAACGCGACGTCGTGCGGCTCCTCGTCGTAGCGCACCACCAGCGCCTCGGCGGCCTCCCTGGCCTGCTCGGAGGTCTCGGCCACGACCAACGCCACCGGCCATCCCACGAAGGGGACACGGTCGTGCTGGAAGATCCCGAGGACCGGGTTCGGCCGCCCCAACATGCCCACGTAGTCGATGTCGACACGAGGCGCGTTCCCGTGGTGCAGGACGGTGAGGACGCCGGGCATGGCAAGGACGGGGGAGTCCTCGACGGAGCGGATACGGCCGCGGGCCACGGTCGACAACACCAGCCAGCCGTGGGCGAGTTCGGCGAAGGGGATCTCTCCCGCGTAGCGGGCCGCGCCGGTGACCTTGTCGCGGCCCTCCACCCGGGTGCGGGCGGAGCCGACGGCGCCCGTCACCGCGGAGATACCGGCCGCCGTGGTCGATGTCGTCGGCGTGGTCATCGGGGCACCTCCTCGGAGAGTTCGGTCAGCACGGCCACCACGAGGTTGCGCGTCAACGTCACCTTGTATCCGTTCTCGGGAAGCGCCTCGGCGGCCTCCAGTTCGGCATCCGCGGCGGCGGCGAACGCCTCCGCGCTCGCCGGGCCGCCGATCAGCGCCCGCTCGGCCGTACGGGCCCGCCACGGGCGGGACGCGACCGCCCCGAAGGCCAGGCGCACTTCCCGTACGACACCGTCCTGAACGTCGAGCGCGGCGGCGATCGAGCCGATCGCGAACGCGTACGAGGCGCGCTCGCGCACCTTCCGGTAGCGCGAGTGGGCGGCGACCGGGGCAGGTGGCAGCGTGACACCGGTGATCAGCGCGCCGGGCGGAAGGGCGGTCTCGATGTGCGGGGTGTCGCCCACGGGCGCGTAGAACTCGGCGATCGGCAACTCACCCGGTCCGTCCGCCGTTTCGTACGAAATGACGGCGTCGAAGGCGGCGAGTGCGACCGCCATGTCCGAGGGATGGGTGGCGACGCAGTGCTCGGAGGCGCCGAGGATCGCGTGATTGTGGTGCTCACCCGCGAGCGCGGGGCAACCGCTGCCCGGAGCACGCTTGTTGCACGGTTTGCCGAGGTCGGTGAAGTAGCCGCAGCGGGTCCGCTGGAGCAGATTCCCGCCGACCGTGGCCATGTTGCGCAGCTGTCCCGAGGCGCCGGCCAGGACGGCCTGCGCCAACGCCGGGTAGTGACGCCGTATGTCGGGGTGGGCCGCGAGATCGCTGTTGGTGACGGTCGCGCCGATGCGGAGCCCGCCGTCGTGTGTGAACTCGATTCCGTCGAGGGGGAGTTCGCGTATGTCGATGAGCAGCGCGGGCCGTTCGACGCCGGACTTCATCAGGTCGATGAGGTTGGTGCCGCCGCCGAGGAAGCGGGCCTCGGGAGCGGTGCCGAGCAGGGCGACCGCGCCGGAGACGTCGAAGGCACGTTCGTATCCGAATTCCCTCATGCCGCCGCCTCCTTGACCTCGGCGTCGGCCGTCTCGGCCTCGGCTGCCTCCGCCGCCCGCGCGACCGCCTGCACGATCGACACGTAGGCGCCACAGCGGCACAGGTTGCCGCTCATCCGCTCGCGGATCTCCTCGGCGGTGAGCGCGGGCACCCCCGCCTCGGGCCGGATATCGCCGGTCACGGCGCTCGGCCAGCCCGCCGCGTGCTCCTCGATCACGGCGAGCGCCGAACAGATCTGCCCCGGTGTGCAGTAGCCGCACTGGTAGCCGTCGAGGTCGAGAAAGGCCTGCTGCACCGGATGCAGCCGCTCACCATCGGCAACGCCTTCGATGGTGGTGATCGCGCGCCCCTCGGCCGCGACCGCGAACTGGAGGCAGGAAACCGTCCGGCGTCCGTCGACCAGCACCGTACAGGCACCGCATTGACCCTGATCGCATCCCTTCTTGGTACCGGTCAGATCAAGATGCTCACGCAGGGCGTCGAGCAGGGTGGTGCGATGGTCGACGGGCAGTGTGTACTTCTCGCCATTGATGTTCAGGATGATGGCGCTGTGCGTCGAGAAGGGAGGTGGGGGCATGTCAGCCTTCTTTCGCGTTGCTGATCCGCGTCGTCGAACGAGACGATCCCGGCAGACGGTCCGGGAGGGAGAGGGCATGGGTCGCCCACACTGGCCGGATCACCGCTATGGTGAAGCTAAGCGGACAACTGTCCGTTAGTCATCGAACCTAACGGACAGCTGTCCGGTAAGCAAGGCCGGGCTTGATCGTTATTCCGGAGAGCCCCGGAAGACTTGGCTGTGATTCCGGCAGGAGGACACGTGCGACCGGAAGAGGGACGAGCGCGGGAAGAGGCGACGCTGCGCTCGGACGCGCAACGGAATCGCGAGCGCATTCTGGAAGTCGCGCTGGTCGAGCTGACGCGAGCCGCGGACGCCCCGCTGAGCGTGATCGCGAAGAAGGCGTGTGTCGGGCAGGGGACGTTCTACCGTAACTTTCCCAACCGCGAGGCCCTCGTCCTGGAGGTCTACCGCTACGAGATGCAGCAGGTCGCCGACACCGCGGCCCAGCTCCTCCGGACCCGCGCGCCCGACCTGGCCCTGAGGGAGTGGATGGACCGCCTGGCCCAGTACGCGATGGCCAAGGCGGGCCTGGCCGCCGCGCTGCGCAAAGCCACCAGTGACCACGGCGGCCTGGCCCAGCTGGGACACGGCCCGGTGACCCAGGCGGTCACGCTGCTGCTGAACGCGAACGAGAAGGCCGGGACGATCCGCCCGGGGCTGACCCCCGACGACTTCGTGCTCGCCATCGCCGGGCTCTGGCAGCTCGACCCGCGAGGCGACTGGCAGCCGCGCGCGGCACGGCTGCTGGACCTCGTGATGGACGGACTACGGGCGGGCGCGCGCGGAGCGGGCGGACCCACGACCGATGAGTCCGAGGCGGACGGTTCCCGCCGGGAGCGGTAGGTCCGGGGCCCGTCGGAACGGTTACGGACCCGGGGTCCGATCCGGGATCCGCCCCACCACCGGCCGGCCGTACGCGGCTCTCAACGGCGGTGCCGCTCGGGGCGATCAGCCGGACACCTACCGGAGACCGGCGAGAAGCGGTGCGAAGTAGCCGCCGTCCTCCTCGGCGAACGCCCTGAGCATCGCGGCGGCGGTGGCGCGGTCGGCTTCGTCGGGGTCGTCCGCGGCCAGTTCGTTCGCCAGCATCCACATCTCCAGCATGATGGAGTAGCCGATCAGCACGTCGGGGCCGCCCGCGGTGTCCAGCGTGGCTTCCACGATGCGACCCACCACGTCCCGCAGCGGTGCGCGTTCCTCGGGATCACCCGGGCCGAAAGCCATCTTGGCCATCTCGTTGAGGTCGATCGCGACGGGCGCGACGACTGCGAACTCGAAGTCGAGAAGCGCCACGACCTCCCCGTTGTTCCAGAGTGTGTTGGGCGTGCAGAAGTCGCCGTGGTTCAGCACCTTCCGCGCTCCGGGCAGGGCGGTCCAGAAACGCTCAAGTGACCGGCCAAGTCCCTTCGCCTGGGACGTGTTGAGCTCCCCGGCCTTGACGAGCCGGTCGAGGGCGGTCGTGACGTCCCCCGCGGTCTCGGGGAAGAACGGCGAGCGGGAGCGGGCGTGCGGCGCGGCGGCGGCCACGTCGACGCGGTGGATATGACGGGCCCGTTCCCACATCTGATCGAGGGCGCGCGATCGGTCGGTGTGGTCGAGCGACGGCCAGACCTCCTCCAGATTCTCCCCGGCCAGCCGCCGGGTGAGCACCCACTCGTGGCCCCGGGTGACGCCCGAGTCCACGATCGTGGGGTAGCCGACCTCCCTCGGGAGAAGCCTCACCAGCCGTTCCTCACGGAGCAGATCGGCGGTCCCGGGCTGGGCCGCGACGCGAATGACCAGTTCATCGGTGAGCCATGTGGCGTTGGTCCAGCCCCGTCCGCGTCGGGCGCCACTGAGATCCGCTCCCTGTCCGCGCAGGACCTCTTCGGCCACGAGCTGAGGGGCAGGGGCGTTGCTGTCGATGCTGTCCGTCACGACAGGCACGCTAACCAATCGCCAACGGGCGAACCAGTCAATATCGGCACCGTTTGAATGACCGATACATCGACGGGTTACCATATGAGCGCCGCCTAGCTCGAAAGATAAGATCTGTGACTGTCGCTGAGGAATCGTTCACCAACTGGAAGCACCGCGAGGAGATCGCGGAGGCGATGATCCCGATCATCGGAAAGCTGCATCGGGAGCGGGACATCACGGTCCTGCTCCACAGCCGTTCCTTGGTGAACAAGTCGGTGGTCAGCATCCTCAAGACCCACCGATTCGCCCGGCAGATCGCCGGCGAGGAACTCTCGGTCACGCAGACACTGCCGTTCCTGCGTGCTCTCACCACACTCGATCTCGGCCCCTCGCAGATCGATATCGGCATGCTCGCCGCGACGTACCAGGCCGACGAACGTGGTCTCTCGGAGGAGGAGTTCACCGCCGAGGCCGTCGCGGGCGCGACGGGCGACAACAAGATCGAGCGCCGCGAGCCGCGCGATGTCGTCCTCTACGGCTTCGGCCGCATCGGCCGCCTCCTCGCCCGGCTGCTCATCGAGAAGACCGGCTCCGGCAACGGCCTGCGGCTGCGCGCCATCGTCGTACGCAAGGGCGCCGGCCAGGACCTCGTCAAGCGTGCCTCGCTGCTGCGCCGTGACTCCGTCCACGGCCAGTTCCAGGGCACGATCACCGTCGACGAGACGAACAGCAAGATCATCGCCAATGGCAACGAGATCAGGGTGATCTACTCCGACGACCCGACGTCGGTGGATTACACGGCGTACGGCATCAAGGACGCCATCCTCATCGACAACACCGGCAAGTGGCGTGACCGCGAGGGCCTGTCGAAGCATCTCCGCCCCGGCATCGACAAGGTCGTCCTGACCGCGCCCGGCAAGGGTGACGTCCCCAATGTCGTCCATGGCGTCAACCACGACATGATCACGTCGGACGAGCGGATCATGTCCTGCGCGTCCTGCACCACCAACGCGATCGTCCCGCCGCTGAAGGCGATGGCGGACGAATACGGCGTCCTGCGTGGCCATGTGGAGACCGTCCACTCGTTCACCAACGACCAGAACCTGCTGGACAATTACCATCAGTCCGACCGCCGCGGCCGGTCGGCGCCTCTCAACATGGTCATCACCGAGACCGGCGCCGCCTCCGCTGTTGCCAAGGCGCTGCCGGACCTCAAGGCAAGGATCACCGGCAGCTCCATTCGCGTCCCCGTGCCGGACGTCTCGATCGCGATCCTCAGCCTGCGACTCGCGCGCGAGACCAATCGCGAGGAGGTCCTCGACTACCTCCGCAATGTGTCGCTGAGCTCTCCGCTCAAGCGTCAGATCGACTTCATCAGCGCCCCCGACGCGGTCTCCAGCGACTTCATCGGCTCGCGCCACGCCTCGATCGTCGACGCCGGGGCCACCAAGGTCGAGGGCGACAACGCGATCCTCTACCTCTGGTACGACAACGAGTTCGGCTACTCCTGCCAGGTCATCCGTGTCGTCCAACACGTGTCCGGGGTGGAGTACCCGACCTACCCGGCCCCGGCGGTCTGATCCCGACGGCTCTCACCGCCGCAGCGCGCGGGCGCACCAGCCGATGACCACGGCGTTCACCAGGGCGCCGAGACCGATCGCGACGAAGATCATGGAGAAATGGTCCGGCAGTACGATCACGATCAGACTGACCGGTGCGGTGGCGATCAGCGGCACCACCCCGGCGAACGAGGCGTCGGGGTTGTCGCCGAGACTCACGACAACGGCCCAGACGGTCAGGACCGCGCAGACGGCGAGATAGACGCGAGCGAGAACGCTGCCGAGCGCGTGGCGAACGGTGCGCAGGACCGGGTGTGTCGACTCGGAGCCGGATTCGGTCATGACAGTGCTCTCCTCGTGTGCGGTACTCATGGCTTCAACGGCCCTTTCGGTGTGGTGGGTGGTGGGTGTCGTGTGTCGGGTCGAGCGTGGTGGCGGACGGCTCCGGGGCGTCACATCTGCGTGCCGGGAGGGGTCACACGGGCGAGACCCAGGTCGTACGCGAGGATGGTCGCCTGCACCCGGTCGCGTACCCCGAGTTTGCGCAGCAACGCGTTCACATGGGACTTGACGGTGCCGACGGTGATGTCGAGTTCGGCTGCGATCTCCGCGTTGTTGAGTCCCGACGCGATCAGGGTGAGGACGAAACGCTCTCGTGCGGTCAGCCGGTCAAGGGCCGCCGCGTCCTTCCCGGCCCACGGCCCGGCGGGCCGGTCGGCGGCGTAGTGGCCGATGAGCCGGCGGGTGGCGGACGGGGCGAGGACGCTCTCCCCACCCGCCACGATCCGGATGCCGTGCAGCAGTTCGGCCGCCTGCACGTCCTTGAGCAGGAAGCCGGACGCACCGGCGCGCAGCGTTTCGAAGACATAGGCGTCGAGGTCGAACGTGGTCAGCACGAGGACGCGAGGCGGATTGTCGCGCCCGGTGATGATCCGGGTGGCGGTGATGCCGTCGAGTCCTGGCATCCGTACGTCCATGACGATCACGTCCGGCGCGAGCTGTTCGGCGAGGCCCACCGCGGCGGCGCCGTCGCCTGCCTCACCCACGACGGTCATGTCCGGCTCGGCGTCGATGACGGCCGCGAAACCCGCCCGGACGACTGTCTGGTCGTCGACCACCAGCACGGTGAGGGTCATGGGGCTTCCTTCTGGGGCGTGGCTCCGTCGCTCGGGACGGTGCTCAGGGGCAGACGCAACAGGACCGTGTCCGGTCGTTCGGTGGTGAGAGTGCCGCCGAGGGCGGCGGCCCGTGTCACCAGCCGGTGGTGTGCCGCGAGGTGGGTGGCTTGGGACACGCCGGTCGCGGTGAGGGTCAGTTCGCGGTCCACGGCGTCGAGGACGAGCACCGCGGGTTCGTCACCGCCCGCTTGGAGAAGGGTCTCGGCGGCACGGTAGGCGGCGATGTCCACCTCCGCGGGCAGCCGCTCAGGCACCCGGTCGGTGAGTCGTACCTCCACCTGACGGCCGGTGGCCCGGTACTGGCCGACGAGCAGGTCGAGGGCCTGCAGCGTGGGCTGCGGCCGTAGTTCGGCGTGCTGCTCCCCGGCCCGGACCGTTTCGAGCAGGGACCGCATGGCGGTCAACGCGTCCCGGGCCCGTTCCGCTGTCCGCGCGAGCCGCCCCGCCTCCGCCTCCTCGACCACTTCGGCCGTGCGTGCCAGCACGGTGGTCTCCAGCCCGATGGTGATACGGCGGCGTTCGGCCCAGGCGTCCCTGACCGCCTCCTCCGTCCATGCCGCGAGACGGTCCTGGTCCGTATCGCGGGCGGCTCGCCGACGCTTCCCGTACCGGGCGCCGACGGACTGGGCGAGGGCAGCCGCCGACGCGGCCATGGCGATCGCGGCCCCGACGACCGCCCAGGCGGGAAAGGAGACACCACGGGCCAGTACGGCGGCGATCACCGCGCCCGCGTGCACGGCGGCGGCCACCGCCGGTACGGCCCGACTCCCGGCCGGACGCGGCACCGCCACCATGGCGAGCGCCACGCAGGTGGCGAGCATGCTCAGCCCCGGCGGCAGAAGCACCGGACCCGTGTATCCGCTCACCGACATCGCCACCGGCCAGAATCCGGCCAGGACCAGCAGCACACTCAGCGCGGTCCGCGGAGCCTGCCGCAACCACAGCAGTGTGAGCACCTGCGCCGTGGCGAGCAGCGCGAAGAGCGCACCGGCGGAAACGCCCGACCCGGCAGGCGTCGCGCTCTCCCGGATGACCAGGAGCGGCAGCAGCGGCTGGAGGCACAGCCCCGCGGCGGCGGTGAGCTGGGCGAGGCGGTAGGCGCGCGGAACGGATGGAGACGGCGCCGCCCTGTTCCGCCCCGGCAGGACCGCGTGCACCTCCCACCCTCCGTCGGGTGTCGGCCCGCTGGTGAGTGTGCCGCCCGCCTCCCTCGCTCGGCCGCGCAGGAAGTTCTGGCCGTTCCCGCCCCCCAGCCCTTCGCCGTGCGTCGTACCGGTGCCGGACGCGTCCGGCGGAGCGTTGCGCACCACGATGTCCGTGTGGGTGTCACCGTAGGTACAGCGCACGGTGGTGGGTGCGCCGGAGGCGTGGCGGACCACATTGGTCAGCGCCTCGCGGACAATGCCGTACGCGGCGTCGCCGATGGAGCCGTCCGGAAGGGCCTCGGTCTCATAGGTCACCGGCTGTCCGAGGGCACGGAAGCCGGCGACGAGTTCCCGCAGTCGCTCCTCCGGCGCCGGGAGGTCCTCCGGTGTGGGTGTCGGAGCCCTCACCGCACTCAGTGCCCGGGTCACCTCGCGGCCCGTCTCGGCGGCGAACCGCACCGCCTGGTCGGCCAGCTCGGGCCGGCGGTCGCGCAGCCCGAGCGCCGCCTCGACCGTCACGACCACCGCCGTGAGGTGGTGCGCGCTGACGTCGTGCAACTCCCTTTCCATCCGGCGTCGTTCCGCCGCCGGAAGCCGGTGCCGCTCGTCCTCCGCCCGGTGCAGACGCCGTTCGGCGGTCTGCCGAGCGGCCCGTACCCGCCGCAGAAACAGCCCCGTACCGGTGGCGGTCGCGTAGAGCAGTGTGGTGAGGACGAGGTCGAGGCCCTGGCCGCCGCCGAGACCGTGCAGGCTGAGGCCGTGCACGAGCTGCCAGACCGCGAGCGTCGCCACAGACAACAGCGCAGTGAAGGTGTCCCGTTCGACGGCCACCGTGAACAGGGCCAGCGCGACACCCGCGGTACCGAGCACAGCCACCGCGCCCGCGGGCAGCGGTCCCGCGCCGACCGCGCAGGCGGCGGCGACCAGGATGAGGGCGGGCACCGGGCGGGTACGGCGGACCGCGAGCGCGGCGCCCACCAGACCGCCCACCAGGGCGGCCACGAGGAGGTGCGCGGCCGTCGGGGTCGCGCCGCGCGACAGCGCGTACCCCGGCCACACGGCTGCCTGGGCGCCGAGCAGCAGGACCGGGAGAAACCGGTTGTCAGTTCGTTCCATGATGGGCTCCACGCTACGGTCACCCGCGACCCGTGGGCATCAGGCCCCAGGACGATCATGCCCTCTAACCAGAGATAGAGACAGCACCCGGTTAACCAGGGATGGAGACAGCACCCGGGCCGGCCCGACCGGTGCCGCGCGCGAAGGAAGCGGGCCCTTGCCTCTCTCCGGAGGCCAGGACCTTTCCCTCCCGGTCAGTGGGGGCGTCCCTGATCAGTGGGGGGCAACGGCGATCTGTACGCGGTGGCTGTCGCTGTCGGAGAGGAACGACGCCAACTCCCGCCCCTCTTCGGCCACGGCGGCGCGGTCGGCCCCGGCGAACGGGCGCAGCGGGGTGACCACCACCGTGCCGGCCGTGACAGTCCAGGTCGCGGCCACCCGGCCGTCCACCAGGACAACGCGGGCGCCGGTGACCGACAGACCGCGGTGGGCGTCGTCGATGATCCGGCCGCGGTCGTGGTAACCGAGGATCGCGTTGTCGAACGCCGGCAGGAACCGCACCGGGGCGGGTGTGCCGGGGTCGGGGCGTGGCGCGTCGGGGAGGTCGAGCAGTTCCCGGCCTCGCTCGTCGCGGAAGGTCACCAGCTCTTCGCGTATCGCGGCCACCGCGGCCGGCAGTCCCGCGAGACCGCACCAGGCACGCAGGTCGGCCGAGGCCGCAGGGCCGAACGCGGCCAGGTAGCGCCGTACCAGCGCCTGGCCCACGGGATCGGCGCCGTCCGGGGACGGAGGGTCGATCTCGCGACCCAGCCACGACGCGAGCGGGACATTGCGCACCCCTCCCTTGGCCCGCCAGAGCCCGCGCGGCGGCAGCTGCGCCACCGGGACGAGGGCGGCGATCAGCATCTCGCCCAGTGCTCGCCTCCCCGGCGTAGGCCAGCGCTCGGCGAGCGCTCGCGCGAGCTCGGTCATCGAGCGGGGCTCGCCGTCGGCCATGACCGCCCGGCCCGCGGCGGACAGTTCGTCGAGGTCTATTCCGTCGAGCTCGCGGCGGTAGGTTCCGAGTACCCGTTGGCGCAGCATGGCGTCGTGGCGGGAGCGCCAGGCCAGGGCGTCGTCCGCGGTGACGAGGTGGACGGTGCGGCGCATGAGATGGGTCCGCACCACGCGCCGCCCGGTGAGCAGGTCAGACAGCACCGCCGGGTCGAACGCGCGCAGCCGTGACCAGAGCCCGACGAACGGTTCCTGGGGTTCCTGCGCTTGCAGACCGCCGAGATGCGCGACGGCGTCGAGGACCGGTACGTCGGCGCGATCGAGCAGCAACTGCCGGGCCAGCGTCGCGCGGTTGAGCGCCCGGGTGTCGAGAACGGTCATCGGGTCACACCCGCGGGGCGCTGCCGGTCGGTGTTACCGGCCCGTCCGAACATCAGGGTGCCCAGGGGGCAGGGGCCGACCTGATGACCGGTCCGCCCCGGCTCGCGCGTTGTCACGGTGACGCCGTTCCCTTCGAATCCGTACACGTTCCGTACGTGTGCCATAGATGTCCTGAGGCCAGGACCGGACGGCCGGCGGACAGCCGCCGCCCGGCCCTGGTTCACCGCGCCCGGAGCGCGGCACCGGGCCGGGGCGGTGGCCCCGACCCGGTCGGGATCCGTCGCCGGTCAGGTCGACTTCCGGCCGTCGAGCGTCTCGCGCAGGATGTCCGCGTGCCCGGCGTGCTGAGCGGTCTCGGCGATGAGGTGCATCAGCACCCCGCGCACGCTGAGCACCCCTCCCGGCTCGTTCCAGGGCGCCTCGGGCAGCGGGTGCGTCACCGACAGATCGGGCACTGTGGTGGCGACCTCCTCGGTCCGGGCGGCGACCTCCTCGTACCGCGCGAGGATCCCGGCCAGCGTCTCGCCGGGCAGCATCCGGAAGTCGTTACGGTGGTCGATCGCCCACTGCGGGAACTCGCGTGCGGTGCCGGCGGCGATATCGCCCCAGTCGACACCGTCGGGCAGGTCGTACGACATCGCCGACGGGCCCTCGACCGCGAAGCGAGCCCACTCCTCCTCCATGGACGCGACGTGCTTGATGAGCCCTCCCAGGCACAGCTCGCTGACCGTCGGGCGCTCGCCCGCCTGTGCGTCGCTGAGCCCGCGCACCGTGTTGATCAGGGCGGATCGCGCGGTCGCGAGCGTGGCGAGCAGGTCGGCCCGCTCGGCGTCGACGACTGAGCCGGGTGTGATCGTCGGGGTCACGGTGATCAGGTCCTTCCGGTTGTTCTCGGTGCTGTTCCCATTGGCTGGCACGAGACAACAATCGCAGGAGAAGCGGACAGGTTGTGTCCGCTTCTCGGGGCGCTGACCGGTCAAGTCGCGCGCAGACACATCCGGGTGGTTTCACGGGCGAGCGATACCGCTCCCACACATCGGCGCCACACACTGAGGAACCATGCGCCACTCAAGATCCTCCGCCACCCGCGTCAGCCGCCGGCAGGTGCTGTCCGTCTCCGGTGCCCTCGCGCTGACCGCCGCCTGCGGCTCCAACACCGGCCGGGGCGGGGGAGCGGGCGGCGGTCCCGCGCTCGATCAGTGGTATCACCAGTACGGCGAGGCCGGCACCGAACAGGCGGTGCGGCGCTATGCGTCCGCGTACCGGAAGGCGCGGGTCAACGTCCAGTGGCGGCCCGGGAATTACGACCAGCAGACGGCCGCGGCACTGCTGACCGAGAGCGGGCCGGACATCTTCGAGGGCCGGCCGACCCTCGACCAGATCAGGGGAGGGCAGGTCGCCGATCTCACCGGCCTGCTGAAGGGCGTCAGGGACGACTTCCCTCCCGCGGTGCTCGCCCCCAAGACGTATCAGGGCAAGGTCTACGGCATCCCGCAGGTCATCGACACACAGCTGCTCTACTACCGCAAGAGCCTACTGGACAAGGCCGGTGTCCGGCCGCCGCGCACCCTTGACGAACTGATCGACGCCGCGAAGGCGTTGACGACGAAGGACGTCAAGGGCCTCTTCCTCGGCAATGACGGCGGCGCCGGTGTCCTCGGTGCCACCCCGCTGCGCGCCGCCGGCCTGGAACCGGTCACCTCCGACGGAGAAGTCGGCTTCGACGACCCACGGGCCGCCCGGACCCTCGGCAAACTGCACCGGTTCCACGCCGACGGCTCCCTCCTGCTCGGCGCTCCCACCGACTGGTCCGACCCGTCCGCGTTCGTCCAGGGGCTGTCCGCCATGCAGTGGACGGGACTGTGGGCCCTGCCGCGGATCCAGCAGGCGCTCGGCGACGACTTCGGCGTCCTGCCCTTCCCCGAGGACGGCCCCCAGGGCAGACCGTCGGTCCCGGTCGGTGCCTACGGCGCGGCCGTCAGCGCGCACAGCGGCCACATCGACGCGGCGAAGGCCTACGTGAAGTGGCTGTGGGTCGAACGCACCGACTATCAGGAGGACTTCGCGCTCTCCTACGGTCTCCACATCCCCGCCAGGCTCTCGCTGGCGAAGAAGGCGGCCGGACCCGCCAAGGGCGCGGCGGCCGACGCCGTCCGGTTCACGACCGACTACGGATACGCGGGACCCCTGCTGTGGACCGACAGGAGCGTGACCGCCTTCCAGGACGCCCTGAGCCGGATCATCATCGACGGCGCCGACCCGGCCGCGGAGCTCAGGCCGGTCATCGCCACGACGAGGGCCGAGCTGAAGCGGGTGCGGTCATAGCCGCCCCGACAACTCGCGTAGGTCCTGTCCGCCCGCGAAGATCGGCCGGACAGGACCTGAACGGCGGGACACTTGGGCGGCGACTGCGCGGACCCCAGAATCGCTACGTATGGTTCTGGGCCTTCGTCGGGCCCTTCGCCGCCGGGCTCGCTCTCTTCGTCTACGTACCACTGGTGTGGAGCGTATGGCTGAGCTTCTTCGACGCCCACAACACCGTGACCCCGACCGAGTTCGTGGGCTTGGACAACTACATCGAGATCCTCGGCGACCCCTCCTTCACCTCCAGCCTCACCACCTTCGCCGTCTTCTCCCTTTTCATCGTCCCGGCGACGTACGCCCTCTCGCTCTCGCTCGCGCTGATGGTGCACCGGCTGCGCTTCGCCCAGGCGTTCTTCCGGTCCGTCTTCTTCCTGCCGACCGCCTGCTCCTATGTCGTCGCCGCGATCATCTGGAAGCTCTCGATCTTCAACGGGGTGCGGTACGGGCTGGCGAACACGGTGCTCGGCTGGTTCGACGGCTCCGGCATCGCCTGGCTGTCGACCACCAGACCGCCCTGGTACTGGCTGGTCATCGTGACCCTGCGACTCTGGCTCCAGGCCGGCTTCTACATGGTGATCCTGCTTGCCGGGCTGCAGCGCATCCCGCCCACGCTCTACGAGGCCGCCGCGGTCGACGGCGCCCGCCCCGGCTGGCAGGTCTTCCGGCACATCACGTTCCCACAGCTCCGTGCGACCTCCGTCGCCGTCGTCCTGCTCCTGGTGGTCAACGCCTTCCAGGCCTTCGACGAGTTCTACAACCTGCTGTCCACGGCGAGCGGTTACCCGCCCTACGCCAGACCGCCCCTGGTCTACCTCTACTACACCGCACTGGGCCAAGGGCAGAACCTGGGGCTCGGCAGCGCGGGCGCCGTGATCCTCGCACTCATCATCGCCGTCGTGACGGTGTTACAGGCACGCTGGTTCGGCCTCGGGCGCCGGGAGGACTGACCCATGCGACGACACCCCACGAGCGGACCGGGAGAGTACTCGGCAGGCCGGGCCTGCCGGCGATTCGCCCGCGGACCGCGGCTCGTTCTGCTCGGCGCGCTCGCCGGGCTCTTCCTCATCCCGTTCTATCTGCTGATACGCAACGGACTGGCCACCGAGGCGGACATCACCGGGCCCGAGTGGACGTTCTTCCCTGACAGCCCGCACTGGGGGAACCTCCGGGAGCTGTTCGACGACAGCGGTGTGCCCATGGCGCACGCCCTGTGGAACTCGGCCGTGATCGCCGTCCTCACCACCGCCGGAACCCTGCTGCTCGCCTCGCTCGCCGGATACGGCCTGGCCCGCGTCGCATACCCCTACGCGAACCACGTCTTCTACGCGTTTCTGGGCACCCTCCTGATCCCGTCCGCCGTCACCTTCGTTCCGAGCTTCGTCCTGGTCTCCGCGCTCGGCTGGATCTCCACCCTGCGGGGACTGATCATCCCGACCCTCTTCAGCGCCCTGGCGGTCTTCCTCTTCCGCCAGTACTTCCTGGGCTTCCCCCGCGAGCTGGAGGACGCGGCCAGGGTGGACGGGCTCGGCCACTGGCGTACGTTCTGGCGGATCGTCGTGCCCAACACACGGCCGGTCTTCGCCGCCGTCGGCGCGATCGTCTTCATCGGCTCCTGGAACTCCTTTCTGTGGCCGCTGGTGATCGGCCAGGACCGCGACGCCTGGACCGTCCAGGTCGCCCTCGCCACCTTCACCACGGCCCAGACCATCAGCCTCCATGAGCTCTTCATCGCCGCCGCCGTCTCGATCCTCCCCCTGCTGGTGGTCTTCCTGGTGCTGCAACGCCATATTGTCGCGGGCACGGAGCGCTCCGGCATCGACGACTGACGGGGGAGCCCGGCACCGACCGCCGACGGCCAACAGCGCGGGAAGCAGCGGAAGTTACCGACCCGGCGCGGCCGTCATTCCTGGCGCCCGGCAGTCGGGAGAGGTCCCTCGACGAGATCGCGCAGCTGGGAGCGGGCGGTGATACCCAGTTTGGGGAAGCTGCGGTAGAGGTGCGAGCCGACCGTGCGCGGGGACAGGAACAGCTTCTCGCCGATCTCGCGGTTGGTCAGCCCGCGGGCGGCGAGCCCGATGATCTGCCGCTGTTGTGGGGAGAGTTCGGCGAGCGTGTCGGGGGCGGGGTCCGTGACGTCGAGGCCGGCGGCGCGCGATTCGGCGCGGGCGCGCTCGATCCACGGGCGCGCTCCCAGGCGACGGAAGATCTCCAGGGCCTCTGTCAGCGGCGCTCGCGCCTCCGCGATGCGCCGCCGGCGCCGCAGCCACTCGGCGAGGTCGAGGAGGGTCTGCGCGCGTTCGAAGGGCCAGCGCTCCAGTACCGGGTCCGCCAGGGCCGCCCGGAAATGCGGCTCGGCGTTCTCCGGAGCCGCCAGCAGGCCACGAGCGCGGCTGATCAGCGCGCGCAGGCGGGGTGAGGCGTTGTCCGCGAGCGTGTGTGCGGAACGCTCGACGATCGCCACCGCCTCCTCGCGATGGCCGGCGCGCACCGCGGCGGCGGCCAGATCGGCGAGGGCCGGGTAGGACGCGTGGTAGTGCACGGGTGCGCCTTCCGCCGTGAAGGCCATGCGGAGTTGGTCGTACGCGGTCTCGTAGTCGCCCGCCGCGACCGCCGCGGCACCGAGCGCGCGACGGGCGCGGACGGCCACAGAACGGCTCTCCAGCGGATCGATCAGGGCGAAGGCGTCGGCGGCTCGGGAGCGGGCCGCCGACACGTCTCCCTGGAAGGCCAGTACGGTGGCATCCGCCGAGGCCGCACAGGCCACGGCGTGGTCGAGGCCGGTCGTCGAACCGACCGCGGTGGTGCGGGCGCAGACCTCGCGGGCCTGGTCCCATCTGCCGTGTTCCACATAGGCCCAGGCGATCGCGCCGCCCAAACCCTCCGGCAGCGGTCCGCGTGACTCCCAGCGGTCGAAGGCCTCGTCGGCGGCGCGGACGGCCCGCGGGGTCTCGTCCAGGAGCCACGCCATGATCGCGAGGGTGGTGAGCCGGTCCGGACGGTGCTCCGCCTCGGCCGCCAACCGGGGGAGCAGGGAGAGGAGTTCGGCTCTGTCGTCGAAGGGATCCGTCACGGCTCTCACCCAGGCGCGCGACCACGCGTGTGACGCGTCCTCGGGAAGGCGCCGCAGGACGGCCCGGACGCGCTGCCGCCCCGTGTCCTCCCCGGAGTAGTAGCGGACCACGGCGGCGGTGGCCAGCAGGTCCAGAGCGACGGCGGGCCGCGAGAGCGCCAACCGCTCGGCGGCGTCGGCCAGTCGGGAGAAGACCACGGTGTGGCGGACGGTCAGCGCCGCCAGTCGGCCGACCTGCACCGCCGCGGCGGCCAGCAGCGACGCGTCGTCGGTGCGCGCGTGTGCCGCGGCGGCCAGTTCCTCGACCCAGGCGATATCGCCGGTGAACACGGCCGCCGCGGCGGCCTCGACCAGCAGCCGGGCGCTGTCCTCGCGTCCCGGTGCCAGTTCCGCGGCGCGTTGCAGGGCCTTGGCCGCCGCCGCGTGGCCGCCGCGCAGACGGGCCCGGTCGGCGGTCCGCTCCAGCTCCGCCGATACGGCCGCGTCCGGGCGCGGCGAGGCGGCGGCGAGATGCCAGGCACGCCGGTCGGGTTCGTCCCGCAGCAGCTCCGCGAGTACGAGGTGAGCCTCGCGCCGCGCGTCGGCGGACGCGGCGTGATAGGTGGCGGACCGGACCAGCGGGTGGCGGAACCGTATGTCCCGACCAGTGCGCCGGACCAGCCCGGCCCGCTCGGCGGGGGGCCATGCGTCGTCCTCGGCGGGCGGCAGCCCGGCGGAGACGGCGATCGCGGAATCGGCACTGTCCATGGCGGCCAGGAGCAGCAGCGCCCGGGTGGTGGAGGCGGAGAGACCGGTCAGACGGGCCGCGAAGATCCGCTCCAGGTGCTCGGTGAGCGGGAGCGGACCCGCCGCCGGCGGCTGAACGGCCGTGCCGTGTACGGCGGCCGACCGCGTCAGTTCGGCCAGTGCCAGCGGGTTGCCGCCGGCCTGGTCGAGGATGCGGGTCCTGGTCCGGCCGGTGGGGCTCTCCGGCTGGAGGTCCAGCAGCCGGTTGGCCGCGGCGTTGTCGAGCGGTCCGAGGGTGAGCGTCGGTACGTGCCGGTCGAATCCGGGCGGTTGATCGCCGGCGCGGGCTCCGATCAGTATCGTGACCCGTTCGTCCCGCAGCCGTCTGGCGGCGAAGGACAGCGCGTCCAGGGAAGCACGGTCGCACCACTGCGCGTCGTCCAGCACCACGAGCAGAGGGCCCCGGTCGCCCAGGGCCGACAGCAGGCTCAGGACGGCGACCCCGATGAGCATCAGGTCGGGCGCCGTCATGGCCGGCCCCTCGCCGAAGGCGTCACGTATCGCCGTACGCTGCCGCTCGGGCAGCCCGTCCAGCTCGGCCCGTACCGGCCGCAGCAGTTGATGCAGCGCGGAGAACGCGAGGCTCGACTCCGACTCGCTCCCGTCGGCGCGCAGTACGCGAGTGCCTCTCGCACCGGCCCGGCCCACGGCGGCGTCAAGCAGCGCGCTCTTCCCCGTACCCACCTCGCCCACGAGCACCAGAACCGGGTCGGCCGGCGCCGAGTCCACCGCGCGGAAGAGACGGGTCAGCTCCGCGTTCCGGCCGACGATCGGCGTCCCCGCGTCCGGCTCCGCTCGCGTGAGCGCACCGGGATCCCCTGCGTGCTCGTCGTCCACAAAGTCTCCGGGAGTCATGGCTCCCGATCGGAGCCGCCGTGCCGTGCCCCACCCAGGCTACAAGCGCCGGGGCGGGTGCCCGGAGCACGTTCGGGCGGGTGCAGTCAGCTGACGGATACCGACGGCGGCGTGGGCGCCCGTACGGTTCCGGGAAATCCCCTGAATTCTCAAGGAAGCCCTGTGGAGCAGATCGAGCTCGGCAATGTCACCGTCACCCGGGTCCGGGAATACTTCGGTCCCGTGGATATGACCCCCGACACCTTCTTCCCGGAGAGCCCGAAGGAAGTCTGGGAAGAAGGCGCCTCCTGGCTGACCCCGCATTTCCTGGATTCCGGGACCTCGATCGTGAACTCCGCGATCCAGACCTGGCTGCTGCGCAGTGAGGGCAGGACGATCCTCATCGACACGGGCGTGGGCAATCATAAGGAGCGCCCGTACGCACCGGTGTGGAGCCATCTGGAAACCGGCTTCCTGGCCAATCTCGCCCGGGCCGGTGTCGAACCCGAGGACGTGGACATCGTGGTCAACACGCATCTCCATGTCGATCACGTCGGCTGGAATACATATCTCGACGGCCGGCATTGGGTTCCCACTTTCCCCAACGCCACCTATCTGATATCGAAGGACGACTTCGACTTCTGGAATCCCGAGAACGGTCATGAGCCGGTGCTCGGCCGCGGCAACCAGAATGTCTTCGAGGACAGCGTGGCCCCGGTGCACGAGGCCGGCCGGACGCTCCTGTGGGAGAACAGCTATCAGATCGACGCCGGCCTGCGCCTGGACGCCGCCCCCGGGCACACCCCCGGCTCCTCCGTACTGACCCTCGCGTCCGGGTCGGATCGCGCGGTGTTCGTCGGCGACCTGCTGCACAGCCCGGTGCAGATCCTCGAACCCGACGCCAACAGCTGCTTCTGCGAGGACCCCGCGGGCGCCCGCGCCACCCGCCGCAAGGTCCTTGGCTGGGCGGCCGACAACAACGCACTCCTGGTCCCCGCGCATCTGGGCGGTCACGGCGCCGCGGAAGTGGTGCGTGACGGAAGCAAGTTCGCCATCAAGGGCTGGGCGCCCTTCGCCCCGTACACCGAACAGGGCTGAGGCCCACAGAAAGGCACGGTAGTGAACCACCACCCCGAACCCGTCGTGACCACCGCGCGGGGGGCGGTCCGCGGCCTGCGCCAGGACGCCATCACCGCCTTCCTGAACATCCCGTACGCCGCGCCTCCCCTCGGTGCCGGCCGATTCGCGCCGCCCGGGCCGCACACGTCCTGGGACGGCGTACGAGACGCCACCGTGCCCGGGCCCAACGCGCCGCAGTCCGCGCGCACGCTCGGCGATATGGACATGTCCCCCTACTTCGGCGCCGGTTGGAGCCGTGGCGAGGACTACCTCACCGTCAACGTGTGGACGCCCGCGGCCATGGCGGGCGACCTGCCCGTCATGGTGTTCGTGCACGGCGGAGGATTCGTCGCCGGATCGACGCGGTCCGCCGTGTACGACGGCTCCGCCTTCGCCCGCGACGGCGTCGTCCTCGTCACCCTGAACTACCGGCTCGGTATCGCGGGGTTCCTCGATGTCCCCGGAGCGCCCGCCAATCGCGGTCTGCTCGATGTCGTCGCCGCGCTGCGCTGGGTGCGGGAGAACATCGCCGCCTTCGGTGGCGATCCGCGCAATGTCACGCTCTTCGGCCAGTCGGCCGGGGCGACGATCGTCGGCGGCGTCCTCGCCACCCCCGAGGCCATGGGCCTCTTCCGCCGCGCGATCGTCCAGAGCGGCAGCGGCCTGGGCGCGTTCACGACCGAGCAGGCCGCCCGTGTCACCGGGGCGGCGGCCGAGGCCCTGGGCGTCGAACCCCATGTCGACGCCTTCGCGGAGATCTCCGACGAGCGGCTGGTCGAGGCGGCCTCGCGGCTCGCCGGTATCGACCTGCGGACCGAGACGCACAGTGACCCGTTGATCGGGCTCAGCCCTTTCAGTCTGGTCCTCGACACGCAGCCCGCCGTATCCGTCGCCGCCGGCCTCGGTGCCGATGTCGACCTGCTCATCGGGACCAACAGCGAGGAGGGAAACCTCTATCTGGCCCCCATGGGCCATTACTCCACCTCGACCGCCATGGACGTCGACGCGGCGGCGGCCCGCTCGCACGCGGATCCGGCACGGCTCGTCGAGACATACCGAAAGGCGCGCCCCGGGGCGTCCTTCGGCGAGCTGCGCTCCGCCATCATGGGCGACGCGCTGTTCGGCGCGGGCAGCCGGGCCCTGGCCGACGCACATGCCGCCCACCCCCGATCCGGCACCTTCCGCTACGAGTTCGCGTGGCGCTCCCATGCCCTGGACGGCGAGCTCGGTGCCTCTCACGCGGTGGAACTCCCCTTCGTCTTCGACCTCGCGCGTCTTCCCCGGCTGCACGGACGGCGCGGCCTGCTCGGCCCGGACAAGCCCCCCGCGGATCTCGCCGCCCGTGTGCACGGGACCTGGGTACGGTTCGCCAGGACCGGCGACCCCGGCTGGGACCCGTACGACAGCGGGCGCCGGGCCACGATGCGCGTCGACGCCGAGTGGACCCGGATCGACGACCCGCACGGCCGGGAACGACGGGCGTGGAGCTGACGCCGGACGGAGATCCGGGCCCGGCGGGCCTTTGGTCAGGCGGGCCCTCGGTCAGGCGGTGGGGGAGCTGTCGTCGCGGCAGGTGACGCCCGGCCGGGTGTTCAGTGACCACATGTGCGTGCATCGCGGGCACTGAAGGTGGACGACCGGTCCGCTGCTGGAGATCAGATAGCGCCAGTGCTCACCGCAATTGCGACGGTCGGCGCAGGTCGCGCAGTGACGGGCGTCGTCGCAGGCGGGGCAGGCCACCCAGGCGCGGCGGGCGATGTCCGCCTGGGGGTCAATGGGAAGCCGCACCGCCGGGCTCCTCCCTCGGCAGGACACCGGCCGCCACGAGGAGGTCGTAGGTGCGCTGCTGCTCGGCGTCAAGGCCCGAGTAGAGGAGTGCGTACGCCTCGTCCTCGCCTCGGAGTGCGGCCACCGGGTCCCAGTCGGGCCCGAGCGCGGCCACGACCTCCGCCCGTCGTCGGGCTTCCTCGAAGGTCAGGTCGATCGTGAAGGGTATGAGGCCGATGTCATTGTCCTGATTCATTGCGAAACTTCCAATGTGTCGACGGAACCCCGCCATCTTTACCAGGCGATCCCGCGACAGGGAAGGGTGGCCTTAGTTGCCCCGGGGCCGGACACCACCGTGCCCGCCCCCGGGGTCATCCCGGATCGGCCGACGAGAGCGGTCCGTTGCCCGCGCCGGGCGCCGGATCGGGGACCCCGTTCGCGCGCGGCACTGTGACGTACGTCATGGCGGGCGCCCCGTCCGGGGCGTCTTTACGCCGTGACCGCACGGGCCGGCGCCGGTTCTGTGATCTCTCTCACCGGAACGGTGGGCGCCCACCGGTCAGTAATGGGCATGACCACGTTTCCGCCGCCGCCTCCCGCGACAGAGCCGCCCCGCCGAACCGCACCAGGAAAGTCGGGCGCCGCACACCTGCGGCTGGACATCCAAGGGCTGCGCGCCCTGGCGGTGGCCCTTGTCGTCCTCTCCCACATCGGAGTGGCCCGGTTCGGCGGCGGCTACATCGGCGTCGACGTCTTCTTCGTGATCTCTGGATTCGTGATCACGTCGATGCTGCTGCGCGAGCACTCCTCCACCGGCCGGCTGTCCCTCAGGGACTTCTACGCCCGCCGAGCGATGCGCCTGCTGCCCGCCGCCACCGTGGTCGTGATCGCCACCCTCGCCGGATCGTGGCTGTATCTCTCCAAAGTCCGGTTCGCCGACTACGTGGGTGACGCCCTCAGCAGTTCCCTCTACACGGCCAACATCCGGCTGGCCCTCACCGGCACCGACTACCTCTCCCAAAGCGGCCCGCCCTCGCCGTTCCAGCACTTCTGGTCACTCGCCGTCGAAGAGCAGTTCTACCTGCTGTGGCCGCTCCTTCTGCTGGTCGGCTGGATGGCGGCACGGCGGTACGCCTTCGCGCCCGTTCTGCTGACGGCCGTCCTGACGGTGACCTCCTTCGCGCTGAGCCTGCTTACCACCGCGTCCTCGCCGTCCTGGGCGTACTTCGGTCCGCACACCCGCGTGTGGGAGCTCGGGACCGGCTCCCTGCTCGCCTTTGGCGCCACCCGGCTGGAGAGACTCCCGGCCAGGATCGCCGCTCCGGCGACCTGGGTCGGGCTCGTCTGCGTTCTGATCGCCGCGTGCGCCTTCGGCGAGGACACTCCGTTCCCGGGGTACCACGCGCTGCTACCGGTGCTGGGAACCGCCCTGATCCTGGCCGGCGGCTGCGCTCCGACCCGGTTCGGCGCGGGGCGACTGCTCGCGCTGCGGCCCGCGGTATGGGTGGGCGGGCTGTCCTACGGCTGGTACTTGTGGCACTGGCCGCTCCTGGTCATCGCGCCGACGGCGCTGCGTATGAGCCCGGAACTTCCGCTGCTGTGCGCTCTGATGGCCGTCGCCCTGCTCGCCGCGTGGGCGACGTCCCGTCTGGTGGAGAACCCGGTGCGGTTCCATCCGGCTCTGCGCCGTCGGCCGGGCAGAGCGCTGGGCATGGGCGCGGGCCTCTCGGCGGGGGCCGTGTCGCTGGCCCTGGTCGCGGGGGCGTTTCCGCCCGCGATCGACTCCGGCGTGGCCGCGCCCGTACTCCAGAACGTCCTGCGGGCCGCGCCGGACGCCGAAGGGCGGCTGACGGAGCTGCTGGGAACCGCCCCCGCGCGTCTGCCGAGCAACCTCACGCCGGGGATAGGCGCGGTCAAGGGCGAGCGGTCGGCGATCTACCGTGACGGCTGCCACGCCAACTACACCAGCACGAGCGCTCGGCCGTGCGTCTTCGGCGACCGGGACTCCGACAAGGTCGTGGTGATCTTCGGTGACTCCCACGCCGCCCAGTGGTTTCCGGCGCTGGACCGTCTGGCCCGTACCGAGCACTGGCGGCTGGTCTCGCTGACCAAGGCGTCGTGCAAGGTCGCGACGGTGACCACCGTCAACGCGCACAAGCCCTACCGCTCCTGTGACATCTGGCGGAACAACGCCCTCGCCAGGATCGACGAGTTGCGCCCCTTCCTCGTGATCGCCTCGTCCTCCGACGCGGGCACCCTGGCGGACACCGGGCTCGATCCCCTTCAGGAGTGGACGGCCGGGTACCGCACGACGTTCCAGCGCCTCACGGCAACCGGGGCCCGGGTGGTTGAAGTCCTCGACACACCCTGGCCAGAGGCCGACGCGGTCGACTGCGCCGCGTCGTACCCGCTGCGGCTGACCACATGTGCCACCACCACGGCCGAGGTGTTCCGGGACCCGACCCGCAGAGAGGCCGGCCGGCTGGCGGCGGCCTCCAGCGGGGTGACCGTCATCGACCCCGAGCCCTGGTTCTGCGCACCCAACGGCGACTGCCCGATCGTTGTGGACGACACACTCGTCTACCGCGACGAAAGCCATGTCGCCGAGACCTACGCCCAGGCCATCGCGCCCGTCGTGGGCGACCGGTTGTCCCAGGTGCTCGCGGGGCAGGCCCGTGCCGAAGGTGACGCCACGGGATGATGCCGCGCGCCCCCGCCCACGGCCGGGGCGCGTACCGGTCCCGCCCGGCGGCGCTTCGCCGTGCGACGCCGTGACGGTGGCGTCGGCCGCGCGGGCGGGGCCGCCGCGGATCAGGCCGCCGGGTTGACGGATTGGTGTCAGTCCTCCCTGGGCAGTGAGCAGAGGAACTCATGTCATGTGCACGACCATCGATAGCCGTCCAATCTCTCCTCCAAGGAGGCCGATCATGCACGTTCCTCAGTTGACCCGCGGGCTTGTCGCCGCTGTCACCCTGACCCTTTCCCTGGTGGGTGGTCAGGCCGTGGCCGCTCCTTCCGCCGACGCGGACACGGCCGCGGACAGGGCCTCGGCCGCGCGGGTGGTCACCTACGACGCCAGCGGTTCCGCGGAGTTCAGGTCCGCGGTCGACCGGGGCGCGGCGATCTGGAACGAGGTTGTCGACGCTGTCGAACTGCGGCCGTCCGCGGCCGGGCAGCGCGCCAACATACGGGTCCTCGCGGACAACGGCTGGCCCCGCGCCATCACCACCTCACTGGGCAACGGAACCGTCTACATCGGACGCCAGGCCGTGGACCAGGGCTACGACACGATCCGCATCTCGTCTCACGAACTGGGCCACATCCTGGGCCTGCCGGACCGCAAGCCCGGTCCGTGTTCGAGCCTGATGTCCGGTTCCACCGCGGGAACCGCCTGCACGAACCCCTACCCGAACACCGCCGAGAAGGCGGAGGTCGAGGGCAACTTCGGCAGCGCGTTCGCGCCGACGGCCGGAGCGGTGCCGCTCAACGTCATGCTCGTGGACTGACACACGGCGCGGAACCCTGGACGGGGGTGGCCGTATGCCCCGGAGCGCGGATCGCGCTCCGGGGCGTGCACGGCGGTGAGCGGCCACGTACAGGACCGATCACCCGAGACGGACGGCCCGGTCACCCGAGACGGCCGGCCAGGCCGCCCGAGCAGGACGGCCAAGCCGGAGGCCGACGGTTCCGCGTGACCGACGGGACGAGAGAATCCCGGCATGACAATCACCGCGCACGCGCTCAACCGGGCCACCCTCGCCCGACAACTGCTGCTGGGCCGTGAGCCGCTCGATGTCGCGGACGCGGTGCGACGTGTGGTCGCCTTGCAGGCACAGCAGCCGGCCTCGCCGTACATCGCGCTGTGGAACCGACTCAGCGGATTCGATCCGGCGGGCCTCGACGCGGCCCTCGCCGGACACCGGACGGTCAAGGCGACGCTGATGCGCATCACGTTGCACGCGGTCCACGCCGAGGACTACCGGACCTTCCGTGAGGCCATGGAGCCGACGCTGCGCGGCTCCAGGCTCGGCGACCCGCGCTTCACGGCGTCCGGGCTCACCGCCGACGACGCCACCGTACTGGTCCCGGATCTCCTGGAGTACGCCGACCGGGCGCGGACCCCCGCCGAGCTGGGGGGCTGGCTGGGGGAGCGGCTGGGCGCACCGATGGAGTCGGCGGCCCAGCGGATGCTGCGGCAGTACGCGCCGCTGTGGCACGCGCCGACCGGAGGGCCCTGGTCGTTCCAGACCCGGGCGTCGTATGTCGCGGCGGCCACCCGGCCGGTGCTGGCGGATCCCGACGTCGCCGACGCGAGTCTGCGGACCCTGATACGCCGCTACCTGGAGGGCTTCGGGCCGGCGTCGGTGGCGGACATGGCGCAGTTCGCGCTCGTACAGCGGGCTCGGGTCAGAGCGGCGGTGAACGCGCTCGCCGACGAGTTCGAGCAACTGGAAGGCCCGGGCGGCACGGTGCTGTACGACATCCCCGGCGCGCCACGGCCGGCCGAGGACACCCCCGCTCCACCCAGACTGATGGCGATGTGGGACAGCACCCTGCTGGCCTACGCCGATCGCAGCCGCGTCGTCCCGCCCGATTACCGCAAGCGCGTGACACGGGTGAACGGCGATGTGCTGCCCACGTTGTTGGTCGATGGCTACGTCGCCGGCGTCTGGCGTGCCGTCGACGGTGGAATCGAGGCCACCGCCTTCCATCCCCTTCCGGGCCATGTCTGGGAGGGACTTGCCGCGGAGGCCGGTTCCCTCATCGCGTTCCTCGCCACCCGTGATCCGAGGGCCTACGGACGCTACGACCACTGGTGGACCAAAGGAGTGCCGGGCGCCGACACACGACTGCTTCCCGGCGCTTGAGCCGACGAGCGCCGGGGTACGTCGACGGCCGCCTCGGGCGCCTGGTCAGCGCGTTCGCGTAATGCCGTGCGAGGCGGCTTGTAAGGTGCGCCCCATGCCGGATGCCCCGCTTCGCCCCGAGCCGTTCACCCCGCGGGCCACCCCCGCGGCACTCGATGACCTCCGTACGCGGCTGCGTGCGACGCGCTGGCCGGATACGCCCGAGGACGCCGGGTGGTCGCTCGGCACCGACGTCGCCTATCTCCGCGAGCTCGTGGCCTACTGGGCGGACGGCTTCGACTGGCCGGCGCGGGAGGCGGCGCTCAACCGGCTCCCCCGCTTCCGCGCCCTAGGGCGTGTTGCGAAAGTAGCGCCGTCCGCCCGCAGGGCGGGGCCTGCGGCGTCCGGTGCGTGCGATCGCAAGGCGGAGGGGCACCCCAGTAC